>NZ_FCNT01000105.1 GCF_900021155.1 Alistipes sp. CHKCI003
GTTACGCACCCGTGCGCCGGTCGCCATCTGAAGTATTGCTACTCCAATGATGCCCCTCGACTTGCATGTGTTAAGCCTGCCGCTAGCGTTCATCCTGAGCCAGGATCAAACTCTCCATTGTATGAAATTGTTTTGTTTAGATCTTTCGCTCTTATCTCAAAGGTATTGTTTGAAATCGCTCTCTTGCGAGAGCGGATAAACTTTTGCTGCTCAAATACTTCAAAGAACGTGTCCGTATATTTCTATAAGAACTTTCTCGTTTCCCGGTTCCGATCGTTCGATCGTTTCCTTCGTTCCGTCCGCCGATATTTTCAAGCGGAAAGTGGTGCAAAGGTAAAACCTTTTTTCGAGACCACCAAATCTTTTTGAAACTTTTTTCAAAAATTTTTCAGAACCTTTTCAACTCCGCTTCAGACCTTAGTGTCATACCCGAAGCGGGTGCAAAGGTAAGTCAAATTTCCGAATCTCCAAAAGATTTAGGAACTTTTTTCAAACTTTTTCAGAACCAGCCGTTTGTCGCTTTCGAGCGGTGTTTCTCTCTCGAAGCGGGTGCAAAGATAAGGCGTTTCGGTCGAAACTTCCAAATAAATTTCACACTTTTTTCACAAAATATTTTGTCCGGATTTACACTTAACTAAGTCTCAACGCATTAACATTCGATATTTTTTCCTACCTTTATCCGCCCATATAGAATACGCGAATGAAACGAATATTATTATATATAGGTATACTTTTTTTCGCTCTTTCGTGCGCCGGCCGCACCTTCCGGCCCGCGGCGGGCGACCTGCTCTTCCAGATCAACGAAGCGTCGGCCATGACGGACGCGATTACGGCAGCGACCGCCGAGAAAGAGCCCTATCCATTCTCGCATGTAGCCATCTGTCTCGGCGGTGCGAAAAGCGATTCGGTCATCGAAGCCTCGGGACGAGGCGGCGTGAGGATCGTATCGCTGACCGAATTTCTCGATGCTTCGGGGAAAATCGACGGACGGCCCGCAGTCGTCGCAATGCGGCTGCGCGATACGACGGACATCGCCGCACGTGCCGCGGTCCGCTCGCTGAAGTACCTCGGACAGCCCTACGACTATTCGTACCTGCCCGCAAACGGAAAGATGTATTGCAGCGAACTGGTCTGGGAGAGCTACCTCGACAGACACGGCGCGAAACTTTTTCACGCCCGTCCGATGAATTTCCGCGATTCGGCGGGGCGCCTGCCGGACTTCTGGCGAAGGCTGTTCGAAAAACTGGGCGAACCCGTCCCCGAAGGCGTGATCGGCACCAACCCGGCCGATCTATCGAAAGACTCGCTGCTGCGAGAAATACACCGTTATTTCTGACGTCCGCACGGCGATGTCCGCAAAGCGGCGTTCCCGAGCTTTCCGCGGATACCGCGGCAGCTCCGATGCACCAAGAGCGCTCCCCCCCCCTCGCTCATGCCGCGACACGTCCGCCCGCGGCGCCTCCCCACGGACATATGATCCTGTCATGGAGAGGCCGTCTGCCGCACGTCTGCCGCACGTCTGCATCACGCGATCCGTTCGATCGTGATGTCGGGGTCGGCCCGCAGCACGTCGAGAAAACGGTTGCCGTCGTGGGGCGTGCGGGCCTGTATGACGAGCGTGGCACGATAGAAGCCCCCTTCGGCATCCCGGTCGGGCGAAACTTCGAACGAGAGAATGGTGTAGGCTCCCGTCTTCAGTTGATCGAGCACGGCACCGATCCTCTCTTTTCCGGGTGCGGAAAAGACCACGAGCGTGCGCCGCAAACCCAGCCCGCGGAAGATCAGCGTCAGCCCTTCGAGCGCAACGAGGGTCAGCACGGTCGCGGCAGCGGCCACGGCATACATCCCCGCGCCGACCGCCAGACCGATTCCGGCCGTGGCCCATAGGCTCGCGGCCGTAGTCAGTCCGCGCACGATCTGGCGATGGAAGATGATCGTGCCCGCCCCGATAAAGCCGATGCCGCTCACGACCTGCGCCGCTATACGGCTGGGATCGAGCCCTACGCCCGGCCGGGTCAGAATCTCGGAAAAGCCGTATTGGGAGACGATCATAATCAAAGCGCTGCCGAGCGAAACGAGGAAATGGGTGCGGAAACCCGCATCCTTGACCCTGTACTCGCGGTCGAGCCCGATCACGGTGCCGAATGCACCGGCTACGAACAATCTCAGAATGAAATCCCACGTCATAACATTCGCTTTCTACAAATATAGTACATTATCCCCGCATCCGAAAATATTTTTCACGCCCGGCAGAGGGGGGGGTGAGAGCCGCAATCCGTATTTCGCAGTCGCCGGTGCGAAACCGCAAAATCCGCCCGAACGTACTCTGCCGCCGTCGCATCGGCTCTTCGACCGGTTGCGCAGCAGACTGCTCCGCACACCTCGAAGCCGCTGCCGAACCGTAAAATCCGCCTCCTCCGCCCCTCGTCGGCCGGACTACACGTCCGAAGAACCGCCACAAAGATCCCCCACCAATACTCCTCCTAAAAACGAAATTCCGCATCCCAAGCCTCCCCGCTGACCGTCGGCCGCCCATCGGCCGCACCGCGAGGCCGCACCGAAAGGTCGCACCGAGAAGCCGCCGCCGAACCGCACGACCTGCCGGATCACATCCGCCGCCTTCAGGCGGCGGTCCCACTCGAACCGCCGCACAAAGCCCCGCACCGGGAGGTCGCACTACGCAGAAACCGCCGCATCCAACCGCCGCATCCAACCGCCGCATCCAACCGCCGCATCCAACCGCTGCATCCAACCGCCGCATCCAACCGCCGCAGATATTTAC
>NZ_FCNT01000104.1 GCF_900021155.1 Alistipes sp. CHKCI003
ATCCGGGCGAACTCCCCCGGAAGCGTGTTGTCGATGTAGTCCTTCGCCTCCTGAGCCTTGCGGGACGCGGAATCCGCCGCCTGCTGCGCCGTGTTGGCTGCATCCTCGGCGTTCGTGGCCGCCTGCTGCGCCGTGCTGGCCGTCTGCTCGATCGCATCGAGGTCGAACTCTTTTTGGAAACGTCCCGTGGCGGGATCGTAGATTTTGCCCTGCACGAAACCCTGCTCGGGATTGTAGGCGATACCCATGCCGGATTCGGAAGAGGCCAGA
>NZ_FCNT01000103.1 GCF_900021155.1 Alistipes sp. CHKCI003
CTCTCCGCATGCCGCCGGAAAGGGGCGGGGGGGGGTGCTCCGCCGGTCCCGGAGCGATTCTTCGCCTCCGCAGCTTTCCGGGACGGCCGGCGATGCCGCTCCGCCCGTTCCGCCCCGGCAGCCCGGACGGCCGGCGCATGCGGAGCCCCCGTATCCGCGCGTAAGAAGGGGCCGACCGTGCAGCCCTTTCGGCCGGCCGATCCGGCCGCGCAATATTCCTCCGAAGGCGGGGATTGCCGGACGGGCTCCGCCGTCACGCGAAAGCGGGGCGCCCGCCGTCGGAACGGTCGCCCCGCTTACGGCATGCGCCGCGCAATGCCTCGCAGACTGAGGCGCTGCGGACGCTGGCGGAGTCCGATCCGGGAAAACCGGAACCTCGGGTTCCGGTTCCTGCATGAAAGGCGCCCCGGCTTCGAACGAAGCCGGGGCGCCTTTCATGCGCGTTCAGCGTGCGGCTACTCCTCCAGAAAATCGACGTTCACCTGCCGCTGGAACGCCTCCTGCAACGAGATGTAGGTCTGCGTCGTGGTGATGCCCGGAATGCTGAGAATGCTTTCGAAGATGGTCTTCATCAGATGCTCGTTATCCAGACAGTAGAGTTTCACGAGGATGTTGTAGGCCCCCGTAACAAAGTGGCACTCCACGATCTCGGGCACCTTTTTGAGCCGTTCCATAGTCTGCGTGAGAAGCTGCGGATCGTTGAGGCTGATGCCGATATGGGCGCAGACATCGAATCCCAGCATCTTCGGATCGACGACGAGCCGGCTGCCGAGGATGACGCCCGACTCGTCGAGTTTGCGGATGCGCTGGTGGATGGCAGCGCCGGAGATGCCGCATTCGCGGGCGATCTCCAGAAAAGGCATGCGGGCGTTCTTGATGAGGAATTTGAGGATCTTGCGGTCTATCGCATCCAATGTCGCTTTGGCCAATGTATTCGGAGTATTAGATTATTTGATTACGTTGAGTTCGCGGCCGACCTTGATGAAGGCGGCGACGCAGCGGTCGAGCTGCTCGGTGGTGTGTCCGGCCGAGACCTGCACGCGGATGCGGGCCTGCCCCTTCGGCACCACGGGATAGTAGAATCCCGTAACGAACACCCCCTCGTCCTGCAGCTTCGCGGCGAAGTCCTGCGACAGTTTGGCGTCGTAGAGCATCACGGCGCAGATGGCCGACTGCGTGGGTTTGATGTCGAATCCGGCCTCCATCATGCCCTTGCGGAAGTGCTCCACGTTGGCCACCAGACGGTCGTGCAGTTCGTCGCTCTCGCCGAGCATGCGGAACATTTCGATCGAGGCGCCGACCACGGCGGGGGGCAGCGAGTTCGAGAACAGGTAGGGGCGCGAACGCTGACGCAGCATGTCAATGATCTCCTTGCGGCCGGTGGTGAAGCCGCCCACGGCGCCGCCGAAAGCCTTGCCCAGCGTGCCCGTGAGGATGTCGACCTGCCCGCGCAGGTCGTAGAGCTCCGTAATGCCGCGGCCCGTCCTGCCCAGAACGCCCGCCGAGTGGCACTCGTCGACCATCACCAGCGCGTCGTACCGCTCGGCCAGCGCGCAGATCCGGTCGAGCGGCGCGGCATTGCCGTCCATCGAGAAGACGCCGTCCGTTACGATGATGCGGAAGCGCTGCGCCTGCGCCTTTTTGAGGCACTCCTCCAGCTCGTCCATGTCGGCGTTGGCGTAGCGGTAGCGCACGGCCTTGCACAGACGCACGCCGTCGATGATCGAAGCGTGGTTCAGCGCGTCGGAGATGATGGCGTCCTGCTCCGTGAAGAGGGGCTCGAACACGCCGCCGTTCGCGTCGAAGCAGGCGGCGTAGAGGATCGTATCCTCCGTGCCGAAATAGTCGGCGATGGCCTTTTCGAGCTGTTTGTGAATATCCTGACAGCCGCAGATGAAACGCACGGACGACATGCCGTATCCGCGCGCGTCCATCGCCCGTTTGGCAGCCTCTATGAGGCGCGGATTGTCCGAAAGTCCGAGGTAGTTGTTCGCGCAGAAGTTCAACACTTTGCGTCCGCCGACCTCGATCTCGGCCCGCTGGGGCGACTCGATGATCCGCTCGTTCTTGTAAAGCCCGGCCGCTTTGATTTCGGCGAGTTCGTTTTGTAAGTGCTCTTTGATTTTACCGTACATAGTATCTTAATGTTTTAATAGAAATCGGGGCGAATTCATGTCGATTTATTAGCAAAGGTATGAAAAATTTTATAAAAATACGATGCTTCGTCTGAAAATTGCAGTTCGAAGTTACGAATCGTAACATCATCCGCTCCGCAACGGGCAGCGTCCCCGTCCGCGGCGGCGAGCGAGCAGCGAATCCGCGGCCCGCGATCCGCCCACGCGGTCCTGCGGACACGGATGCACGGCCCGCACGCCGCAATCGTCCGGGCCCCTCGGCTTCGGGCGGATCGGGCTGCGGTGCGGCGCCGCGCCTCGGCAGCCGTCCGGGCCCTTTCCCGCCGCGTTCGCAAGCCGCGGTTTCGTGCGTCCGCCCGCGCTTGCACCCGTCCGCACGGCAACCGTATGCAGCCGGAAATTCGCACTTGCCGGCCTTCCGCGTCTTGCCGGCAGCCCGCGCCGCCCGGTCGGGGCGTGCGGCGCTCGCAGCCCCCCTCCCGCCGGCGTGTGCGGCACCGGCGGCTTCCGGAGGCTCCCGTCCGCAGACGAAAGCAGCCTCATGCGCACGGCCCTTCCGTGCGATGCCGCGCAATGCTCCGCTTTTGCGAACGGCGGATCCGCCCCCTCCGCAGCCCCGGCTGTCGGAACCCGTTCCGGGCACGGCCTTTGCGGCCGGACCGCCCGGTGCGCCGTCCGGGGGAAATTCCGTAAAACATTTCCGGAATTCCGTAAGAGCGGCCGGCGGCTCCGGACTTATCTTTGTTCCGTAAAAAAAAGATTTCGCATGATGACGGAAAAACGTATCGTCCGGGAAACCTTTCCCGTCTCGGGGATGAGCTGCGCTTCGTGCGCCGCACGGGTCGACAAAGCCCTCGGCCGGGCCGCGGGCGTCGCGGAAGCCTCGGTCAACTTCGCGTCGGGCGAAGTCGTCGTGGCCTACGACCCGACGCTCGCGTCGCCCGAAACGCTGCGCGAGGCGGTCCGCCGCGCCGGCTACGATCTGCTGATCCGCGACGAGGCGCAGGACCCCGACGCCGCCGAGCGGAAGCACGCGCGCCGCCTCGCCTCGCTCCGCCGCCGCACGGTGTGGGCCGCGGCGCTCGCACTGCCCGTGGCGGTCGTGGGGATGTTTTTCATGCACGCGCCCCATGCCGGCCTCGTGATGTGCCTGCTTTCGGCGCCGGTCGTCTTCTGGCTGGGCCGAGGCTTCTTCGTCAATGCCGCGCGCCAGCTGCGGCACGGATCGGCCACGATGGACACGCTCGTCGCGCTCAGCACGGGCGTGGCGTGGCTGTTCAGTCTCTTCAACCTGCTTTTCCCCGCGTTCTGGCTCGCGCGCGGCATCGAACCCCACGTCTATTTCGAGGCTTCGGCCGTCATCGTGGCCTTCATCCTCGTGGGGCGTCTGCTGGAGGAGCGGGCCAAGGGCGACGCCTCGTCGGCCATCCGCAAACTGATGGGCCTCCGGCCCCGCACGGTTACGCTCTGCACGCCCGGCGGCGAGCGGACCGTGCCCGTCGAGACAATCCGTCCCGACGACCTGATCGCCGTCCGCCCGGGCGAGCGCATCCCCGTGGACGGCACCGTCGTCGACGGTGCGTCCCACGTGGACGAGAGCATGCTCAGCGGCGAGCCGCTTCCCGTGGCCAAACAAGCGGGCGCCCCCGTCTTCGCCGGCACCGTCAACCAGCGGGGCGCATTCCGCTTCCGGGCCGAGAAAGTCGGGCGCGACACGATGCTCTCGCAGATCATCCGCATGGTGCAGCAGGCGCAGGGCAGCAAGGCCCCCGTGCAGCAGCTCGTCGACCGGATCGCCGGCGTTTTCGTGCCCGCGATCATCGCCGTGGCCCTGCTCTCGTTCGGGGCGTGGATGCTCTTCGGCGGCGCGGAGGGTCTGACGCACGGCCTTCTGGCACTCGTTACGGTGCTCGTCATCGCCTGCCCCTGCGCATTGGGGCTGGCCACGCCGACCGCCATCATGGTGGGGATCGGCAAGGGAGCCGGGAACGGCATCCTCATCCGAAACGCCGAGAGCCTCGAAACCGCACGCAGGGTCGATACGGTCGTGCTCGACAAGACGGGCACGCTGACCGAAGGCCGTCCGGCCGTGAGCGATCTGGCGTGGGCCCACGACGCACCCGGGGAGAGCGCCGCGATTTTCGCCGCGCTCGAACGGCGTTCGGAACATCCGCTGGCCGAGGCGGTCGTGCGGTATTTCGACGGTACGCCTGCCTCCGCCGCACCCCGCACCGGATTCCGGCCCGTGCAAGACGGAGCCGCACGGACAGTGTCCGGGCCGGACGGGGAAGCCGGAGCGTGCGAATCGGATACGCTCCTGCATCGGCGCGTCGGCGCATCGGCCGGAGAGAGCGGAACCCCGCAGGCGGCACCGGAATCCGGTGCTTGCGGCGACAGCCTCTCTCCGCAGGTCGAAGCGTTCGAGAGCCTCACCGGAGCGGGCGTCTCGGGCCGCATAGGGGGCCGGACCTACTATGCCGGCAACCGCCGGCTCGTCGACGGCCGCGGGGTCGCCGTTCCGGCGGAGCTGGAGCGCGAGGCGGCCCGCCTGTCGGACGAAGCCAAAACCCTCGTCTGGTTCGCCTCGGAGGATCGGGCGCTGGCCGTCGCAGGCATCGCCGACCGGATCAAACCTTCGTCGGCTCAGGCCGTCGCCGCACTGCGCGCAGCCGGCACGGAGGTCTGGATGCTCACCGGCGACCACGCAGCCGCAGCACGGGCCGTCGCCGCGGCTGCGGGCATCGACCGCTACCGCGCCGGAGTGCTGCCGCACGAAAAGGCCGCCTTCGTGCGGGAGCTGCAGGCCCGCGGGCGCCGCGTGGCGATGGTCGGCGACGGCATCAACGACAGCGCCGCACTGGCCGAGGCCGATCTGGGAATCGCCATGGGCGGCGGCAGCGACATCGCCATGGAGACCGCCGGCATGACGATCGTCTCCTCCGACCTGCTGCGGGTCCCCGAGGCGTTGCGCCTCTCGACTCTCACGGTGCGCACCATACGCCAGAACCTCTTCTGGGCCTTCATCTACAACCTCATCGGAGTACCCGTCGCCGCCGGCATCCTCTATCCCCTGTGCGGGTTTCTCCTCAACCCGATGATCGCCGGCGCGGCAATGGCCTTCAGCAGCGTCAGCGTCGTGGCGAACAGCCTGCGGCTCAATCGCAAGCGGATCGCCGTTCCGACCGCCGGCACCGCATCCGCTCCGGCTTCCGCATCCGCCGCACCGCCGGAGCGCGCAGCCGATCCGACGGCGGCCGCTTCCGGCTCCCGGCCCGACGCCGCCGAGCCCGCTGCCGCCCTCGCATCCCGGGCTACGGCCGAGGCGCGCGGAGCGACGGATTCCGCCGCGTCCCTGCCGGCGTCGGAGGCGGCCAAGATTTCGCCGAACGAACGAACAGACCACAATAACGTCAAAATCATGAAAAAAGAGTACAAAGTAGCAGGCATGACGTGCGGCCACTGCCGTGCGCATGTCGAGAAAGCGCTGAACGGCATCGCCGGCGTGCGGGCCGTCGTTACGCTCGATCCGCCCGTAGCCTCGGTGGAGTTCGCCGGCGAAGCCAAATCGCTCGAAGAGCTTCAGGCCGTCGTGCGGGCCGAGGCCGGGGACTACACCCTCTCGGAGTAGAACGCTCCGGCCTCCGCGCGGAGGCTGTCCGACAAGTTTTATCAACCCTCCGAGAACCGCCTCTTCGGGAAAACTCACGGATGGCGGGCGGTACGGATGAAGGGGGGGCCGAGATTCGTCGGACAGCCCCCTCGCTTCCGGACGGCCCCGTCTTCGTTTCGCGGCTTCCGCCCTCGCCGCGGCAAACCGCATGTCCGGTCGCAGCGTATGCCGGCCGGCTGCAAACGACTGTGCTGAAAACGCGGGTAGGGCGGAGTGCGGCCGAGGGCGAAGAGACGAGGGCGCCGGCAGTTCCCCGCCGTCCGGACGGCGGGACGCGGACGAATCGCGCAGATGCGGCGGCACTCGCCTGCAGACGTGCCGACGCCGCAGCCTCGCGGGTACCCGCACCCGTTGCGGGCGTCGGCTCGGCCGGCGACGTGCGCCCCCCGACCGCTTCCGGAATACTTTCCGGCAGGGTACGAGGCGGCCTGCGCAGCGCGCGCGAACGGGCCGCATCCGCGGGAGCGGCCCGAGAAGCCTTCGACCGGCGGGCATGCGTCCGCCGCCACAGCGCGTCGCGCCCGGTTCCGGCGAATGGATGCCGCCCCCGCACCGCCGCTGTCGGCCGCTCGACCGCGTGCGGCACACTGCGCCCCGTCCCGCCGCCATGAAGGCCTATTCCGGCCGTCGGCGGCCATCCCGGTCCTTTGCGACGGGACGGGTGCGAAACGGACGATGGAAAAACGTTCCGGAGACCCTCCCGCGGGACGAACGGCACGGTATGCGGCCAACGACGCCTCTCCCGCAAATTTCAGGATGTCCGTCCCGTCTGCGGCGCTTTTTCCACGCATTATCCCTATCTTTGTCCCGACAAAACTCCATTCCCATGAAAAGACCGTGTGTTCTGGTTACGGGCGGCGCCGGCTACATCGGCTCGCATACGGCCGTCGAACTGATCGCCGCGGGATTCGACGCCGTGCTCGTCGACGATCTTTCGAACAGCGAGGTCGCCGTGATCGAAGGCGTGCGCGCGATCACGGGCCGCGACGTGCCGTTCGTCGAGGCCGACTGCTGCGACAGAGAGGCGCTGGAGCGCATATTCACCCGGTACGAATTCGGCTCGGCGATCCATTTCGCGGCGTCGAAGGCCGTCGGCGAATCGCTCCGCGAACCGATGAAATACTACCGCAACAACCTCCTCTCGTTCATGAATCTCGTGGAGCTGATGCACGAGACCGGGCGCCGGAACATCGTCTTCTCGTCGTCGTGTACGGTCTACGGCGAACCCCGCCGACTGCCCGTCACGGAACGTACGCCGCGTCGGCCGGCCGCGTCGCCCTACGGCAACACGAAGCAGATCTGCGAGGACATCCTGCGCGACGCGATCGCGGCCGGAGGCGGAGCATTGCGCGGCATCGCGCTGCGTTACTTCAACCCCATCGGCGCACACCCCTCGGCCCTGATCGGCGAGCTGCCGCGCGGCGTACCGCAGAACTTGCTGCCCTACATCACCCAGACCGCCGCGGGCATCCGCGACTGCCTCTCGGTCTACGGCGGCGACTATCCGACCCCCGACGGCTCCTGCATCCGCGACTACATCGACGTCGGGGACCTCGCCCGAGCCCATGTGGCGGCCATCCGACACATGACCGGAGGGGCAGACGTGCGCCCCTACGAGGTTTACAACATCGGCACGGGCCGCGGTGTCTCCGTACTCGAACTGATCCGCCGCTTCGAGCAGGTCAACCGCGTGAAAGTCGACTATAAGATCGCCGGCCGCCGGGCGGGCGACATACCGGCCATCTGGGCCGATCCCGCGCTGGCGGCCGAACGCCTCGACTGGCGGGCCGAGCGCACGCTCGACCAGACGCTCGCCTCGGCATGGGCATGGCAGAAACGTCTGAGCGGCATCGAGTGATCCGCGGTGCCGTCGCTGTCTTCGCGGCTCCGATACACCGGCGGTGCGAAACCGCAGCGAAGGGGTTGTCTAACACGTTTCAGACACCCCTTTTTTATTCGTACTGCTGCTACTCGGGAACTTCCCCGAACACGCAATTCCCAGAAGGTCAAAAAAACTGTTAGACACCCCCTCGCATACATGCGGTCCCGGCATGCGGGCAACGGCGCTCCGACCGCTGGATCCGCCTCCTTTGTCCCGCCCGTTTTGCCGCCGCGGCATATGCCCGAACGAAGTCCGGCTGCACACCCGTTTTGCCGCGGAGGCGTTCGCCTCGGACAGACGTTTTGCCGCCGCGCTGCAACCCGGCGAGGTCGCGGCGCGGCGGCCGGGTCGCACGCGACGTTCGTTTCCGAAGGAGAGGGACGGCGCTTTCTCGTCCCGGGAACGATCCTTCGGGCGGGCCCGGAGCGCCGTCCGGCCTACCGCGGAAACGCCGTTATCTGCGCCGCACGTTCGGATCGTACGAGCGCACCTCGCACTCGCCCGCGAAGTCGATCTGTCCGCCGGAATCCGTGCGCGTCGAGAGCGAATGCGAGCAGCGGACACTGGCCTTGCCGTAGGATCGCGCCTCGATGCGATAGTCGGCCACGTCCAGCTCGGGCGCTCGGAACGAAGCCCCGCCGCAGACCGACACGCTGCCTTCAGCGACCGGACCGCCGCCTCGCAGATAGATCTTGGCGTATCCACTCGCCGCCGCTTCGAAACGGTCGAGGTCGCACGTGGCCGTCATCGTACTGCCGCTGGCGCACTCCATCCGAAGCATCCGAGCCCGAATTCCACCATCGAACTTCGCATAACCGCCGGCGATCACTTCCAGTTCGGCCGTTTCGACCGCGCCGCCGATCCTGCTGCCGCCGCCGACCGAGATGCGGCCTTTCGTCCCTCCGGTCAGGTCGCACTGCATTTCGGCGTATCCGGAGAGCTGCAGTTCGTAGTTTTCGAGTGCGGCCTCTCCGTCGAACCGGCTGCCGCCCGTCAACATGATTCTGCTGCTGCGGGCCCTCGCATCGCCCGCATACTCGGCATAGCCGCTCAGCATCAGCGATAATTCGTCCGCCTCGATGTCCCCGTCGAACCGGCTGCCGCCCGACAGGCCGACCTCGCACTCGCCGCTGACGCCGACACGGCCCATAAAACGGCCGTAACCCGAAACGAATACCGTCATCCGTTCGCCCGAAAAGGCGCCCTCGGCCTGTCCGCCGCCCATGAGGGTCAGCGAAGCGACGTTTTCGACCGGAGCGAGAAACTTCACCGAGCCGTACGAAGAGACCTCGATGCGCGCGAGGTCGGCCGAAGCAGGCACGACGGCCTCCAGAGTGAGGCCGGATACCTCGTGCACACCGCGCGCTTCGAATCCGAGCACGAGGCAGCCGTCCGCCGCGGCTGCGGTTACGTAGTCGATCGCATTGTCGTCGGCCGTGAGGAGGATCTCCGTCGCCGAAGGGTCCACCGTAACCCGCACGCCGGAACGGACGCAGAGCGCGGCATAATCGCCCGTGCAGGGGACAGCGCGCGTAACGAACCGACCGCTGCCCTTGAGGCGCTTGGGCCCCTTTTTCGCACGGCGCTTTTTCGGTGCGGTCCGTTCCGCACCGGCCGATTCTTCGGTCCGAAACGTTTCGCCGGAGGCGGTCCGTGCCACCGATTCCGTCCCGCCCGACAACAGCAGAAGACAGATCGAAATTTGCAGCAAATGTTTCATAATCATAGAGTTTTTAGATAGTTCGACATTCGGTCCTCGCCCCGACGAACACTCTCTGTCGAAACGCTTTTTCGGTATGCCGATCTGCCGAACCGGACGTCTAATTTCTTACATCCGGTCCTCGCCCCGATACGGTCCGAACGAGTTCGGCTCTGCCCTCGGCTTAGCGAAACGGGTTCGATTTTCGGGACAATCGCCGGCACGGGACCGAATCCGTGTTAAAGTTAGGAAATTCAATCGACAAATGAAACGGGAAATAAGATTTTTCACCTTTTTCGTTCAACCGGATGGGGCCGACCCGAAACTTCGTCCGGGCCGTATCGGGGCGAGGACCGGACGTAAGAAATTCAACGTTATCCGTTGAACCGGGGACGGAAAACCTCCTGCCGGACAAACGCTCTCCGACCCGGTTGGAGAGGTCCGGGCATGCGGGCCGAGCCCTGCCGGCGGTGCATCCGGCACCGCGGTTCGCGGGTCTCACGGACCTCGGCGGGGAGGCCGCCGGAGCGCGGCCCTGCCGCACACCCTCCCGCACCGACCTGCTCCGGCCCGCGTCGCCCCCTCCCCTTCGCACCCCCGCGAAGTGCGGAAATAATCCGCCGCATCCGTTGATTTCGAAGAATATTTGCTATCTTTGCCCTCCGAAGCAGGCGGCATGGGGTGCGGCTTTCGGGGCCGCACTGAGAACCGCCGAAGGTAACGCATTAAAATTCTAAACATTATGAAAACCCTTTCGATTGAAACCAAGACTCGCAACGAGTATGGCAAGAAGGCGGCCAAAGCGGTGCGCCGCGAAGGTCTGGTGCCCTGCGTACTGTGCGGGGGCGGCGAGACCGTTTCGTTCTCCGTAGACCCCAAGGACGTGAAACCCCTGATCTACACGCCCAACTCCTACATCGTCGAATTCACGATCGACGGGCGGAAGGAGCAGGCCGTACTCCGCGACGCGCAGTTCCACCCCGTGCGCGAGGAGATTCTCCACCTCGATTTCTACCGCGTTCAGGAGGGCAAGCCCGTTTCGATCGCCATTCCCGTGCGTCTGACCGGCAATGCCGAGGGCGTCAAGGTCGGCGGCAAGCTGGTGCTTTCGGCCCGCAAGCTCGTCGTGAGCGCTCCGGTCGACCGGCTGCCCGACGAGATCGTCGTGGACGTAACCGAGCTGGGCGTAGGCAAGACCATCTTCGTGGGCGACCTGAAGATCGAGGGTCTGAAATTCGTAACCCCCGCTTCGACGGCCGTGTGCGCCGTGCGCGTAACCCGTGCTTCGCGCGGTGCGGAGGCGGCGGCCAAATAACAATCCGCCGTTGCGATGAAATACCTCATTGTAGGACTGGGCAACATCGGCGCCGAATATGCCGACACCCGCCACAATGCCGGTTTCGATGTGTTGGATGCCCTCGCCGGGGCGTCCAACATCTCTTTTGCGGCAGCCCGCTACGGCGCCGTAGCCGAACTGAAATACAAGGGCCGCACGCTCGTTCTGCTCAAGCCTTCGACCTACATGAACCTCTCGGGCAAGGCCGTGCGCTACTGGATGGATGCCGAGAAGATAGCGCCGGAGAATCTGCTCGTCATTTCGGACGACATCGCCCTGCCGTTCGGGACGCTGCGGATGCGCACGAAGGGAAGCTCCGGCGGCCACAACGGACTGAAAAACATCTCCGAACTGCTCGGCCGCGAGGACTATGCACGCATCCGCTTCGGCATCGGCGGCAATTTCGCCCGCGGACAGCAGATCGACTACGTGTTGGGTACATGGACCGACGAGGAGCGCAAACTGCTCCCCGAGCGGCTGAAGGTTTTCGGCGACGCCGTCCTTTCGTTCGCCGCCATCGGAGCCGAGCGGACGATGAACCTCTTCAACAAGAAGTGATCGTCGCAGCCGCCGAACGGCTTGCATATGGGGGGGGGCTAACAAGTTTTTTCAATCCTCCGGGAATTGCCTATTCGGAAAAGTTCCCGACGAGCAGTACGAATAAAAAAGGGCTGTCTACTATAGTGTCAGACAGCCCTTTTTTACGGTCGGTCGCGCGCTTTGCGGCGGTCGTTCCGACCGGCTGCGTCGCATTTGTCCGCCGTTCGCCGCCTTGCGAACTGCATGTTTCCGGCTCCGCATCCCGCGGACCGCCCGCCCGGCGGTTCCGGGCGGGCGGTCCGCGGGATGTTTTGCCGTGCATCCGGGCGGCGCAAACCACCGTTTCGATCAGCCGGGCGCAATCCGAGTTTGTTCGGAAATTGCCGAGGCGAGCAAACGAAGGGTGCAAACCAACCGTTTCGCCGAACCGATGGCGAAGCAAAACCCCGTGCGGATTGTGCCGGGGCGAGAAAAGGAGTGTCCCGAGGCGAAGGTTTTCGCTGAGCTGAACGCCGGCTCGAACTTCGTCCGGGCTATGCAAAAGGTGGGAAACGGCCGGAAAAATGCAACGCACTTCCCCTCTCTGTCCAAGTTATGTAGGGTTTGGAACCGACAGCCCCGCAGCGAAGGGTTCCGCCGGGCCGGGTGGCGGGACCGAACCCCGTCCGGGTTGTACCGGGTGGGGCGTCAGGATTCCGTCGTATCGCCGATGCCGCTCGCCCATGTCTGCGGTTCGTGTCCGGCCGTCGGTGCGCACGGCCCGAAACGACGAGCCTGAAACCGCTGTGGTGCGGCGAACTGCCGGCGGCGGCAACACGCCGCCGCATCGCCCGCCGCTCCCGACACAGCCCGGCCTCCCCGCAGGACTGCGCCCCGCCCGAGGGAGAGCGACAGTCCTCCGCACAAGACCGCACGCTACACGTCGTCGCCGAGGCAGATCTCCTCCATCAGGCCGTCCAGTTCGCGGCGCTCCTTCTTGGTGGGACGTCCCGTGCCCCGGTCGCGGAAGACGAAGAGGGTCTCGTGCGGCGTGCGGAGCTTCTCCAGCTCCTCGGGCGGCGTGGTATCGAGGCAATAGAGCGGCACATTCTTGGCGGGCTGACGGCTCGATACGAGTTCCAGCACCTTGTAGGTGTACGTTACGCGCTGTTTGCGCACGGCGATGCGGTCGCCGATCCGCACCTCGCGCGAAGGCTTGGCATAAGCGTCGTTCACCGTAACCTTGTTGTTGCGGATGGCGTCTGCGGCATCGCTGCGCGTCTTGAACACGCGCACGGCCCAAAGGTATTTGTCCAGTCGGATATCGTCGGCCATAGGCTTTGCGTTATTTTTCGTAGATGGATTCGTTTTTCGGAGTGTCGTGCGATTGTTCGTCGTTCTGGCGGCTGACGCTGAGGATCATGCCGAGGGCGATCGTGGTGAAGAGCACCGACGAGCCGCCGCGCGAGATGAGGGGTAGCGTCTGCCCCGTTTCGGGGATCAGGTTCACCGTTACCATGATGTGCAGCAGGGCTTGACAGGTAATCAGCAGCGCGAGCCCGAGCACCAGCAGTCCCGGGAAGGCCGTGCCGCAGCGGCGGAAGATCTCGATGGCGCGGAAGAAGATCCAAAGATAAAGCATGAGCAGCGCCGCGGCCAGCACGATGCCGTACTCCTCGACGAAGAAGGCATAGGCATAGTCGCTCTCGGGATGGATCATCTCCACGCGTATGTCGCTCTGTCCGGCCCCTTTGCCCAAGATGCCGCCGTTGTGTATGGCGATCATCGAGCGCTCCGTGTCGGTGAGGTGTTCGATGGGTTTTTCGGTCTGCGAGCGGGTCCAGAGATGGATCCACGTCGAGACGCGCCCCTCGGCGGTCTCACTGCGGCCCAGATTGAGCGCCATAATCAGTACGATGCCTGCCGCGGCCCAGCCCACGAGTTTGAGCAGTTCGCCGATCCGCACCCGCCCGATGAGCATCATCACCCACGAAGCGGCGAAGACCAGCACGGCCGACGAGGTGTGGGCCGGGAAGATCACCAGACACGAGAGCACGACGGGCAGCAGGATCGGCACCGTCCCCTCGCGCCAGATCCTGCGCTGCGCGGGGGAGCTCCGCCATGTCCAGAACCGCCACGAAGGGACGATCCGTATCCGGTCGATCTTCGACTGCCGGCCCGCGAGCTGCCGCGCGAGAAAGAGCACCGTGGCCACCTTGAGCGCCTCCGAAGGCTGGAACTGAAAGGGACCGATCGGAATCCAGCGGGCCGCCCCGTTGGTCGTGGCGCCGATGAAGTAGACGGCCGCCGTCAGCAGCACGCTCAGCACGTAGGCCGGCACGGCGAGGTGGTTGTAGACGCGGCAGTTGATCTTGTGGACCGCGATCATCAGCCCCAGACTCACCGTGAGGATCATCACCTGCTGCTTCAGAAAGTGCGACGTGGTGCGGGCCGCATGAGCGTCGTAGGCCATCTTCGCAGTCGAGGAGTAGACCACGAGGATCGAAATCACGGCCAGCGCCGCGACGATGATCCACAACACGCGGTCGCCCGTGAAGATGCGCAGCGGACGGTCGCCCGAAGCATCGGCCGCATTTCCCGCCTTTCGGTCCCCTTCCGCCCCGAGCGCGTCCGCAGCGTCTCTTCCGCCGCCCGGCGTGCGGCGCCGCGCCCCGGAAGCGAAATCCCCGGAACCTTCGAAACCCGTCCGGGCACGGTCCCGGTCCGCTGCGGCGCATCCGGACGTTCCGTCCGCCGCCCGCGCGCCGGCCCGGACAGTCTCTCCGGAACGCCGGTCCGCATCCGTCCGTCCGAAACCGTAAGGCGCTCCGTAACCTCTCCCGTCCGATCCGCCGCGGGCAGGCTCCGGATCATCGTCCCGGCCGTATGCCGCCGGCCGCGGAGCGTCGTACCACGGCGCTTCGTCCGGCCCGTCGGCGCGATCCCGCCGGCCCTGCCGGCCGGCCCCGGCGCTCCCCGGCGCATGCCGCAGACCGGCTCCCGCCCGCCGGTCGCTGTCGGAGAGCCAACTGTCGTCGGCGCGCGCATTGCCGTCATGCGGCACTCTTTCGGGATCTTGCACCTCCCCGCCCGCGTGCCGCGCTCCGGCCGTGCCGCGCTCCGGCCGTGCGGGCTGCCCGTTTATTCCATTACGTTCCCAAGCCATCGGTTACGCATCGTTTTTTACAGACATTTCCGCGTCCGTACAATCTCCGGGCAGGCGCCGCGCCGCGTCCGCCCCGTCGCCAATGTCGTTTTCCCGCACGCGGTCCCGCTCCGGCACCGTCCGAACAGCGTCCGGCTCCGCACCCGCCCCGTCGGCAGCGCGGTCTTTCACCCACTGCCTGAACATCCGCCCGCGCTGCTCGTAGTTCTCGAAAAGATCGAAGCTGGCGCATGCCGGCGAGAGCAGCACCGTATCGCCCGGCCGGGCGGCCCGCCGGGCCGCCTCCATCGCCTCCCCGAACGAGGAGGCGGAGACGATCCGGGGCACTACGCCCGTAAACTCGCCGAGGAGTTTTTCGTTGTCGAACCCCATGCAGACGAGCGTGTGCACCTTCTCGCGGGCGAACTCCTTCAGAGGTCCGTAGTCGTTGCCCTTGTCCGTGCCGCCGGCGATCCAGACCAAAGGCCGCTTCATGCTTTCGAGGGCATACCACACCGAATCGACGTTGGTGGCCTTCGAGTCGTTGATCCACTCCACGCCGCCGTATTCGCCCACGGGTTCGAGGCGGTGTTCCACGGGGGCGAACGCATAGAGCGACTTGCGCACCTGCACAGGCCGCACGCCCGCCGCGAGCGCCGCGAGGGCCGCCGCCATCGCGTTGTAGGCGTTGTGGAGTCCGCCGATGCGCATCTTCGCTGTATCGACCTCCACCGAGGCGCAGCCCACGGCGGCGGTGAAGCGGCCGTCGCAGAGGAAGGCGTCGCCCGCGCCGCTGGCCACGGCCTGCTTGGCCGCGAAGGGCAGCTCACGCATCCGAAGGTCGTATTTCGGCAGTTCGGCCGCGATCACGGGATCGTCCGCCGAATAGATGAACGCGCAGCGCGAATGCTGGTTCCGCACGATCCGCATCTTCGCATCGACATAGTTCTGGAAGCAGTGGCCGTAACGGTCGAGGTGGTCGGGCGTGATGTTCGTCAGAATGGCGATGTCGGCGCGGAAACGGTACATGCCGTCGAGCTGGAACGAGCTCAGCTCCAATACATACCAGTCGTAACGGCCCGTGGCGACGGAGTAGGCGAAACTCTCGCCGATGTTGCCGCCGAGGGCTGCGTTGTATCCTGCGTCGCGCAGGATCTTGTAGACGAGCGACGTAGTGGTGGTCTTGCCGTTCGATCCGGTGATGCAGATCGTGCGCGCACCGTCGAGATAGCGGCCCGCGAATTCGATCTCCGAGATGATGGGGATGCCCGCCTCGCGCACGGCCCGCACGACGGGCGCCGTCTCGGGAATGCCGGGCGACTTGATCACCTCCGCGGCCGCGAGGATGCGTTCGAGCGTGTGGCCGCCCTCTTCGTAGGGGACCTGCCACTCCTCAAGCCGCGCCCTGTAACGGTCGGCGATGCGGCCGCTGTCGGAGAGGAAGACCCCGAATCCCTTTTTCTTGGCGAGGATCGCGGAGCCGTAGCCGCTGATGCCGCCGCCCAATACGACGATATTTTTCATATTCGGTTCGTTTGATTCCGATCATTTCCGCCTCCGGTCGCACACGCCGGCTTCCGCCGCGTGTCGCGCCCGGGAGGAGGGGGGGGCTCGTCGGCCGCGTCCGGTATCGGGCCTCGTTCCGCCGGCGATTCGTTCGCAGCCTCCGGCAGAGGCGCTGGACAGCCCTCCGCGCGTGGGGCTGCAACCTGTCGTTCCCGATCGCCCCGACGAGCGGCCGGGCGCCCGGACCGTCGTCCGCGTCCGGTGCCGGCCGAAGGACGGACGCGGACCAGCCGCGTCGTGCGGTTCGCCGCCGCCCTTCGCGGCGAACCGTCCGCATCGCCGGGCGATGCCGCAGACGGCGCGAAAACGTGCGTTCGCCGAACGTCATGCCCGATCCTCCTCCTACCGTATTTTCAGCGTTACGAGCGTTATGGCCGCCAGCAGCAGCGAGACGATCCAGAAGCGCGTGGCGATCTTCGTCTCGAAGATTCCCTTTTTCTGATAGTGGTGGTGCAGGGGCGACATCAGAAGGATGCGGCGCCCCTCGCCGTATCTGCGCTTGGTGTATTTGAAGTAGGAGACCTGCATCATCACCGAGAGGCTCTCCGCGAGGAAGACCCCGCACAGCAGCGGCAGCAGCAGTTCCTTGCGGATGCAGAGGGCGAAGACGGCGATGATGCCGCCGATCGAGAGCGACCCCGTGTCGCCCATGAAGATCTGCGCCGGATAGGAGTTGTACCACAGGAAGCCGATCAGCGCTCCGGCCATCGCGGCGGCGAAGACCACCAGCTCGCCCGCGTCGGGGATGTACATGATGTTGAGGTAGTCGGCATAGACGATGTGGCCCGACAGATAGGCCAGTGCGCCGAGCACCGCGACGATCGGGACCGAGACGCCCGTGGCCAGTCCGTCGAGCCCGTCGGTGAGGTTGGCGCCGTTCGAGACGGCCGTGATGACGAGGATCGCCACGGCGACGTAGAGGAGCCATGCCGCCGTATCGCGGCCTCCGGTGAGCCAGCGGTAGTCGAATTCGTTGTTCTTGATGAAGGGGATCGTGGTCTGCGTGGTCTTGATGCGTTCGGAGCTGACCACCACGTTGCGCGTGTGGCTGGCGATCACCTCGCCCTCGTCGTTGCAGTAGACCGTTTCGATCGGGTCCACGACCTTGTCGCGCACGACGATGTCGTCCGAGAGCCACATGGTCGTGCCGACGATCAGTCCGAGACCGACCTGTCCGACGATCTTGAAACGCCCCTTGAGCCCCTCCTTGTGGTGCCGGAAGACCTTGATGTAGTCGTCCAGCCCGCCGATGAACCCGAGCCACAGGGTCGAGCCGATCATCAGTTGGACGTAAACGTTGTCGAGCCGCCCGAACAGAAGGATCGGCACGAGTATGGCCACGAGGATGATGACGCCGCCCATCGTCGGCGTGCCCCGTTTCTGGAGCTGCCCTTCGAGTCCGAGGTCGCGGATCTCCTCGCCGATCTGCTGGCGGCGCAGGAAGTCGATGATGCGGCGGCCGAAAATGACGACGACGAGCAGCGCGAGGATCACGGCCGCCGCCGCACGGAACGAAATGTATTGGAACATGCCCGTGCCCGGAATGTTGTAGAGACGGTCGAGGTATTGGAACAGATGGTAGAACATTTTCTCTTATCAGCGGTTTAGCTTCGTGGATTCGGGTTGTGGGCGGCCGCGAAGCAGCGGCTCACCTCTTCGCGGTCGTCGAAGCGGCGCTTCTCGTTGCCGACGATCTGATAGGTCTCGTGGCCTTTGCCGGCCACGAGAAGGATGTCGCCCGCGGCGGCGAGCATCGAGGCCGTGCGGATCGCTTCGGCGCGGTCGGCGATCCGGAGGTAACGGGCCTTCGGATCGAGCCCCGCGACCATCTCGTCCAGAATCGCCTCGGGCTCCTCGCGGCGGGGGTTGTCGGAGGTGAAGACGGCCGTATCGGCATACTTCACGGCGATCGCCGCCATCTCGGGCCGCTTGGTGCGGTCGCGGTCGCCGCCGCAGCCGCAGACGACGATCAGCCGCTGCCCCGGCCGGCGGATCTCCCCGATCGTGCGCAGCACGTTCTCCAGCGCATCGGGCGTGTGGGCATAGTCGACGACGGCCGTCGTGCCGTCCGCCGCGCGGATCGTCTCGAAGCGGCCTCTCACGGGCGCGAGGGTGCTCATGGCCTGCAACACCTCCCGCTTGTCCTGCCCCAGCAGCCGCGCCGCGGCATAGACCGTCAGCAGGTTGTAGGCGTTGAAGCGGCCGAGGAACCGGAACCACGCCTCGTCGCCGTCGATGCGCAGCAGCATGCCGTCGGGGTGCTGCTCGACGATCCGGCAGCGGAAGTCGGCCGCCGAGCGCAGCGAGAGGGTGCGGACCGTCGCCGCGGTGTTCTGCACCATCACGCGGCCGTTGCGGTCGTCGATGTTCGTGAGGGCGAAGGCACCGGCGGGCAGGGCGTCGAAGAAGAGCTTCTTGGCGCGGATGTACTCGGCGAAGGTCTTGTGGTAGTCGAGGTGATCGTGGGTGATGTTCGAGAAGATGCCCCCCGCGAAACGCAGCCCGCGGATGCGCTCCTGCACGATGGCGTGCGACGAACACTCCATGAAGCAGTAGGCGCACCCCGCGTCGGCCATCTCGCGCATCATGGCGTTGAGGCGGATGGCGTCGGGCGTGGTGTGCGTGGCCTCGGTCTCGCGGCCGCCGATGCGGTAGACCACCGTCGAGATCAGCCCCGCCTCGTAGCCCAGCGCGCGGAACAGATCGTGCAGCAGCGTCGCGGTCGTGGTCTTGCCGTTGGTGCCCGTGATGCCCACGACCTTCAGCTCGCGGCTCGGATCGTCGTAGAAGGCGGCCGCCAGATCGGCCATCGCGGCGTTCGTGTCGGCCACCTCGACGTACGTTACCGCAGGCGCGAGCACCTCGGGCAACCGCTGGCAAACCACGGCCGCCGCACCCCGCCCGACGGCTGCGGGGATGAAGTCGTGGCCGTCGCACTGCGTGCCCGCCACGGCGAAAAAACAGTCGCCGCGCTCCACGCGCCGCGAGTCGTACGTGAGTTTGGCGATCTCCCGTTCGGCGGGTCCCACGATCCGCCGGACGGCCGTTCGGCCGAATGAAAGTCTCTTCATTTCAATATCGTATTTTCTCTTTACCAATCATGCGCTTCGTTACACCGAGCCGGTCCGCATCCCGAACTACGGCTCTTCGGAGCCGCGCGGGCCGCAGCCTCCGGCAGAGGATGCGCGCGAACCTTTGCAAGTCAGGCAGCCCTCCGCCGGCGACGAACCGCGAATGCATCAAAAAACCGGTTGCAAAAATAGTCTTTCTTTTCGGTACCTTTCGGTGTCGAAAGGTACCGAAAAACATTGGCAAGGCGAAAAGCCGCGGGGCCGTTCGCTCGCCGAGCCGAAACGGGCGGCTGCGCGGGTCTACCAGTAAACCGTTAAACCTTCCCCGTTTTTCAACGCTCGCCTTCGCTCCGTCCTCATTCCGCACTTTTCACGTTGCGGAGTTTCTGTATCCGCTGCGCGGATGTGTTTATAAACTTCGCGTCCTGTCTTTCTCCCCCCCCCCGAACGTCGGGAAAGGCGTCTCGGAACCCGCCGGACTAAAAGCGGCAGGAAACGGGAACGGGGCGCGTGCGCCCCCCGCGGTTAATCGCCCGCTTCGGGCGTTAGTCCGTCGGTTTCAGCCTTTTCCGACATTCGGCCGCCTTTTGCACACCTTTTGGCGGAGCAAAAGGTACAAAAAATAGTTCCTTCCCCCTTTTCACATATCTCTTTTCCGACATTGCTTCAGCAATGCCGGCCATCCGCCCCCTGTTCCGCTACCGCAGCGTCAGGCGGACCGTCCGTCCCGCCACGGCACGGCTGTTCGGCGCGAGACTCTGCTCCCGCACGGCACCCGTTCCGGTGAACGAAACCCGCAGTCCGCGCTGCTCCATCAGGAAGAGCGCGTCCTTGAGCCCCATGCCGCGCACGTCGGGCACGGTCTCGAAATCCTGCGGCAGCGCCGTGATGCGCACACGTGCGGCGCTGTCCACCTCGGCGCGGCCCCAGCCCGTGCGGCTGTCGTACTCCACATCGGGCGATCCGAGCTTGC
Organism: Alistipes sp. CHKCI003; assembly: GCF_900021155.1. Lineage (GTDB taxonomy): Bacteria > Bacteroidota > Bacteroidia > Bacteroidales > Rikenellaceae > Alistipes > Alistipes excrementavium. Next base: position 19,997 of record NZ_FCNT01000103.1, read on the forward strand.
CGGCCACACGGCGCACCTGAGCGATGTCGCCCCCCTTGATCCGCACGGGGTGGTGCCGCTCGCCCGTGCTCCCGACCCGTGCATGCCAGTCGTGCTCGCGGTGGTAGATGTAGCCGGCCATCCGCTTCACCACGGGGCCCGCGAGCGGCCCGCCGTAGTAGGCCTTGCCGCCCTGTCGGCGGGTGTGGATGGTCGTGAGGATCGTATAGCGGGGTTCCTCGGCCGGAAAGTAGACCACCATGCTGCCCATGTAGTAGCCGTCGGAATAGCGGATTCCGTCCTGCGCGAACTGCGCCGTCCCGGTCTTGCCCGCGGCGCGGAAAAGGGTCGTGTCGCGGAAGTAGGGCGCCCCCGTGCCGCTGCGGCAGACCTCTTCGAGCAGCTCCCGCACGGTGCGGATCGTCGCGGGCGAACAGATGCGCTCTTCGAGCACCTCGGGACGGAAACGCTCTTCGAGCACGCCGCCCCGCCGGATCTCGCGCACGAGCCGCGGCGCGACCATGCACCCGTCGTTGGCCACGGCATTGTAGAGCGTGAGCATCTGCATCGGCGTGAGTTCCGCGACATAGCCGAACGCGAGGCGGGCGAGGGCCTGATTCGCGCCGCCGATCTTCCGCCAGTCCGAGGGCAGGTAGGGCGCCCGCTCGCCGTAGGCTTCGAGTCCCACGGTGCGGTCGAGGCGGAGCTTGCGCAGGAAGTCGGTGTAACGCTCCTTGCGGTCGGCGTAGCGTTCGACCACCGCCTCGGCGAAGTAGACGTTGGACGATTGGGCCGCCGCCGTGCGGAAATCCATCTCGCGGTGGCCGCCGTGAGCGTCCCGCACCGGTGCGCCGCCCACCGCGACGGGGCGTCCGTCGCCCGTGTCGTAGACGGTCGACAGGGGCATGTCGGCGTCCTCCACGAGGGCGAGCATCGTCGCCAGCTTGAAGACCGAGCCCAGCTCGGCCCGTTTGGCGATGGCGTAATTCGTATTTTCGACGTATTCGCCGCGCGAGTTGCGACCGAGGTTCACCAGCGCGAGGATCTCGCCCGTCTGCACCTCCATCACGATCGTCGTGCCCCACAGCGCGTTCTGTCTTTCGAGCTGCCGGCGCAGAGTCTTGTCCGCCACGTCCTGCAGGTCGAGGTCGAGCGTCGAGACCACGTCGGCGCCGTCCACCGGGTCCTCGCCGCTTCCGACCACGCGGCCCGAGAATCCGCGGGCGATGCGCTGCCGCACGGCCCGGCCGTCGCGCCCGGCGAGCGTCTCGCGCCAGACGGCCTCGATGCCGTAGTTGCCGCGGTCGCCCGTGAGGCCGATCGTGCGGCGCGCCAGCTCGCCCTGCGGGTAGATGCGCCGGTCGTGGCGCACGAGGTTGTAGACCATGCCCATGTTCCAGTTGAGGATGGGGTATTTGCGCAGCTCCTGCCATTCGTTGTAGTCCACCTCGCGCGGAAAGAGCTTTACGGGCGTGTGGTCGCGGATCGTGTCGTAGATGCGGCGCTTCACGTACTCCTCGCCGCGCAGACGGTTCAGCAGCCGGGCGAAGAAACCCTCGTCGCGCAGCACCGAAGTGTCGCGGCCGTTGACCAGCCGGTAGTGCCGCGCATGGGAGGTGCGGAAGAATTCGCGGTATTGGGCCGCGGTGCGGTCGCGGAAGAACGAAGCGAGGAGCTTGGCGAGCGAGTCGCTCTGCTCGCGGAAGGTCCCGAGCGAGTCGAGCCCCGGGCTGCCGAAATCCATCTCCACCTGATAGCGGAACATCGAGACGGCCAGCGGCTCGCCGTTGCGGGCGAGGATGCTGCCCCGCTGTGCGGGCAGGATCTCCTCGGTGAAGATGCGGCTTTCGAGCCGGCGGGCGTTGTAGTCGACCTCGGAGCTGAACATCTGCACCCACACCAGACGCCCGAGCACCGCGATCCCGATCCCGATGAACAGCAGGTAGAGCAGCCGCACGCGCAGCAGAATGTCGCTCTTGATCTTTGACTTTCCCTCCTTCATGGCACAATCAGTCTTCGATGATTTCGCTCGGCGCGATCGGATCGCAGAGGTCGATGCCGCGTTCCCGCAGCCGTTCGACCACAGCCGAATGGGTGGTCCGGCGGTAGCGCTGCTCCTCGAGACGGATCGAACGCTCGCGCAGCAGCTGCACGTCGCGTTCGAGCCGCGAGTAGCGCATGTCGAGGTGCAGCGAGGTGAACATCACCACGATGCTCAGGAAGAACATCGCCGCGATGCAAATCAGATAGCGGTAGTACTCCGAGCTGCCCTCGCGCACGAGAATCGTCCCCGACACGAGTTGCCACAGGGCGCTCGAACGGCGACGGCGTTCGCGCCGCTCGCGGGCCTCCTCCTCGGCCCGCTCCGCGGCTTCGCGCTCCTCGTCGGCACGGATCTCTTCGTCGGCCTCGCCGCGCTGGACCCGCAGCACTTCGCGGCGGATCTTGCGGGCCAAATCGGCTTCGCGCTCGCGTTCGGCGAGCTCCTCGGGCGTTACGGGATCGAATTCGTGGTCGTGTTTCATGGCGGCGGTCAGAGTTTGCGGGCGCAGCGCAGACGGGCCGAACGCGAACGGGGGTTGCGGGCCACCTCCTCCGCGGACGGAGTTACGGCCTTGCGCGTAACCGGCTCGAACGGCACCGCGGGACGGCCGTAGAAATCCTTCTCCACACGTCCGTCGAAGTTGCCGCTGCGCATGAAGTTCTTCACCAGCCGGTCTTCGAGCGAATGATAGGAGATGACCGCCAGCCGGCCTCCCGGGCGGAGCACCCGAAGGCTCTGTTCGAGCGCCATCTTCAGGGCCTCCAGCTCGCCGTTGACCTCGATGCGGAGGGCTTGGAAGAGTTTGGTGAGGAATTTGGCTTCGTCCTTTTTCGGAGTGCACGGACGCACGGCCTCCACCAGATCGGCCGTCGTCGCAAGGGGTCGTGCGGCACGGGCCCGCTCGATGCAGTTGGCCGCCTTCCACGGGGTCTCCAGTTCGCCCCAGTTGCGCAGCACGCGCGTGAGTTCCGCATTGGAGTAGCGGTTGACCAGATCGGCTGCCGTGAACGCGCCGCGCCGGTTCATGCGCATGTCGAGCGGCGCGCTGCCGCGGAACGAAAAGCCCCGCTCCGCAACATCGAAGTGGTGCGACGAGACGCCCAGATCGGCCAGCACGGCATCGACCTCCCCGACACCCCGCAGCCGGAGCGCTCCCCGCATGAAGCGGAAATTGCTCTCTACGAAATGGAAACGCGGATCGTCCGGACAGTTGGCGCGGGCGTCGCGGTCCTGATCGAAAGCGTAGAGCCGTCCCTCGGGACCGAGCGCACGGAGGATGCGGCGCGAGTGTCCGCCGCCGCCGAACGTCAGGTCGACGCAGGTCTGCGCGGGGCCGATTTCCATCAGCGCGACGGCCTCCTCCAAGAGTACAGGAGTGTGGTATTCGTTTCGATATTCGGACATAGTCGGGCGGCAACTGTCGATTCGGGTGTAAAGTTAGGCAAATTTCGGAAAAGAATTCCTATATTTGTACATATAATTACGAACCGGACGGCCCGTGCCGGCCTCGGCGGCCGTTCGCTCAAAACGATACGCCATGCCCGAAATCGACGTCGGCGCGGTGCTTGCGGCCAAGGCGCCCCGCATCGCGCGCTACGTTCCGCATTGGGCGGTCGAGTGGCTTCGCCGCACCGTCCGCGAGCGCGACATCAACCACATCCTGCGCACCTACTGGGATCTACCCCCGCAGGCGTTCATCCGCGCCTGTTTCCGCGAGTGGGGGGTTACCTACTCCTCCGCGGGCCTCGACCGGCTCGATCCGGCGGGCCGCTACCTCTTCGCCTCGAACCACCCGTTCGGAGGCATGGACGGGATGATGCTGGCCGACGAGCTGATCGGCCGCTTCGGCGACGCCCGCGTGGTGGTCAACGACCTTCTGACCTACCTAGAACCGCTCAACCCGCTCTGGATTCCGGTCAACAAACACGGCATGCAGAGCGCCGACTACGCCCGCCGTTTCGACGCCGAGTTCGCCGGCGACCGGCCGATCCTCACCTTCCCCGCGGGCCTCTGCTCGCGCCGCCCACACGGCGTGGTGGAAGACCCCGAGTGGAAGACGAGCTTCCTGAAGAAAGCCCATGCCTCGCAGCGCGCAGTGGTCCCGGTTTTCGTGGAGGGCGCGCTTTCGGACTTCTTCTACCGCGCAGCCAACCTGCGCCGCCGGCTGGGCATCGGGTTCAACATCGAGATGCTGTGGCTCCCCGACGAGATGTTTTCGCAGGGCGGCAAACACTTCCGCATCGTCTTCGGCGATCCGATCCCGCCGTCGGAACTGGGGGCGCAGGGAACCCTGCGCGAGCAGGCCGACTACGTGCGCAGAAAGGCGTATTTTTTGCAAAATACGCTCGCCGACGTTCCTGCGAAGCCGTAAAAAACCTATTTTTGCACCCGAAGTCAGGATCAAGCAACGTTATGGAGACGATCATTCCCCCCGTCGACCGCGCCTTGCTGCGGGCCGAGCTGACCCCCGCCCGCAAGGCCCGCGACACGCACAAGGCCGGCAACGAAATCTACATCTTCACCGCCACCGAATGTCCTTCGCTCATGCGCGAGATCGGGCGGCTGCGCGAAGAGGCGTTCCGCACGGGCGGCGGCGGCACGGGCCTCGCCCTCGACATCGACGCCGAGGACCTCGCCGGCGACGGCTACTACCAGCTCATCGTCTGGGACCCTGCGGCCGAGGAGATCGTCGGCGGCTACCGCTTCATCGTCTGCACCTCCGAAACGCCCCGCCACCTCTCTACGGAGCACTACTTCGTCTTCAGCGAGCAGTTCCGCCGCGAATATCTGCCCCACACCATCGAGCTGGGGCGTTCGTTCGTGCAGGTGCGCTATCAGGTGCGGCAGAATCCCAAGAGCCTCTATGCGCTCGACAATCTCTGGGACGGCTTGGGGGCGCTGATCGTGCTGAACCCCGACGCCCGGTACCTCTTCGGCAAGGTAACGATGTACACCACCTACAAGGCCGTAGCGCGCAACGCCCTGATCTGGTTCCTGCGCCGCTACTTCCCCGACCGCGACGGACTGGTGAAGGCCATCCGGCCGCTGGAGCTGGACCTCGACGACCCCTATTACGAGCGGCTGTTCACGGGCGAAGACTATCAGGAAAACTACCGCATCCTGATCCGCAAAATCCGCGAATTCAACGAAACGATTCCGCCGCTGATCAACGCCTACATGAACCTTTCGCCCACGATGAAGGTCTTCGACACCTTCGCCAACCCCGATTTCGGCGGAGTGGAGGAGACGGGCATCCTCGTTACCATCCCCGACATCTACCCCGAGAAGCGCAACCGCTATACCCGCTGGGAGGGATGGCGCCAGAACCTCGCGGCCCGGCGCGCGGAGTTCCGCCAGCGCCTCGCCGAACACCTGAAATCCATCAAGATCAAACGCAGAAGCTGACCCCGCGCGACCGGACACGGCGGCGGCACGCCCCCCCCGGACGGGACGGGGCGTCGCCGGCATGGCCTCAGCCCTGTCGGTAATCCGCAAAACGATCGCTTCGTACCCTTCGATGTCAAAAGGCACCCAAAGCCATTCGCAAGGCGGAAAGTGCAGGGCGGGGCATTCGCTCGCCGAGCTGAGACCGGCGGCTGCGGCTGTTCGCGGGCGAATCCGCAAACAGCCGCCCGTTCCGAGCGTCAGGCCGGCGAGTTCAGCCTTTACCGACATTCGGCCGCCCCTTTGAACCCCTTTGGGCGAAGCAAAAGGTGCGAAGAAATGAGAAAAGATACTTCGGATGGCCTTCCGCCTCCGTAGGGAACAAAGAAAAAAATTGCGCTCCGCCGCATCGGGCGGCGACGAATGCCGGCAGGGCGAAGAATTTAAAAAATGCCCCCTTCCGAAACGCCGATCAGCATGCAAATCGTCCCCTTGCGAAAAATCCCCGGCAGCCGGACCGAATGATCTCCTGCCTCCAAGACAAACGGGCCGATGCGCGAAGCATCACGGGCGACGACGTCAGCCTGCGCAACCCGCCGCGAACCCGGCCGCCGCTGCCGCAGGCATATCGGCCGCTCCTGCCGCAGGCGAAACGGCCGGTTGCGCAGACCTCATCCCCGGCGGCTTCGATCCGCGGGCGGGGCTCCGCCCGCGGATCGCGGACCCGTTCGCCGAGGAGCGATACGGAAGGCCGAAGCGACATCCGGCCGACGACGATGCAGCCCCCCTCCGGCCGCCTCCGTCTCCGCACCGACACGAAGGAGTGTTGCGGACACCGCGATCTCCGCGGCTTCGGCCCTCGCCCCACCCTCGGGACGCATGCACGCGCCTCCGCCGGAAGAGACACCGAACTAAGGCCGGCGCGGGTCGATCACGCCGTAACGTTCGAGCGTGCGGGCGATGCCGTCGTCGTCGACCGCGGGCGCCACATGATCCGCGGCTGCGCGCACCGCCTCGGCCGCCTCGCCCATCGCCACGCCCACGGCTGCATGGCGCAGCATCGGGATGTCGTTGCCGCCGTCGCCGAAGGCCATAGTCGCCGCGAGCGGAATGCCGTAGTGGGCGAGCAGCGTATCCATGCCGGTCCGTTTGTCGCATCCGCGGCTGTTGATGTCGGCGAAAGCCGGATGCCAGCGGCTCGACACGCATGCGGGAAACAGCTCGCGCATGAGCCGCCTCTCTTCGTCGGGTCCGACGAAGATGCTGGCCTGATAGACCGGCTCGTGCAGTGCGTCGTGCGGATCGCGCAGGACGGGGGTCTCCACGCCGCATTGCCGCATCAGCGCGAGCACCTTTTCGTCGTTGCGGTTCACGGTCATCCGGTCCTCGTACATATAGGTTACGGTGAGCTCGTGGCCTGCATCGAGCCACGCCAGCAGGCGGCGAATATCCTCACCGGGCAGCGGCGTGCGGCCCAGCACGTTCCAAGCACCGTCGAAACAGCATCCGCCGTTGCAGGTGATGTAGCCGTCGAACGCGAGTCCGCCCACCACGGCGACCTGCGAAGGCATGCGGCCCGTGGCGATGAAGGTCCTTACGCCGCGGGCACGCGCCGCAGCGACGGCTTCGGCGGCCGAGCGGGGCATGCGGTGGGTGGCGAAGCTCACCAGCGTACCGTCTATGTCGAAAAAAAGAGCTTTGACTTCCATGACATTTTCGTTTAGTTTCGATTCCGCCGCGAAAGACCGACCGCCTGTCCGCCCCTCCCGCAAAATGCCTGCGGTTGGCCGATGCCGGCCGATTCGCGGCCTCTGCCGTGCGCTCCGCCGCCGCGGAGGGAGTGCCGACGCCTCCGGCGCCGAAGCCGACCGGCCGACGACCGCCTTCGCAAAGACAGGCGTGCAACCGCTCCGGCCCGTATCGCCGATTTTTCCGGTCCGGCCGGCACAATCCGAACAACCCCGGATCCGCACCCGGCTCGCCGGCAACGTCCGCACCCGCGCAACCGCCCCCGCTCAGCCCGCACCCGATCGAACGGGCGGTCGCCCGCCCGTCGCCTTCGCGCCCGGCACGGATGCAGACGCACGGAAACGGTTCTCCGCCGCATCTGCCGCGGAGTGTCCGCTTCCGGACCGACCCGCAGCGGGAAACGGCAAAAGCCGCCCGCAGCCCAGCGGCGACCGGACGATCCGCACGCCGCCGAACTCCATCCCGACCCTGCCCGCAACGGACGCCGGAAAACGTCCGCGTCGCGGCACCCCGATTCGGGAAACGGCACCCGAGATTACGGCCGGAGCCATCGAAGCGGGCGTTCGGCTATCTCGACGCCGCGAGCTTCGACGGAGTTACGCCCATCGAGTCCTTCGCCCAATCGCCGCGTGCGCGGAGCACCTGCTCCACGATGTCGCGCACGGCGCCCCGGCCGCCCGGGAACTCCGAGACGTAGCGCGACGCCTCGATCACCTCCGCCGCGGCGTCGGCCGGACAGACGGGGATTCCCACGGCCCGCATGCACTCCAGATCGGGGATATCGTCTCCCATGTAGATCGTATTGGCAGGATCCACGCCCTCCTCGGCGAAGAACTCGCGCATGGCCGCCATCTTGTCCATGCAATCAAGGTATATGCGTGTGAGGCCGAGCATTCCGAGGCGGTGTTCGAGCGTCCGCCCCCGGCCTCCCGTGATGATGCAAATCTTATACCCCATGCGCACGGCATAGGCCAGCGCATACCCGTCCTTGGCATCGTAGCGGCGGATGAAGTCGCCGTCGACCGTGGGGACGATGCCGCCGTCGGTCATCACCCCGTCCACATCGAAGATGAAGGCTTCGGTGCGGGCTATATCTTCTTTGAAGTTTCCCATATGCTTTGTGTTATCGTTCGGTAAATCGTTTCGAGCAGCGGATCGCCCGCCAGCAGCGCGAGGTGGCGCTCCTGCGTGGCGCGGTCGCCGCGCACGGCGGGGCCGGTCTGCACGGCGGACGGATCGTCCGCGGCGGCGGCTTTGGCGGCCGTCTCCGCGACGATCGGCCCCAGCAGCCCCTCCGGCAGCCCCGCTTGGCGGAGCATGCGGCCGCCGAGGGCGAAAAGATGGTTGGCGAAGTTGCAGGCGAAGACCCCCGCCAGATGGACGCGGGCCCGCGTCGCGGCGTCGGCCGGCAGCACCGTGCGGCTCAGCCCGCGGGCGAAGGCCGCGATGCGGACGGCCACGTCGGGCGCCGAGGCTTCGACGAGCAGCGGCACCTCCGCGAAATCGACCTCGCGGCCGGCCGTGAAGGTCTGAAACGGGTAGACGACGGCCCTCTGCGCGCCGGGGAGTGCCTCAAGCGGCACGCATCCCGCCGTGTGGGCCACCACCGCCCCTTCGGGGACGCGGAGCGCGCCTGCGGCCTCCGCCACGGCACGGTCGCTCACGGCGACGAGGTAGAGGTCGGCCGCCGCCGCGCGCGCCGGATCGGCGCACCACGCGCAGCCCCCGATGCGCGCGACCTCGGGTCCCCGCACCGGATTGCGCGCACAGACCTCCACCAGTTCGAACGGCGAACGCCCGAGGGCGCGGGCCAGCGCTTCGGCCACGTTGCCGCTGCCGACGACCGCCACAGTCCGTATGGGTTCCGTCCGATTCGTCATAGCAGGTCGGTGAGACGTACGTTTTCCTCCGATCGCCGGGCGCACGACTTGATCCGCTCCAGCTCTTCGTCGATGCGCCGCATTTCGGGCACGGTCTTCAGATCGAAGGTCGTGCGGCCCTGCGTGTCGGCGGCTTCGAGCACGCCGTAGACCGTGAGCGACGCGAGGTCGCAAGCGGGCGTGTAGGCCATTTCGCGGTCCGAGTCGTCCGTCGGCACGGCCACGAGCAGTCCGGCCGTTACGAGCTGGTACATCACGTCGCTCACGATGCGCATCGGCAGCCCCAGCCTGCGGCGGATTTCGTCGATGCCCGCAGGTCCGTCGCCGTCGCGGAAGCGGCGCACGACGACCAGCATCGCGGCGAGCATGATCTTGCGCCGCTGATCGTAGCTCACTTGCAGCGATTCGCGCTCCTCGCCGAATCGTTCGATGTTCTGGTAGGCGAACGACAGTTCGCCGCCGAACAGCAGGATCTGCCACGAGGTCTGCATCCAGACGAGGAAGAGAGGCAGCGCCGCGAAACTGCCGTAGATGGCGTTGTAGGAGGTCATCCAGCGTTGCAGGTAGACATATCCCCACTGGAAGAGCAGAAAGAGCGTTCCGGCGATGAGACCGGCCGTGAAGGCGCTGCGGAAGCGCACCTTGGCATTGGGGATGGCCGTGTAGAGGAACGTGAACATGATCCACGTTACGACCAGCGACGTCAGGCGCGAAAGCAGCAGCACCGGCTCCGAGTCGCTGCCGCCCAGCAGCTCCTCCGCATACGCGCCCACGACATGGGCGATGCCCCAGAGGATCGGCCCCACGACCACGACGGTGATGTAGTCGGTGTACTGCCGCGCGATGCTGCGCGTAACGCGCACCTCCCAAATATCGTTGAACGCGCTCTCGATCGAGCCGAACACCTTGACGACGGCCCAGAAGAGCGTTCCGAGCGCCACGACGGCCACCACGCCGCCCTGCGTGCGGGCGAGCGCGCGGTCGGCAAAGGACACGAGGTAGTCGATGATTTCGGGGTTCTGCGGGAAGAGCGAATAGAGGTTCTCCAGCAGGCTGTCAGCCAGTCCGAACCCTTTCACCACGGCGAAGGCCACGGCGGCGATCGGCACGATCGACATCAGCGTGTAGAACGTGAGCGCCGCGCTGCGCACCAGCGTGCGGTGTTCTACGAGTCCGCGGGCCGTATAGAAGAGGAGCTTATACTGCTGCACGCACCACCGCACGACGGGGTTGCGGTATTCGCTCGCGTCGCGCCGGAAGACCGTGTCGGTGAAAAATCCGAGTATGCGCTTCATCATCGTCAACTTGCGGTGGGCTGTTGCAAAGGTAGCGGTTTGAGGCGGATCGTCCAAAATTCGCTTCCGATTTTCGTGAAGGCCAGCCGCAGCGCCCCGCCTTCGCGGATGCCGGTCCGTGCGGCGATCTGCGCCGTCGTGAACGGGAAGTCGTGCTTGAGCAGTTCGGCTCCCTGCCCCTTCAGTTCGCGCCGCAGCGCCTTCGGATCGTAAGGTTCGATGCGGTCGACTGCCAATACCCTGCCAATCGCGCCGCGCGGCTCCTCCGAGGCGAAGGCATAGCCCTCGTTGCTCCACATGCAGGCCTTGCCGCGCAGAGCCATGCACGCGAGCCGCGCCTTCCGGAGCGCCACGTCGGGGACCACGAGCCAGCGCCAGCGCTCCGGCTCGAACGGCCCGCCGCAAGGGGTGTTGTCCGCCTCGCCGCGCAGGACCGTGAAGGAGCCCAGTCCGAGGGCCGTGGCCGTCAGACGGGGCGGACGTCCGTCGGCATAGACCACCACCTCCTTGCACTCGCCGCCCAGCGAGACGACCTCCACTTCGCAGTCGCCGAACGAAGCGAACGCCTCGTCCACATCGAACAAGGGGGAGTACTTCACGCACAGCCGCCCCGAAAGCCTGCGCAGCAGAGGCCCGAGAGCCGCGACGTCGGGCGAACAATCCGCGAGGCGCACCAGCTTGCGCCCCTCGGCGCTCCGGCGGTCGGGATCGGCATAGACCCAGTCGAACCGCCCGGAGGCCGATGCGAGGTACTCCTCGGCCGAGGTGCAAAGCACCTCGACGTTCCCGATCCCCATGCGCCGCAGATTCTCCTGCGCGACGGCCGCCAGCACCGGATCGCGTTCGAGCGCCACGACCCGCCGGAAACGGCGGGCGAGCGCCGCCGCATCGACGCCGAGGCCGCACGTGAGGTCGAGCCA
>NZ_FCNT01000101.1 GCF_900021155.1 Alistipes sp. CHKCI003
TAGAAAATCGTCTCTTATTCTGCAAAATATTTGCACCTTATTTGTTATTAAAACTATCCATTTTATGGATTTGGGCACTAAAAAAAATTTTAAGGGGCCATCTAAACTTGTTAGACAGCCCCTTTACTTAAACGTCGTCGATTTGCTATTTTACTTTACAATCCTAAATAGACTATCTCTTCCTTTGGAAAAATCTTCTAAATAAGAATAAGCTATTTGAATATACTTTTCTTTGAACAAATGTTTTTTACGAGGGGACCAATTTTGAATCTGTGTAATGGTTTGAGCTAAGTCAATACAAGTATTTTCTTTCCGAACGTATGCAACAGATGCGAGAATTTCCAGAGACAGAGCTGATTGAAATCCAGAGATCAGTTTTATCAATAATTTCAAACGATCAATCTGTTCCGACTTCAGTCTTGTTTTCACATATTCGCTGACTTCTTTTATCGTGCTATATTGCAACTCCAAAGAATCGAAAGCTCCGATCTTCATCTGTTCGAGACCTTTGATATATTTCCCGTTAATGTCGTGCAAAATATATCCGACCTGAGTACAATAGGGGCCATAATGTCCTGCAACGAATTTCAGTTTGCCAAATGAAGGTTCACCCAGCAATTGCATAAAGTACGCTAATTTATTTGCAACGAACAAACTGCTGTTTTCACCTAACGATTCATAGTAAAACAGAGAGTACAGCAACATGGCTCTCGCCGGAGTTAATTTTGCCTCCCGACGATTCGTTTCCTGCTTCAACAATTCGCTGACGGCTTCGTTCGGCTGGTAGATATGAATATCCACATTCAATTCCCCAAGATACTTTTCCATCAACTCTTTCACTTTGCTCCAATCCAATCCACCGTTACCGCATCCGAGAGGAGGAATAGCAATACTTCTTATCCGATATTGGTCAATAATCTGCACCAAATCTTTCAATCCTTCTTCAATATATTCATATTTGGAGCGATGCTTCCAGTCCTTTTTAGTCGGGAAATTAATTATCCATTTAGAATCGGTCGAAAGATTACTGTCTCGTGTTACCAACAATTTGCCTGGGGAAATGCTTCCTTCTTTACACGCTTGTTGATATACTTGAAAATTATAAGGATACCTATCCTTAAATTGCAAGGCGATTCCTTTACCCATAACACCAACGGTATTAACGGTATTGACCAGAGCTTCGTCGGAAGCTGCCAACAAATTACCTGTCACATAATGTATCATGGATAAAAATAGTTATTTTTACTATCAACGTATATCGGTATCTCAATGGCCAAACGAGATAAAATCGTTTTTACATATGCCTCACGGTCTGCCGTCTTAACAATAATTCCGGCAACACACGAAACCGGTACACAGTCTTTCACCAAAAATTCTGCCTGTTTTCTCCGCATCCGATCCATATTGGCCTCATCATTCCCCCAAAATTGCGTGCTGACGATTTCCCAATCCACATGAATCAAATCCTTGATGTCATTATAAAATTCAGTAAGTTTATTCTTTGCATGTCCATCGGTAAAGCACCATACAGGACATTGCGCAACAATATCCTTAATACGACAAACGATATAGACCAATTCGTCTTGTGGTTTTTTTTAATACCCCGATACCCCGTTTTAATATTTAATAACATCGGAGAATGACCTCCGAAATAAAACGGAATGTAATCTCCTAAATCCCCGCCCGGAGGGTTAATCCGAACATGAAAATTTTGTCGCTGTTCGATTAACTGAATGTCCCCGATATTGACATATTCAGGATCTTTCATACGACTATTCTTAGTGTATAATCCATGTTTTAGAATGAATTCCAAATTGGAATAGTGGATCATTCTAAAAATGAATTTTGAAGTATAGTCTGTTTGAATATCCATATCTTTATGTTACAAATGTAAGAAAATTTTAATTTACAAAAAATTTCTATCGAGAAGAATAACGTATCTATCTATTAGTATTCAAATAGTGATAGTATTATATTATTTTAAGACTCACTTATTTGATCTCGTCGTACTGCACAAGAGAAAGTCCGGCAGATATCGCCGGACTTTAATAAGGAAAACCCGGAGAGAGCCGACTTGCATCGATGCGCCTCCGCAAAGCCGGTCTGCACCGAGTTTCCTGTTTCATTGCTTCGGAATCGGGGCGTATTCCGAAAACAACGTTTCCTGACAATAGCCAATGTTCCCACCGAGACCGTCTCTGCGCATCGCCGCAGAAGCATCCGTCGCGGCTTTATAGCGTTCTTTTATCTTCGCCTTCCGATAATCCCGCGTGAAACGGAAATACTTTCTCAACGGCGACGACGCGAACTGAGCTTCCAGAATCCTGTACGCCTTGAAATGCCCCAGATGACCGCAATAAGAATTGATTACGGATAGCATCTGTGCAAGGCGTTCGGACGTCGGAACGCCTTCGAGACATTCCCGCTCCAAATTTTTCATGGCCGTATGGAACAACCCCACCGTCCTTGCCGTAGGATAACGACGGTACGGTTGTACCAATGCTCCGAGGAACGACGCCCCTTTCGTATAGTGTTGCAATACGATCTTATCGGGATGCAAGGTCAGGTGCAATTTCGACGACAGGTAGTCGCGCAGACAGGGAATCAGACCGCGCAGGTAATTGCGGCTCGGATGGACGATATAGAAATCGTCCACGTAACGTCCGTAATGGCGGCATTTCAATGTACGCTTCACATACTCGTCCAGCCTGTCGAGATAAATATTGCTGAAAAGCTGCGACGTAAGATCGCCGATCGGCAGTCCTACGCCCGGAGGCGATTTCAGCAGGCTTTTGGACGGAGGCAATCCGTTCCACTCCGAGGGCGAGCCGACGATGCGGCAGTTTTCGACCGGATTACGGAACAGAATCGCACGAATCAGGAAATCCGCCAAATCGCGGTCGAAATTTACAACACTCTTTTTCCGCTCGATCGTCCGTCCGATGATCGCATAAAGCAAACCTTTGTCGATGCTCATAAAATACCCCTTCAAATCGAGTTTCAGCACATAGGCTGACCGCGTATAGTTGTGCGTACAACTGCGCATGTGGTGCTCGAAACGTTCTATGCCTTTCAACGTTCCCTTTCCTTTACGACAGGAATAGCTGTCGTAAATCATCTGACGCTCGAACAGCGGGGCCAGATAATTGAACAGCAAATGATGCACGATCCTATCGCGGAAAGGCGAAGCGAAAATCTCTCGTTTGACGGGACGATCCGTAATGAAGCAGATGCCCGGCGACGGCCGATACGCCCGGTCCCTGATCTGCTCGTACAACACGATGAGATTATGTTCCAAATCCATCTCGAAAGCGAGCTGGCTCTCGGTATTGCGTTTGTGTTTTCTCGCATCGTAATAGGCCCGGAAAAGATCGGTCAGTAAATCGGAACCGATTCCCATAACTACAAGGTTCTTTCAAGCAGCGGTAAATTCTTGGACGGGACGCACGGGGAAGCCGTTGGCTCGGTTGTTGTTGTTCAACGGGTTGACGTTCGTCGAGTTGAAGTTCAAGTTACGGCCGTTGTTCGTCGAGTTCGGCACGGCCGACCAATAATAGCCGTTGCTGCCGACGTTGTTCAGCGACCCTGACGAGTTGTTGCGATAGCCCGAAGCAGGAAAGAAAGTAACCGCTTGCTAAATGGGGCGGAGGATTCCCTCGAAGGGGCAAACTCCGCCGCAGATTGGTTTTTCATTACCGACGACAACGCAACGCGACCGTCGCAAGGTCCGCTGCGAGATTTTTTCCGCCGCCGGTGGGTTACTGAATTTACAAGACACGCTTCCGAAAGCCTTGACTTTACGGAACTCTGGCCCTGAATCTGCCTTGAAAGGGGTGTTTTCGATATTCGGCTGCGAACCGAATCGCGCCCGACACCCTTTGGGAAAGAACCTTTCATACGAACCGCGCCTTTCGTATCAGGAGTTTTCACCCCCCCCCTGAATCGGGATTACTATGCCCCTTGACGTATTTCTGCCAAGATGCGAGCTGTTTCGATACAGCCTCGACTTGTTCGACCAGATGCGCATACAGCTTGGTGCTGATATGGTGTAGGTCATGCAGAAGGCGCAGCCGTATTTTCACCCCTACGAGCCGCTCGCGCATGTCGATGATGAGCGGCAGCTTTTCGGTCGTGGAATTTGCCTTGTAGATCAGTACGAGAATCTCTGTCAATTCGTTTTTAAGCGTTTCTACCAGCGTGAATTTCACGTCGCGCGGAACGTTCCCCATATCCCTGAAAACGCTCTGCAAAAGGTCGTAGGCGGCCTTATATACCGGAAGGTTGTCGTATTGAGCCACTCCCGTCTGCGGTGATGAGCATTTTTTTCAAGTCGGAGATAAAGAACATGCACTCCATAGGCGTCGAGGAGGCAAGATCGAACCCGCGCACACGCTCGGCCACGACACATGCCGTCGAGAGCGTGAAATCGGGTTGCGCCTGCGCTGCCGCAGCCGGAAGTCCGATAAGAGTTTTTTGTTCCTGCATGGCAGGAACACCGTCACATGTGACGGCCGCTCCGGCACTTTCCGGAGCAGTCGCACACATGCACGGGGAAGAAACGGCGGAATCATCTCCCGCCTTACTTTTCGAGCGCGGAAGCGCAAGCGGCACGGATGCTTTCCATGTTTCAAATTCCGCGACGACGACAGGCCGGCACGAAGCCAGCACCAGACGGTCGGGCTCCGTTTCGAGACGGGTCAGTCCGTCGAGCACCCGCTCTTCCGTACTCGACGGAAAGCCGATGGAGATCAACTCTCCGCCGTCGAGCGTTTTGAGCGAACGTTTGGTCGGTTTGAAAGGCCGTATCTGCGTACAGACGGCAAAGGCCGACCGTTCGTAGGCTTTCCAGAAAAGCCCCTCGCGGTAGAGGATGATGCGGTCGGTATTCTCCGCTTCGGCTCGTATGAAATCTTTGCTCGTCATGGCTCAAATAGTACCTTTTCGTGCCTTGTGTTATCGCTTTACGGCACCGGGAACTTAGCCCGGAAAATCGAAAAATTTTTTCGACCGGCTCCGCCGGTAAACACCCTGCGGCTGCAAGCCGCAGGGAATAAATCCAATAAATCGAATCAATCGAACGGGCGCTTCGCGCCTATTCTTGGACGGGACGCACGGGGAAGCCGTTGGCTCGGTTGAGGTAGTTCAACGGGTGGACGCTCGCCGAGCTGAAGCTCAAGTTACGGCCGTAGTCCGCCGAGTACGGCACGGCCGACCAATAATAGCCGTAGCTGCCGACGTAGTACAGCGACCCTGACGAGTAGTTGCGATAGCCCGAAGCAGGAAAGAATACCGTATTTTCTGTACAGTTGAAATCCCAACCTTTCTCGGCGGCGTTCCATGTACCGTTAATCTGCGAAGCGGTCGAAGTATTGCTGCCGGTGGTAGTGAAAGCCCTGAATGCATTGTTGAGCGGGACCTTGTAACCTACCGGACAAGGGTCGTAAACGGTTTTGGTAGAAGTCGCCAAATCCGATGACGTCGAAGTATTATCGGCAGCCCACAGATTATAATATGTTCGATCCATATAATAATTGGAACAAAACGTTCCGGGATTCAGAATACCGTCGGTAATAGCCGTGTTATCCGTATCCCAAGAAGCAGTGGACAAAGTCGTCGAAGAAATCCCCGCAGCATCATACCATGTCTTATTCGTATTGCCTGTTCCGGTCGAAGGGAGCATGGGGTCTTTGCGCCCCCACTGATAAAACGGGTTATTTCCCAAGACGGAGACGGTGTATGCCTCCTGACGGACCGTGATGATCTGCTGCTCTCCGGTTTCATCCTGCGTGAAGCGCACCTTGACGCTGCGGGCGGCGTAGGTCGTAGTCTGACCGTCGCACCAACCGAGATTATAAGGTAACATCGTATGAGTACCGGAATAAGAGACGGTTTTCAAATCATCGCCCAACTTATAATCCGTGACCCAGATATGCCAGCTCCACAAGACCTGATCGGAATTGTCGTACACGGCGACGACGGCATTGCCCTGCGCGATGGTCTCCTGATTGACCGTGAACTTCAGACTTCGATTATTGTCCGACAGCTCGACGCCGGAGACCAACCCCTTCGCGTCCTGCCATACCAACTTGGCGTAAGCAGGCTGGCAATCCTCATTGTCATAGATATACGGATTAATGTCTTTCCCCTTATGATTGAGAAAAGTTTTCAATACGTTCGAGCCGCTGGCCTTTGAGGTATAAGCATTCTTATTGTAGTAGGGCGATGTCGGATTTTTCTCCTTGTCGATTGCGTTGCCATAGACGAGCGGCAGAGAATAGATGCCGGGCGCGTTGATGACGTAACAGTTCGCCGTCCGCTCGACCTCGGCTGCCCCGGTGGCGTTGGAGAGGTTGTACGGGGTATGTCCGCTGCTGGTATTGATATCGGGAGCGTTTTTCAACGTTTCGGTATGCGAATTGTCCGTAACGCCGTCCTGCCCCCAAGCCGAAGCCGGGTAAGATTTATTCGATGTGCTACCGTTGCTGTCTTTAATCGTGAAAGTTTTGAGCCAATCGGGCTTGTCCTTTGTCCATGTCTGCCCGTCGTCAATCGAGAACTCGGCCTCCCAACCGACAGGGACGGTCTTCGTAGCGTCGCCTGTACGGGAAACGGTGACGTAGCTGGCAACGGTATAAGTATCGTCCCCGCCCTCGTAGGTGAAAGAGGGAGGCGTGACGTTGAGAACGGGAGTGATGTCGATACTCGTAGTGGAAATCTTATAGATGACGGTTCTGCCCATCGGCCATTGGTTGCCTGCAATGGAAGCGGTCAGCGTTCGCTGGGTCGAGGTCAGGTCGTCCGTATAGACGATCTCGATTTGCGCCCTCTCGGGCAAGGTCTGGGGCAGCATCATGAACGTAGCGACGTTGGAGGTAATTTCCTGCCCGGCCGAACCGTTCACCTCGACACCGATTTTCTGAGAAAAATCCTTGGCGGCATCGTGCTCCGTCCAATTCGTGCTCCCCATCGAAAGAACGGCCTTGCCGTACACGCCTTTGAGCGTGATCTTCGTAATTTTTCCGGCCAGCACCTCATCGCCCGTGGTTAATTTGACAGCGGTGAGCGCATGACCGAAAACCAGCGGAGCAGCGCTGTTGTCGTCCCCGTTCAGGTCGTCGGTGACGGCGACGCACAAATCCTTCTGGTCGGAAACGGCAGAGGGAACGGAGTACGTGATTTCGGGAGTACCGACAGCAGCCTTATCCGAGAGCGCAATGCCCGCTCCGTTGTAGGGCGCGTAGGCGAAGAAGCGGAGCTTGCGCCCGTCATTCGGCCAATGGTACGAAGTGGTCCAAGTGGACGATTCCGAGACCTCGACATTATACATGAACTCCGGCGTGCAAGAGCTTTCGTTCCAAGAACCGTCGAAAATCGAGGCCAGAACGCCGAACGACTCGTAGAACTTCTCGTCGGTGACGGGTGCGGCACGGGTTTCGGATTCCGGCCGCACGAAACGTGTGCCGTCGATGCCCTCGCAAACGGAGGCGTGCAGGAACAGCGTGTCGGCGGGAGTATCGCCCTGTAAAGTCAGAACGCCCGACGACTGCGGAGCGGAGTCCTGCGCGGCATCTGCGACAGCGCGGCTCTGCGGCACGCGATGCCACCCGTCCTGCTCGGAAACCTCGAAGCGGATCGTCCGCCCCGAAGGCACCGTGTCGGCTATCGGGTCCTCCGAACACCCGGACATCGACAAGACCGCAGACAAGAGGGGCAAAGGCCAAAAACGCTGCGGGAACAAAAACATTCTTCTCTTTCGCATATTGTGTACGTTTTAAGATTTCGAGCGATGGCCGTGCCATCCGTGCGGGCCTGTCCCGACCCGCCTTAGTGACCGGAAAGGGACATTCAACCCCTTCCGGCCTGTAAAAAGGCCGTGCGACCGACCTGCATGAAATTACATTTCGACATCATCCGGTTGCGGATCGGCAGGCTCCCAGCCTTTTACGGTCACGTCGAAGATAATGGGCTCACCGAAAATCTCGTCACCGCCATGCTCTTCGTCCGGATCTACGTTGCCGGCACCCTTCGAGAAGTCGAGCGTATAGATGTATTTCGTATTCTCCGCCCATGTCGTGTTGATGCCGACAGCAGCCCAACCGTAAGCATCCGCAGTTTCAGGGTAAACCTGCGCACCGTCCTTGGTCTTGATATTCACCAATACTGAGAGGAAAGAGTTCCCGTTAGTATTGGTCGGATCGGTCGAAGGATCCCATTTTGAAAGTGTCTGCGGGATCAGCATGGCGTTGTCGGCTACTTCACTGATTTTCGTCATGATGGTCTGAGCGTTGTCGTCCAAAGTAATCGCGGTATTATACTCGACCTTATAGTCCGTCTTTTCATTACCTTGCTGCCAAGAACTGTTGCTGAAATCGAACGTGCCGCTCGAAGCGACCGAACCGATCTTGACGCCTTTCACCAAATAGATATAAGCGTTGTTCGTATTCTTGGCCTTTACCTCGATCTGCGAAAGTCGATGCTTAAATTCCAGCGGAACACCGGCCCCTTCGTTGTCGGATTTATTACCGTTCGCATTGGCCGTGATGAAGTCGATCTGATCGGCGATCGTAGTGGAGGGAGTAACGGTAACGGATTTCGTCGTGTTGTCGATCGTCACGCCCGAAAGCGTCGAAGGAGCATAAGCGTAGAACGAAAGAGAACCCGTAGCGGGCCAATAATAAACCGGATCGGAAGTGAAAGAACCCGTCGTACCGCTTACCGACTGTTTCGTGAAAACCGCATCGGTGAAATAGGGAGTTCCGGTATCGGTGAGAGCGGTCACCTTGAACGATTCGAGGTTGTTGATCGTAGTCTCCTGAGCGCGGGTACCCATTGCGGAACGGAACGCGATCCCGTCGCCCGTGTTGAGTGAAGACGTTTCGTCCTTCGAGCACGAAACCATCGCCAAAGCTGCCCCGGCAGCGAAAACGAATAATACTTTTCTCATAACTGATAACTTGAATTAAAAAAAAAGAGTTAATAAATAATTGATTATCATGGATTTCCCCCCCCCAATGCCGGGGTGAGCGGGGCCATCACATTTCGATACCGATATTTACATCCTTCCACTCGTCCACCGAGGGTTGGAAACCGCCGCCGTTGACGATAGGCTCAGGCAGCGGAAGGCCGCTCAGCCTCAAAGTGACCTCATACGCATCGGGATCTTCGTGCAGTTGCGAGGTGACTTCGTCCGCGTCGAACGTGTAGGCGTATTTGTTGCCGTCGGACAGGACCGCATAGACGATCAGCGTATGTCGGCTTTGCGTATCGGGACAATGGCCGAAAGCGAGGAACTCCCCTTCAACAGAGGTCTTATCGGCGCTGACCCGCAATTCGAACGGATGCGTGACCTGCTCGGCAGAAAGTGCCGCCGAACAGGGCAGGATGCCGCCTGACATACTCGACAAGGTAGCGCTCAACCCCGAAACGTATTTCAGATTCTCGGCGTCGGTGATCTCGACCCGATATGTGCGGACCGATACGACGGGATGGAGCGTGAGCTCCGGTTCCGGCTCCGATTCCGTGAGCGTAATATCCTCTTCGGAGCCGCTCCACAGCCTGTCGGCCGTCAGGGCGATGCGCTCGCCCTCCGTGCCCTCAGCGCGGGGGGCATTGTCCGAGCGGACACCCAGACCGGTGACGCTCGAAGCGAGCAGGTCCGTCGTTCGGGTCGAAACCTCGAATGTCCCGTGCCGCTCCGTATTCCGATAGACGACACCTTCCGTGTCGGAGTTCAGGCAGAGAGCATCGTAGGAGCCGACGGGCACGCGGATCGTGCCGCCGCTACGATCGGTGAACTCGTAACGCAGCGCCTCGCCCTCCCCCTTCGGAAAGAGGTACAGAGACATGGAGGCGGGCGTGGCGTCGGGCGCCTCCGACCAATCGAAGACCACGTTCAACGAAACGACATGGGAGTGGTCGTAGCATAGTTCTTTATGTTGGCATGCCGCCAGCGCCAGCGCGGCTGCACAGTGCAGCAGGTATTTCATCGTCTTTTTCATCGTGCACCTCCTTTTCCTTTATTGGTGTTCCCTCGGCCGATCAGCCAGACGAGCGAGATTTCCACTTTCGTGGGGCCGAACCAGTGTCGCTGCCGGGTCGCCTGCCACACGTAGTGGCCGTCGATGGGCTCGTATTCCTTGTATTCGCCGCCGAGGTAGCCGATGCCGATGCCGAAGTCGATGTTCAGCCGCTTGGCCACGGGAAGCGAATAGCCGTACTCGATGCCCGCGCCGTAGCTGAGTTTGCTCTGGTAGCCCGTGCCGCCCAGCTCGAAGTCGTAGGTCAGCATCTGGCCGTACACGCCGAGGTGGTGGCCCGTGAGGGGCTTCTGCTTCGCACGTCGGCCGAAATACTTGCGGACGTCCAGCTCCCCGCCGTAGGTGCGCCAGTAGTCGTGGCGTTTGTCGCTTTTCCACCATGCGTACATCCAGTTGCCGCCGATCGACCATCCCCGGCCGAGGTAGAACTCCGCGCCGAGGTTCGGCACGAGGGCGGCATCGTAGAGCATGTTCGTTTTCAGCGACATGTAGAACGGCTTGCGTGCCGGCGTTTCCGGCTCGACGGGAATCTCGGCGGGAGCGGGAGCGGGTTCCGGTTCTACGACCGGTTCGGGTTCAGGGGCAGGTTCGGGCTGAGGCGCCGGTTCCGGCTTCGGAGCGGGGGCGGGGCGCTCGATCTCGCAGATCAGGCGCACGGCGGTACTGCGCAGTTGGGGAAAGAAATGCTCCTCCATATACCACCACGCACGGCCGCCGCGAAGCATACCCAACTGCCTGTTGCGGCTGTCCACGACTTTACCGTCCCGAATGACCCATACGGGAGTGTTGCGCAGAATATCGAGCGCTTCGTCCCGATAGGGCATGTCCGAAGCTGCGACAAGCCGCTCCAGTCCGGCCCAGTCGATACCCAAAGCCTGAATGTCGAGGGTGGCTCCTTCGAGCGAAATATGCTCTTCAAGCCAAGCGACGAGGTTCTTCGCACGCTTTTCCGACAAGCGCTCGTTCAACTCGGTGACACCTTCCGGCGAGGCCGTACCCACGATCCGGAGGGTTTTCATACGGCACGAGGCGTCCCGCTGCAAGGCCCGGAGGCTCTCCGCGAAAGCGGTCAGACGCTTTGCGTTGTCCCGAAAATCGGGCTCCAGAATCGAATACCCCTGACGGAAATAGACCTGAACGTTCAGGGTATCGGTCTGCACCTGCATCTGCATCCGTTCCTGCCCGTAACCGATACGGCAGCACCCGAGCAGCAACAGAAACAATAATATAAATCTATTTATTCGCATACCTTGTAAAATTGGTTTTCTATATTTTCCGGAATCAGTCTTCGAGCGAAATGCCGACAGAAATCCGCTCATTTCGTATTTTTAACCGCTTGCTGCTTTTGCCTCCGACGAAAAGAGCCGAATTTCCCCCCCCCTCGAAAATTCGGAAGATACGGCCCGATTGCCTTTCGTGGAAGTCGGTTTCGATCCCCGCCTCAACTCCGAAGGCGTCATGCCGAAATATTGTTTGCAGAATATCGTGAAATAGGAGGAAGTGGCGAACCCATAGCTTGCGGCGATTTCCGCAACGCTTTTATCGGTATTCCGAATATCGCGCAGGATACGTTCGGCACGACGTTCGTTGAGCCACTCGCGTACCGGCCGCTTGAATTCCGCTTTGAATTTTCGCTGAAAATTGCGTATGCTCATGTTGGCCAACGACGCAAAACCGCCCACGTCATTGACATGCAGATAATTTTGAAGTACGAAATCCTTGAAATTATCGCTGTTGCCGATAACGGATTTCAATAGTGTATAAAGTTCTTCCGGGCTATGATAACCCCGCAGGAGAATACATAGCTCCTCCTGTTTGAGCCGGTGGAAATGGAGACAATTAAGCCCTTCGCCGAGATTGTGGCAAAGTTCCGAATAGAAAGAAATAAGTTCCTTACAAACAGCTAATTGCGGAAATTTTCGGGGGGGGGAGAATGCTTACTGCTACGCTGACGCACATGGTGTTGCAGATCGGCCAAATCGTATTTGTTGCAAAGAGGCAACTGCCCGGCGAAAAAGCTGGCGATGAAATGACATGAGCCGATAGTTTGTCCGGTGAAGCCGATATTCTTCGGGAGAAATACCAGCATGCCGGATTCGACGGTGCGCGGCGTGAAATTCCCCAATGCGATCCGCAGGCGGCCTTCCGCAAGATAAAGAAGCACACTACGGCTTTCGTTCATACCCGAAATATCCGTGCCGTCAGACAAACGATACTGTCGAAACAGCGCGCTTTCATCCGTCGCATAATATACGCAGCCCGTGTGATCTTCTTTATTGTGCAGAGGCATAAATGTATATCTTAGTTTTCGGTGGCAAAATTACGATATTATACACGATCCGAATTTCTGAAATACGACAAAAAATATTCACAACACGACAAATTGCGCGTTTTTAATATTTAGCCATAGGGACAAACCGCACAGACGTTCCCGTAGATACGACAGATAAATCCGAGCAGGACGTATTCGTTCGCAGTTCGACCGGCAGTTCCATGAGTTGCGATACTTTCAGTGCGATCGCGCGGCTCATATAAATATCGTCGTGCTTCCCTTCGACGGCTCCATAGCTGCCGTCGGGTTTCAACTCGTACCACTCGATTTCATCCAACGCCCGCACTTGTCGCGTTCGATATAGAGGATTTCGCGCAGGCGTTTGGTCATCTGAGTTACAAGATCGGTCTTGCCGGCAGCGTTCGTGCGGAACCCGTAACGCTTCGGTCGTCCCTCGCGGATCTGCACGGGGTCTGTCCGCAAGAACAGATTATCGTAGTGTTCTTTTATCGTGTCGAGAATCGTCAGCGTATGGTCGTCCTCCTGCCCTTTGGGGTCGAGGCTGTTTGCTTCGACGGCCAGCAGCGTATGACAGAACCACTCGGCGATCTGCACCGAACTATTGCTCCAATACAACGAGGTGAAAAATAACGCCAGCCGGCAACAACCTAAAAATAACGATACGAAATGAAAATCTTGATCGACAACGGGCACGGCCGCGCCACGGCCGGAAAACGCTCTCCCGTATGGCCCGACGGGAAACAACTCTTCGAATACGAATTTAACAGGGCCATCGCCCGACGAGTGCATGAGGCGCTGACCGCACGCGGGGCCGACTGCGTGCCGGTCGTTCCCGAAATCGACGATATTCCGCTGGCGGAACGCACCCGCCGTGTGAACGAGATCGCCGCACAGGCCGGCCCGGAAAATTGCCTGCTCGTTTCGATTCATGCCAACGCCGGAGGCGGCACGGGATGGGAGGCATGGACATCCGTCGGAGAAACGGAAGCGGACAGCTACGCAACGATCTTTTACGAAGAGGCCGCCCGTGCATTTCCCGAACAGAGGATGCGTATGGACACGATGGACGGCGACCCGGACAAAGAGGCGCATTTTTATCTGCTCCGACATACGACCTGCCCGGCCATTATCACCGAGAATTTCTTTATGGACACGGAGGCCGATTGCCGGCTGATTCTCTCGGAGGAGGGCCGCAAACGTGTAGCCGATATGCACGTTTCGGTGCTGCTTCGCTGTATCGAATATCACCGAAACAAATAACCTGCCGCTATGAAAATCTACTACGATTCCAAACTCGCAAAGAGCCTGTTGTTCGGCTCGTTCAAAACCTGCATGTTCTTCGGCGTCGTGCTGACCGAGTGCACCGCATTGTCTGAAAAAGTGAAGCGGCATGAGGGGATTCATGTGCGGCAATATTGGGAATGTCTCGCCGCCGGCGTCGTATTGTGGTTTCTCCTCCATGTAGGAGCCGCGTTGCTGGGCGGCCATGTGTCCGCATGGTGGCTGTTGTTCGTGCCGACGACCTTCTACCTATTGTATGGGGTCGAATGGCTGATTTCTTACGTCTATCACATCCTCCGAGGCGATGCACGCGACCGATGGAACGACGCAGCCTACCACGCTTCCGCCTTTGAGATGGAGGCATACGCGCACGAAGCCGAGGCCGATTACCTGTCCTCGCGCCGGCGGTTCGCGTTCGTCAAATATTACGGAAAACTCTGATGGAACATGATACGCGCCTTACTCATAGCCTCTGTTCTGTCGCTCTGCATGGCAGGTTGTTCACCCAGCAGGGTATTGGTGCAAAGCCGCCAGACCGATAGCGTGCGGATAGACGAGAAAATCCGGATTCGGACGCAAATAAAATATGTTCCGGTCATCGTACATATTCCCGATCAGCAAACGAGCGTAATAGCCGAGCCGTCCGACACATCGCACCTCGAAACGCAATATGCCGCCTCCGATGCCTTCATACGTCCCGACGGGAAATTATATCACGACTTACGGAATAAGCCGCAAGAGAAGTCCGCAATCGTCCCCGTCGAAATTACGGATACAACGGCGACGAGTACGATCGTCCGGCAGGAACAAGAGCGGATCGAGGTACCCGTACCGATGCCTCTCACATGGTGGCAGCGGTTCTGGAATATGTCGGGAAAAATCGCATGGGGACTGCTGGCCGGAGCGATTATCGGAATCATCGTGCGACGAAGATTATAGTTATGGAGAGTTGCCGTACCCATACGATCATTGCAGGAACGAGCTTCGCTCTGCTGATTACCGCGTTGAGGGACGACGTGGAATTACCGGAGGAATTGCCCGACACGATTCCCTCCGCGTGGCTCGACGACCTCGACCGTTACCGCATCGTGCTGTTGTTATCGACGTCCAAACACGGCCCGAAGGCGATTGCCGGAACCGCAGCGGAATACGAACTGAAAATCGAGCGACGCGACAGCGCTCGCTACTTCGTAAATATTCCGGCCTCGGCGACCGAGGAAATGGAGGAAGGCGAAATCGTCCTTACCGTCGAATTGCGGGATACGCAGACCGATACGGTCATGAAAGCCGAACGGCGCACGGTTCCGCTTGTCAAAGCAAGACTATGAAACTACTCTGCATATTGCAACAAGGCGATTTGTCCGTAACCGACGGCTCGGCACTTTCTCACCGACTTTATTTCGACTTCGCAAACCGCATAGGCATCGACGGGAAAGACGGCGAAGATGGAACGGACGGAACGGACGGATTGACGCCGGAAATCGGCAAGGATGGAAATTGGTGGATCGGAGACCGAAATACCGGAGTACCGGCCGTCGCATTCCGCAGTTACGCATCGCTGGCCGCCTTCCCGAAACAGGGGAATAACGACACGCTTTATCTGGATGAAACAACGAACCGGTTTTATCGCTGGGACGCGCCGGCACAAAACTATCGCACGGTCGGCCCCGACTACGACGACATCAAAATAATCGACGGCGGAAACGCACAATTCTAAACCACATGGCCACGATAACGGTAAAAAGCAAAATCATCGTCCGCAACGATACCGAGGCGAATTGGGTCTCGGCGAATCCCGTGCTGCTGAAAGGCGAAGCCGGATATTGCACGGACAAACTCTACCTCAAATTCGGCGACGGTTCGACGAAATGGAACGACCTCCCCAAATTCGGCGGACAGTCCGTTATCATTCAGAGTACGGCGCCTTCGGATGGAAGCCGGCATACCTACGAAGAGGGGACATTTTGGATCGACCTTTCTGCGTCCTCTCCCGAAATCTACATATTGATCCAACGGGAGAGCGACAACCGCGAGTGGCTCCAGCTCATCACGGCCGAGGCACTCGCAGCAAAGGGGGCGATGCTGGCAAAGGATTTTGCAAAGGAGAGCGAAGCCGGCGCCAAGACCGGATATGTCGATAAGGCACTCTCGGCCGACAAGCTCAAAACGGCCCGAACTGTTACATTGACAGGAGCCATCACGGGAAACACGACCTTCGACGGTAGTAAAAACGTATCTATCGAAACATCGTTGAAACCGCTCGAAGAACAGGACATCCCTGAGCTGTCCTTATCTAAAATCAAAGACGCAGGAACGGCGGCCGCGTGCAATACGGGCACCGAAGCCGGACAAATACCCGTAATCGGGGAGGATGGAATGCTCGACGAGGCACTGATCCCTCGGCAAACACTTACGACCGACAATGTGAACGAGGGCAAAAAGAATCTTTATTACACGAACGAGCGAGTGAGTGGCCGCTTACTTACAGGACGATGCAAACACTTTTGTAATGGATGGAGGAAATGCATGATGAATGAACAGATAACCATACACACTCGATTTCAACACAGGCGGGCGACAGCGGCTCGCTGGGCAGAAGTCAATCCCATATTGCGGGAAGGAGAACTCGGCGTGGAACTCGATACACGGCGTATGAAATTCGGCGACGGCGTAACGAGGTGGAACAGTCTGGAATATTGCTCGAAAGAGATTCTCCCGGCATCGGCCGCCGAGCTGGGCGGGATAAAAGCCGAGGGGAAAAACGACGGATATAGCGTCGAAGTACGCATAGACCCCCAAACGCATAAACTGTATGTACCGGCCTATCCCGAAATTCCGGAACTGCCGCAACTCGGAGCCGTAGCGACCAGCAACGACTATAACGACCTCGATAACAAACCGAGTATTCCGGCCCCATATTCGCTGCCCGCAGCAACGGAAACCGCACTCGGAGGCATAAAGGCCGCAAGTAAAACCGTGGAATATACCGTTGAGGTAAAGAAAGACCCGACTACGCACAAGCTCTATGTACCGGCATCGACGGCATCGGTCGAATCGCCCGATAACGGAATATTGCCCGGACTGATCGTGAAAATAAGTTACAGACAACAGGATAAAAGCACGCATTTCCCGAACGAGACAGCAGCGATAATGAATGGCGACATTTATTTCCGTCCGCTGTGCAGTCCCGAATATTTCAATCGAATCTTGCCCGATTTATATATCGGGCTGGCAAGGTGCAATTCCCGCGCGTACAACAGAATCACGCAAAAACCTACAAAAAAACAAATAGGTTGGCATATCGTAGGGAACCCGCCCTATACACTCGGTTCGCAAGAACGGTATCCGCAAAAAAGTGTTTTCACCGGAGAGTTCAACAATTATCCCTGCTGGACATGGAATGATGCCGCACCGGTAGCTGTCGCCGATCTGATCGAAAAATACAACGGAGAATGGATTAAATTTCCGTATGATCTGGAAACGATCGCCCGACGTTTTATTTATATGTATCAAATACAATATCAGACGCCGAGAATATATACGGTTCTTCCGATCGAGACGTTGCAAGGGACGCAGGTTAAAGACGGATTTCTCAAAATAAGTACGATTCGTCGCAGAGTATCGTTGGATGGTGCGCGAACTTCGGCAAGCGGTTTTTACGCCTCGGTAAACCTCGGATTGTGTTTTTGTCGTTCAGAGACCGAGCCGCCGCACTTGCAGCGAACCTTATTAGGCCCTATTATGCCTCAACGAGTGATAATCGTGCGAAAGTTCGGCCTTAACAGGATTTATTATTTAATGAAAAACCCCGAACGTAGAAATCGCATAAGATAGGTCTCCAAGAGGGAGCGCAAATGGCACCGGTCAGAAATGGATGGTGAGCCCGCAAGGGCCCCATCTGTCGCTGGTTGGAACTGGAACGCCGAAAGGTAGTTCTGGCACTGGTTAGAACTGTTTGCTACACCCTCTTGGTTTTTATTTATTTTTGAGCTCACTCCGATTCTACACATCTAAAAAAATTCTTGCCCGCAATATTTGGTATTTTGGCATTTTTACCTTACTTTTGTTCCCGCTTCCCGAATATGGGGTATAAGCAGGCCCGGAGAGGTGGGTGAGTGGCTGAAACCACCGGTTTGCTAAACCGACGTACGGGGTAACCCGTACCACGAGTTCGAATCTCGTCCTCTCCGCTTCGTTTCGGGAGACGTTTTCCGGATCGTTCGGGACTTGAGCCCGCAGGTATTTTCGACCTGCGGGCTTTTTTGTTTCGACAGCCCCCTTGTGTCTGCGGGCGGGTTCTCGTTTCGTACTTATGCCGCTTGCGCCGTGGAACCATTCTTGTTGTCAGGGTTGGTAAATCGGAATTGATTTACTATCTTTGCATGTTATTTCCGCACATATGGCAGAGAACGAAAAAGATCTATTGGAAAACCTCGGGGAGCAGGAGTACAAATACGGCTTCACGACGGACATCGAGACCGAGACGATCGCCAAGGGGCTGAACGAAGAGGTCGTGCGGCTGATCTCCGAGAAGAAGGGCGAACCCGGGTGGATGACCGAGCAGCGACTCCGGGCCTACCGCCACTGGCTGACGCTCGAACCGCCCGCATGGGCC
Organism: Alistipes sp. CHKCI003; assembly: GCF_900021155.1. Lineage (GTDB taxonomy): Bacteria > Bacteroidota > Bacteroidia > Bacteroidales > Rikenellaceae > Alistipes > Alistipes excrementavium. Next base: position 18,227 of record NZ_FCNT01000101.1, read on the forward strand.
CATCTGACCATTCCCGAAATCGACTTTCAGGACATCATATACTACGCCGCGCCCAAGCAGTCGCCCAAGCTGAAGTCGATGGACGAGGTCGATCCCGAGCTCAAGCGCACGTTCGACAAACTGGGCATTCCTCTGGAAGAGCAGATGGCCCTTGCGGGCGTTGCGGTGGACGCCGTGATGGATTCCGTGTCGGTCAAGACAACTTTCAAGGAGACGCTCGCCGGCATGGGCATCGTCTTCTGTTCGATCTCCGAGGCGCTGCGCGACTATCCCGAGCTGGTGCGGAGATACCTCGGGAGCGTCGTGCCCTATACCGATAATTTCTATGCGGCGCTCAACGCCGCCGTCTTCTCCGACGGATCGTTCTGCTACATCCCCAAAGGGGTGCGCTGTCCGATGGAGCTTTCGACCTATTTCCGCATCAATGCGGCCGGCACGGGACAGTTCGAGCGCACGCTGATCGTGGCCGACGAGGGGGCCTATGTGAGCTACCTCGAAGGGTGCACCGCCCCGCGCCGGGACGAAAACCAGCTGCACGCCGCCGTGGTGGAGATCGTCGTCGAGCGCGACGCCGAGGTGAAGTATTCGACCGTGCAGAACTGGTACCCCGGCGACAAGGAGGGGCGGGGCGGCATCTACAATTTCGTTACCAAGCGCGGCCTCTGCCGCGAGAACGCCCGCCTGTCGTGGACGCAGGTCGAGACCGGCTCGGCGATTACGTGGAAATACCCGAGCTGCGTGCTCGCGGGCGACAACTCGGTCGGCGAGTTCTACTCGGTGGCCATGACCAATCATTTTCAGCAGGCCGATACGGGTACGAAGATGATCCACATCGGCCGCAACACCCGCAGCCGGATCGTCTCGAAAGGCATTTCGGCCGGGCGGAGCCAGAACGCCTACCGCGGACTGGTGCGCATCGCCCGGGGTGCGGAGAACGCCCGCAATTATTCGCAGTGCGACTCGCTGCTCATCGGCGACAAGTGCGGTGCGCATACCTTCCCCGAGATCGACAGCTACAATCCGACGGGAGTGGTCGAACACGAAGCCACGACGTCGAAGATTTCGGAGGAGCAGCTCTTCTACTGCAACCAGCGGGGTCTCTCGACCGAGGACGCCGTGGGGCTCATCGTGAACGGCTATGCCCGCGAGGTGCTGGCCAAACTGCCGATGGAGTTCGCGGTGGAGGCCCAGAAGTTGCTGGCCCTGAGTCTCGAAGGGTCGGTCGGTTAAGGTGCGGCGGCGGACTGCCGACATTGCGGAGGCGATGCCGGCGGTCGGACGGCGCGAAGATGAACCGAGAAGCGAACAGGGCGGAGGTTTACCCTTGCGGCGGGAAGGGAGGATTCCGCGGAGTGCGGACGGAACGGGGACGGGCGTTGATAAACGGGGGCGGTTTATTTCGGATCCGGGCAGCCGCCCGTTCGGCCCGCCCGGCACACGGAGGCGCGGTTTTCGCCTTGCGAACGGTTTGCCGGTGCGGCGCCGGTCTGCTTTTCTCCGCGCGGCGAGCGGGCCGAAAGCTCTGTTCGTTGTCGGGGGGGGCGGTGCCGGAAGACCCAAAAGAAAAGAGGGTGTTTCGAGTGCCTTCGGGTTGCGGAAGGCGGTGAGCCGCAGTCGGAGGTGTCTCCTGCAAAGAGGGCGCTTCTCCGCTGTCCGAGGTCGCACGGCCTGCACGGTCCCGAGGAGCCGCGACCCGGAATAGGGCGCGATGCGGAACGATTGTGCGTGTTGTATGAAGACGAGAGAAGGTCTGCCGAAGCGGGCGGATGGAAGAGGTGAGCAGCCGCCGGAATTTCCGGCACATACTGAAAATATATGACTGACACGAGAGTAGGGAACCGGAGGATGAAAACGGTCGTTCTGAATGGAAGTCCCCGCCGCGGCGGAGTCGTTTCGCAGATGCTCGCCCATGTGTGCGAAGCGTTGCCCGAGGGGTGCGACATCGAGTGGTTCGGGGTCGGCGAGTTGAATGTGCGGCCCTGTACGGGGTGCATGAAGTGCCGCTCCACGGGGCGTTGCGCACTGCCGCAGGACGATGCGCATCGCGTGGCGGAGGCCATTCGCGGAGCCGATCTGCTCATCGTCGGGTCGCCCTGCTACTGGGGCAATATGAGCGGACAGCTGAAGTTGCTCTTCGATCGGGTGGTCTACGCGATGATGGGGGGAGCGCCCCAACGGCATGCCCCTTCCGCTGCACAAGGGCAAGCGGGCGGTGCTGCTCGCGGCCTGCAATACGGTCTGGCCTTTCAGCGTTTGGTGCGGTCAGTCGAGCGGCGTGTTCCGTGCGCTGGGCGAGGTGTTGCGCTGGAGCGGCTTTCGGATAGTCGGCAGGTTCGCCAAGAGCGGGTGCCGCAGGCAGGGTGTGCTGACGGCCCGCGAAATTCGGAAATGTAAGAAATTGGGAAAAAAGATATGTTAAGCGTTAAGAATTTACATGCGTCCGTCGACGGCAAGGAGATCCTCAAGGGGATCGACCTCGAAGTGAAGGCCGGCGAGGTGCACGCCATCATGGGCCCCAACGGTTCGGGCAAGAGTACGCTGGCCTCGGTGCTCGCGGGCAACGAAAGATTCGCCGTTACGGCCGGTTCGGCCACCTTCCTCGGCCGCGATCTGCTCGCGATGTCCGTCGAGGACCGGGCGCGGCTCGGGCTTTTCCTCGGCTTCCAGTATCCGGTGGAGATTCCGGGCGTCTCGATGGCCAACTTCATGAAACTGGCCGTGAACGAGCAGCGCAAGTTCCGCGGCGAGGAGCCGCTTTCGGCCTCGGACTTCCTGCGCCTCATGCGCGAGAAGAGCGCCGTGGTCGAACTCGATTCGAAGCTCACGGCGCGTGCCGTGAACGAGGGTTTCTCGGGTGGCGAGAAGAAGAAGAACGAGATTTTCCAGATGGCGATGCTCGATCCGAAGCTGGCGATTCTGGACGAGACCGATTCGGGTCTCGACATCGACGCGCTGCGCATCGTCGCCACGGGCGTTACGAAGCTCCGTACGCCGCAGAATGCCACGGTGGTCATCACCCATTACCAGCGTTTGCTGGACTACATCGTCCCCGACCGCGTGCACGTGCTCTACAAAGGGCGCATCATCCACTCGGGCGACCGGACGCTGGCGCTCCGTCTCGAAAAGGAGGGCTACGACTGGCTCATCAACGATTACAGGGAGGAGTAGACGATGGAGGTGCAGGAGATCATCCGCGGCGGCGGTTTCGCCTCGTTCGACGGGCAGGTGCTCCGTATCGACGGCACCTGCGTGAGGCCCTATGCCGTAACGGATACGCGCAAACTCTCGGTCGAGGTGGCCGAGGGTGCCGAGGGGCGGCTCGTGCTGCTGCACGCCGCGCCTGTCGAGGCCGAGATCCGTCTCGCGCTGGCCGAGGGGGCGCGGCTCTCCGTTACGGAGATTTTCACGGCCGAAGCCTTCGTTTCGCTGTCGGTCGCCGAGGCCGCGCATAGCAGCTGCTCGCTGACAATGGTTCAGCTTGCGAGCGCCGACCTCTCCTTCAGCGCCGCACTCGACGGCCGCGAGGCCGGGTGCGACCTCCGCGGCGTCTTTCTGGCTTCCGGCAAGGAGCATTGCCGGGTCTTCGTGCGGATCGGACACAATGTGCCCGACTGCCGCAGCGATTCGCTCGTGAAAGGCATCGCGGGCGGCGAGGCGAAGGGCGAGTTCCGCGGACTGGTCTATGTGGCGCCCGACGCTCAGCGCACCGACGCCCGGCAGCAGAGCCGCAACATCCAGCTCAGCCGCACGGCGCGCATCACGACCCGTCCGCAGCTCGAAATCTATGCCGACGACGTGAAGTGTACGCACGGAGCGACGGTGGGGCAGATGGATGCCGACGCCATTTTCTACATGCGGCAGCGGGGATTGAGCGAAGCGCAGGCGCGGGCGCTCCAGATCGAGGGCTTCGTAGGCGACATCGTGCGCCGCTGCGACATCGAGCCGCTGCGCGAGGCGCTGACGGAGGCCGTGGCGGCGAAGCTGGAGCGCATGTAGCTGCCGGGCGAAGGCATGTCGGCGGCGTTTCCGGGTGCGGGGCCGCGGCGCCGGAGCGTGTGCGGCGAAGCCGGAGCGCAGAGGCGGGCGTCCGCGGCGGATGCCGGAAATGGAATCGGAGCTGAATAACCCTCGGGTACAGTCGGTTCGTGGAGCGGGGGAGCCGGACACGAGCGCGGAACCTGCTCCTTACGGCGAATGTCTGTGCGCCACCTGATCGGGTGCAGTCGGGAGGAGGCGAAACCGGACCGAGGAGTTGTGCGTATTGCAGGAAATGGCGGCCGCGTCAGGTGCCGGGCGGATGTGGACGGCCTGTGAATGACCGGAAGCGGATGTAACCGCTGTCGGAGGAGAGCCTCGCCGGAAGAAGTCTGGCCGGCTGCGGGAGCCGCCGGAGCTGCGGGAGCGCAGGGCCGGACGGCGGGAGGCTGGACGGGAAGCCGGCCGCTGCCGGAGATGCCGCGTTCGCGGCGGTTGAGTGGGAATGTAAGTGATTCGAGATATGTTCGACGTTGAAAAGATCCGGGAGGAGTTTCCGATTCTCTCCCGTGAAGTGTACGGCAAACCGCTGGTCTACCTCGACAGCGGCGCCACGGCACAGAAACCGCAGTGCGTGATCGACACGGTCGATCGGCTCCACCGCGAGCTCAATGCCAATGTCCACCGCGGGGCACACTACCTCTCGGAGGAGGCGACGGCGCTCTACGAGGCGGCGCGCGCGCGGATCGCCCGGTTCATCGGCGCCGCGCAGGAGGAGGTGATCTTCACGGCGGGCGCCACGGCATCGCTCAATACGGTAGCCTATGCGTGGGGCGGGGCGAACCTCGGGGCCGGCGACAACGTCGTCGTCAGCGAGATGGAGCATCATTCGAACCTCGTGCCGTGGCAGATGATCGCCCGCCGGCAAGGGGCCGAGCTCAGGATGCTGCCCTTCGACGAGCAGGGGCGGCTGATGACCGAACGACTGCCCGATCTGCTCGACGGGCGGACGAAAGTCGTGGCCGTTACGCAGGCGTCGAATACGCTCGGCACACGTCCCGATCTGCGGCCCGTGGCCGAGGCGGCGCACGCCGTGGGGGCCGTCGTCGTCGTGGACGGCTGTCAGGGCATCGTCCACGGCGGAGCGGACATGCGGACGCTCGGTTGCGACTTCTATGCCTTCTCGGGCCACAAACTCTACGGTCCGACAGGGATCGGCGTCCTTTGGGGGCGCCGCGAGTTGCTGGAGGCGATGCCGCCGTTCCTGTGCGGCGGCGACATGGTGGACCGCGTGTCGTTCGACGAGACGACGTTTGCTCCCGTGCCTCTGAAGTTCGAGGCCGGTACGGCGAATTTCGTCGGCGCCGTCGGACTGGGCGAGGCGGTGCGGTTCCTCGAAGGGCTGCCGCTGGCGGAGGTGGAGGCTTACGAGACGGAGCTGCTCGGCTATGCGACCGAGCGGCTGCTGTCGATCGACGGCCTGCGCATCTACGGCACCGCGGCCGGCAAGTGCGCCATCCTCTCGTTCAATGTCGAGGGGGTGCACCCCTACGACATGGGGATGATTCTCGACAAGATGGGCATCGCCGTGCGGACGGGGCAACACTGCGCCGAACCGGTGATGGCCCACTACGGCGTGAAGGGCATGTGCCGCGCTTCGCTGGCGCTGTACAACACGCGCGCGGAGATCGACGCGCTGGCCGCAGGCGTGGAGCGTGCGGTGCGCATGCTGCGTTAGGGCGGATTCGTGTCCTCTGCGGGGAGGGCGGCCGAGTATTAAAACGGATGAAGAGATGTTTGTAGTTTTGGAAGGATTGGACGGCGCGGGCAAGTCGACGCAGGTGCGGCGGCTGCGTCGCTTTTTCGAGGAGCGCGGGCTCGGGGTCGAGTACCTCCATTTCCCGCGTTTCGACGCTCCCGTCTACGGCGAGCTGATCGCCCGCTTTCTGCGGGGCGAGTTCGGCGCCGCGGACGAGGTGGACTCCTATCTGGTGGCGCTGCTCTTCGCGGGCGACCGCGCCGGGGCCGCCGCGCAGATCCGCGCATGGCTCGCCGGGGGACGTGTGGTGTTGCTCGACCGCTATGTCTGGTCGAATGTCGCCTACCAGTGCGCCAAACTGCGGGGGTCGGACGATGAGCGCCGGCGCCTCGGGCGGTGGATCCTCGACCTCGAATACGGTTACAACGGCATCCCGCGTCCCGACGTGTCGCTCTTTCTCGACGTGCCGCTGGCTTTCGTCGAGCGCAGGCTGACCGAGCAGCGCGAGGGCGACGACCGTGCCTACCTGCGAGGCGGACAGGACATCTACGAGTCGTCGCTCGCGCTCCAGCGCCGCGTGCGCGAAACCTATCTGGAGGCCGCCGCTGCGGACGACCGCCTGCGTGTGGTCGATTGCCGCGACGCCGACGGACGGATGACCGATCCCGACACCACGTTCGCGCGCATTCTCGGTGCGCTGACACCTTTTCTCGACTGACCCTGCCATGAAACCCAGACCGCTTCGCATCTTTTCGGACATCTGCCGCATCATTCTGGCTGCGACCTTCATCGTCTCGGGCTTCACGAAGGTGATCGACCCGTGGGGCACGGCGATCAAGATCAACGAATACCTGTCGATCTACGGCTTCGAGTACCTCGAACCCGGGAGTATGGCCTTCTCGATCTGGCTCTGCGGCGCCGAGTTCATGATGGGCTGCATGCTGCTCTTCAAGGTCCGCATCCGCCTCATTTCGATCTTCGCGCTGGCCTCGATGTGCTTCTTCACGCTGCTCACGCTGCTCAGCGCCACGTGGATCCCCGTCGAGGACTGCGGATGCTTCGGCGAAGCGCTGAAGCTCACGCCGTGGCAGACTTTTTTCAAAAACCTCGTCCTGCTGCCGATGGCATGGGTGGTGTGGTACCGTTACAGGCCCGACCGGGTTTTCGCGTTCAGGCCGCTGGAGATCGTCCTCACGCTCTTCTTTTTCTCGCTGGCCATGGGGCTCGGGACGTTCTGCTACCGCCATCTGCCGCTCATCGACTTCCTGCCCTACAAGGTCGGCGTCGACATCCGCGAGGCGATGCACGCCGCGGCGTCCGAGCCGGTCGGAGCGTCCGAAACGGTGCTCGTCTACCGCAACCGCACGACGGGCGAGGAGCGCGAATTTTCGCTCGACGACCCCGAGTGGCAGGATGCGGAGCAGTGGGAGTGGGTCGATACCCGCACGGACGCTCCGCTTCCGGCGGTCGAACCGCTCATCGGCGAATTTGCCCTGCGCGACGCCGAGGGCGACGCCACGGAGCGCATCCTCACGACGCGAGGCCGTCTCTACATGATCTGCGTTACGGCTTTCGACAAGATTCCGCGCGGATGCGAGCGGCGTCTGGGCCGTCTGGTGCGAGCGGCCGAGGCGGAGGGTGCGGAGGTCGTCTGCCTCACGCCCGAGCCGCTGGACGGCGTAACATGGCACTCGTTCGACGGCAGTGCGGCGGTGCGGTGTTACAACATCGACGCCACGGTGCTCAAGACCATGCTTCGGGCCGCGACCGGTCTGGTGGTGCTCGACGACGGAGTGATCGCTGCTAAAAAGAATTGTCGCGATATTCGTCCGTAGCGGCGCCGCGCGGTGCATGGTACGGTAATTGACTTCCGCGTAAGGTACGATCGAATCAGTGCCTTATGCGAACACCCGTTGAATTTCTTTCGGCCGTTTCTCGCCTCGGCTTAGCCCGGACCGGCGTTCGTCTCTGCGCTTGGCCCGGCGGGACGGTTCGTTTTTTTGCAGTCGTTTCGCCGTCCCGGCGGTCTTCCGGGCGGGGTTCGGGTTGCGCCCGGCTCATCGAAAACATTCCTCTCTTCATCTTCCTTTTGCTCGGTTCCTGCGGTTCGCCCCGCCCCGATGCGGCTGCGGTGCGGCCCGTGAAGGTCGTCGTCGCGGCCGGCGCCGAATTTCTCGACAAGGATTTCGCGGGGCTGGCGACGCCCGACGACGCCGTGAATCTCGCGTTCAAACTCTCGGGACAGATCCTCGACATACCCGTGTCGCAGGGCGAGAACGTGAAGAAGGGAGCGCTGCTCGCCGAGCTCGACCCGCGCGACGTGCGCCTGAAGGTCGATGCCGACAAATCGGCTTATGCCGAGGCCGAGTCGCAGCTCGCACGCATGAAACGGCTGCTCGACCACGAGGCCGTCTCGCGTCAGGAGTACGAAGCGGCTCAGACGCGCTATGCACAGGCCCGCTCGGCCTATGAAAATTCCAAAGACCTGCTCGCCGACACCAAGCTGCGGGCTCCGTTCGACGCCGTGGTCGAGGACAAGTATGCGGACGTCTATCAGCGCGTGCAGTCCGGCGAACCGATCCTGCGCATCGTGGGCCCCACGACCACGACCGTCAAATTCACCCTCCCCGAACAGGGGCTCTACCTGCTCTCGCTTCCCACGACGCGGTTCGCCGTGGAGTTCGACAACTACCGCGGCGTGCGCTTCGACGCCCGGTTGAAGGAGTATGCCAAGACTTCGTCCGATGCTTCGGGCTTTCCCGTGTCGCTCACGCTGGAGGGGACGTCCGCCTCGCGCTACCGCATTTCGCCCGGCATGTCGTGTCTGGTTACTATGCGGAGCGCCGACCCCGTGGCCGGCGCCGTTTCGGTGCCCGTGTCGGCGATCTATGCCCCCGCTTCGGGCGGCGAATACGTCTGGACGGTCGCCGGCGACTCGGTCGTGCGCCGTGCGGTACGGCTGGGCGAGCTCTTCGGCACGGACCGCGTGGTCGTCGACAGCGGTCTGGTGGCCGGCGAACGGGTCGTCTCGGCCGGCGTCTACCGGTTGCAGGACGGCGAGCGGGTGCGGATCTTGAAGTGAGACGGCCATGAATCTGCCCGAATACTCGATCCGCAACGCCAAGGTCGTCTGGTTCTTCCTCGCCGTGCTGCTCGCAGGCGGTGCCGCGGGCTTCGCTACGCTCGGCAAGAAGGAGGACGCGGCGTTCGTCATCAAGAGCGCTTCGCTCGTCTGTTCCTATCCGGGTGCGACGCCCGAGCAGGTCGAACAGCTCATCACCGAGCCCATCGAACGCGAGATACAGTCGATGCGCAGCATCCATAAGGTAACCTCCGAATCGTATTACGGCATTTCGAAGATCCTCGTCGAGCTCGACCCCGCCACTTCGGCGCGGGAGATCCCGCAGTTGTGGGACGAACTTCGACGCAAGGTGCTCGACATCCAGCCGAGCCTGCCGTCCGGTGCGTCGACCGTTACCGTGGCCGACGACTTCGGCGACGTCTACGGCATCTACTACGGTCTTTCGGCCGACGAGGGCTTCTCGTGGTCCGAGCTGCGGCAGTGGGCCCAACGCATCAAACGGACGCTCGTAACGGTCGAGGGCGTGCAGAAGGTGGCCCTCTACGGCGAGCAGACGCCCGTGGTGAACGTCTGCGTCAGTCTGGCGACGCTCGCCAATTTCTCCGTCCGCCCCGAGACGATCGTCTCGATCATCGGCCGCCAGAACACCATCGTCGACAGCGGCGAGGTCGAAGCCGGCAAGATGCGCATCCGCATCCTCGAAGACGGCGTCTACAAGAACCTCGACGCCATCGCCGACCAGCTGCTCACCTCGTCGTCGGGCAAGCAGTACCGGTTGGGCGACATCGCTCGCGTGGAGCGCGGCTATGTCTCGCCGCCGCGGACGCTCATGCGCGTGGACGGCCGCCGTGCCGTCGGCATCGGCGTCTCGACCGAGGCGCAGGCCGACGTGGTGAAGACGGGCGCACGGGTCGTGCGGGCGTTGGACGAAGCCACGCGCGACATGCCCGTCGGCATGCAGCTCACGGTGCTCTACCCCGAGGACCGCATCGCCCGCGAAGCCAATGCGACGTTCGTGCTCAATCTGGCCGAGTCGGTGGCCATCGTCATCGCCGTCATCATGCTCGTGATGGGTTTCCGCGCGGGTGTGCTGATCGGTTCGTCGCTGCTCTTCTCGATCGGCGGGACGCTGCTCCTCATGCAGTTCCTCGGCGAGGGGCTCAACCGCACCTCGCTCGCCGGATTCATCATCGCCATGGGCATGCTCGTGGACAACGCCATCGTCGTTACGGACAATGCCCGGCATGCCATGCTCCGCGGCACGGATCGGTTGCAGGCCGTAGCCGAAGGCGCCGATGCGCCCCGCTGGAGTCTGCTCGGAGCCACGCTCATCGCCATCTTCTCGTTTCTGCCGCTCTACCTCGCGCCGTCGGCCGTGGCCGAGATCGTCAAGCCGCTGTTCGTCGTGCTGGCGCTCTCGCTGCTGCTCAGTTGGGTGCTGGCTCTTACGCAGACGCCTCTGTTCGGCAGCTTCCTGCTCAAGCCCGCCGTGCAGCGCCGCGACCCCTACGATACGGCGTTCTACCGCCGTTTCGACCGGCTGCTGGGCGGTCTGATCCGCCGCCGCTGGTGGGTGGTCGGCGGTGTTGCGGCGCTGTTCGCCGTCTCGCTCGCCGTGATGGGACGCATGCCGCAGAATTTCTTCCCGTCGCTCGACAAACCCTATTTCCGCGCCGACGTCATCCTGCCCGAGGGCTACGACATCCGCGATACCGAGCGCAACATCCGCCGCATGGAGGAGTGGCTCCGCGTCCAGCCCGAGGTGAAGACCGTCTCGGCGACGATGGGCTCCACGCCGCCGCGCTACTATCTGGCCAGCAGCAGCGTGTCGCTGCGGCCCAACTTCGGCAACGTGCTCGTCGAGCTGTACGACAAGCGCTCCACGGCCGCCGTCGAGGAGCGGTTCGCCGCATTCGTCGGGGCCGAGCTGCCGGACGTGTGGCTGCGTTCGTCGCTCTTCAAACTCTCGCCCGTGCCCGACGCCGCCATCGAGTTCGGCTTCATCGGCGACGACATCGACACCCTCGTGCGCCTCACCCGCGAGGCCGAGGAGATCATGCACCGCAATGCCGGCGCCATGAACGTCCGCAATAGCTGGGGCAACCGCATACCGGCGTGGCAGCCCTTCTATTCGCAGGTGAAGGGACAGCGCATCGGCATTTCGCGCCGCGAGATGGCCGAGGGCATCACGGTCGCCACGCAGGGCTTCCGGTTGGGCGAATACCGCGAGGGGGATCAGTTGTTGCCGATTCTGCTCAAGGACGAGCGCATCGGCGATTATAACCTCACCAACCTTCAGGCCATGCCGCTCTTCACCCCGTCGGGCAAGGTGCGGTCGCTCGGACAGGCCGTGGACAGTTTCCGCTTCGGGTTCGTGCGGGGCGTGGTGAAGCGTTTCGACCGCCAGCGGGTGATGAAGGCGCAGTGCGATCCGGCGCGCGGCGCGAACACCATGCGGCTCTTCGCCGAGCTGCGCGATTCCGTCGAGCGGCAGGTGCGTCTGCCCGAGGGTTATGCGCTCAAGGTCTTCGGCGAACAGGAGAGCCGGCAGGAGTCCAACGAAGCGCTGGCGGCCAACATGCCGCTCACGCTGGTGCTGATCTTCGTCGTGCTGCTGCTGTTGTTCCGCAACTACCGGGAGCCTGCGGTGATCCTGCTGATGATCCCGCTGATCTTCATCGGCGTGGTGCTCGGGCTGGCGGCGACGGGCAAGGTCTTCAACTTCTTTTCGCTGCTGGGACTGCTCGGGCTGGTGGGCATGAACATCAAGAACGCCGTGGTGCTCGTCGAGCGGATCGGCGTGCTGCGCGCTTCGGGCATGACCCCCTACGATGCGCTCGTCTCGGCCACGCGCAGCCGCATCGTGCCCGTGGCGGTGGCTTCGGGCACGACGATCCTCGGCATGCTGCCGCTGTTGTTCGATTCGATGTTCGGGGCGATGGCCGCCACGATCATGGGCGGACTGCTGGTCGCCACGCTCCTGACGATCTGCGTGCTGCCGGTCGTCTATGCGCTGTTCTACAAAATCCGCAAACCATGAGAAAATCGGTGCTTTCCGCGTTTTGCCTCCTTTTGTGGCTGCCGCTTGCGGCCCAGATCACGCTCGACGACTACCGCGCCGACGTGGCCGCTTACAGCCGCCGGCTCCGCATGGCCGCCGCCGCGAGCGGCGAAGCCGCCGAGCGCGCGGGGCAGGCCCGCACGGGCTATCTGCCGCAGTTGTCGCTCGACGGCAGCTTCACGGTCGCGTTCCGCCGCGAGGACGGACAGAAATCGTGGACTTTCGGCGTGTTGCCCCAGATCGTGCAGACGCTCTACGGCGGCGGAGCCGTGCGGGCCGCCCACCGTCGGGCGGAGCTGGGCTACGACATCGCGCTGTGCGAGGAGGAGTTCGCGCGCTGCGACGTGCGCTATGCCGCCGACTACGCCTACTGGAACCTCTCGTCGCTGCGCATCTTCGCCGCCGCCATGAGGGAGTACGTGGGCATCATCCGCTCGCTTCGGGAGGTCGTCGAACGGCGTTTCGCCGAAGGGTACATCGCCAAGGGCGACGTGCTGATGATCGACGCGCGGCTGAGCGAGGCCGAGTACGGGCTGGTGAATGCCGAGCAGAATCTCTCGGTGGCGCTCCACAACTTCAACATCCTGCGCGGCATGCCGGTCGAAACGGAAGTGCGGCTCGCGCAGTCGATCCGCGACTCGATCCCGATGCCCGGGCGAGTATCGCCCGATGCGGCGCTTCTTAGGCGGGCGGACTATGCCGCCGCTGCGCTGCGGACCGAGCAGGCGGCGTGGGGCGTCGAGGCGGCCCGCGCACCGTTCGATCCGCAGGTGAGCGTCGGCGTGGGCGGCTCGTGGCAGCCTCATACGCCCAACCGCACGGGCCGCACGCGGATCGACGGGTCGGCCTTCGTGCGGGTGAGCGTGCCGATTTTCCATTGGGGCGAGCGGAGGCGCGCGGTGGGGGCGGCGCGTGCCGCGGAGCTGCGGAGCGAATGGAGCGCGGCCCAGCTGCGCGACGACATCGTGCGCGAGGAGACCAACGGCTGGACGGCCGTGGTCAAGAGCAATGCGCAGGTCTCCGCCACGGAGGAGAGCCTGCGCATCGCGGGCGAAAATCTCGAAATCAGCACCTATTCCTACGTGGAGGGACTCGCCACGATTCTCGACGTGCTGCAAGCCCAGTTGAGCTGGATTCAGCTCTACACGAACTCCATACAGGCGCGTTACAGCTATGCCGACGCCGTGTCGGCCTACCTGCGCATCACGGCCCGCTAAGCTTCGGCGGACTGGGTGCTGACGATGGCCGTTTCGTGGGAGACGGGTGCGATGCGTCCCAGCATCTGCACCGTTCCGCAGTATTTCTCGTGGGAGAGGTTGACGGCACGGCTGACTTTCGACTGTTCGTCGTAGCGGGCGCATTCGACGTTGTAGACCACGTTGAACGAACGGAAGACGCTCTCCGACTGCACGGTGTCGGTGGAGAGCTCGCCCGACATGCTGATTTCGAACCGGACGGGCGTTATGCGCTCCTTTTGCATGATCCTCAGGGCGGTGAGCCCGGCGCATTTGGCTCCGGCGTAGAGCAGCAGCGCTTTGGGGTTGAGGTCGGCGCAGGCCGTGTCTCCGCTCAGATCGAACCCCGACTTGTCGTTCATTTCCAAAGTTACTTTTTCGATCATAGTGTTAAGTGTTTAGAATGTAAAAGAATGTCTCCGTGCATGGCGCTTCATCGGACGCAACCGCCGGACGGGGTCGCCCGAAATCCCCGGCGGATAGGGGTTCGGGGCGTCGGCCCCGCAGACGCGGCCTCGGGCTGCGGATGACGGCGGCCGGCTGCGGAATCCGGGATGAAAACGCGCAGTGCACGAATCGGTCCTGTTACGGTTTTTCGAATGATAATAAAGCGGGGGCAATAATCGTTCCTTATGGTGTGCCCGAACTGAAAAATTCGTATCTTTGTCCGACTATATACCGGTACCTATGCGCAGCAATCCGATCATCCTGCCGATCCTCATCGCGGGGCTCCTCTGCATCCGTGCGGGGCGCGCCGCCGAACCCGAAACCCTCGCTCTCATCGACCGCGGCGTCGAGCTGTTCGACTACGGCCGCTGGAACGACGCCCGCCACGAATTTCTGCGGGCGCAGCAGGGGCTCGCGCCCGACGACCGCTACGAACGCCAGAAGGTCGAGTTCTATCTGGCGGCCTGCGCCGTCGAGCTGGGCGACCGGGATGCCGAGGGGGCGTTGAAGGGTTTCGTGGAGCGGTGGCCCGGTTCGGTCTTCGGCAACGACGTGCTTTTCTCGCTGGCATCGTACTACTGCACGGCGGGCGACATGGCCGCTGCGGCCCGCACCTTCGCCGAGGTGGATTACCGGTCGCTCGGCGCGCAGCGCAAGGCGCAGTACGACGTCCGCATGGGCTATGCGGCCTTCTGCGCCGGCCGCTACGACGAAGCCTACGGTTACTTCGACCGTGTGGAGCCGCGCAGCGAGTACGCCGACCATGCGCTCTACTACAAATCCTACATCGACTATGCCCGCGGCGACTACGACCGCGCCAAGCTGGGCTTCAACCGCCTCGCGTCGAGCGACGCTTATGCGCCTCTGGTGCCTTACTACCTGCTCCAGCTCGAATTCATGGAGGGCGACTACGACTATGTCGTCCGCGAGGGCGATGCGCTGGCCGCGAAAGCCGCGCCCCGGCACCGCACCGAGCTCGAACGGGTGCTGGCCGAGTCGTGGTACCATCTGGGCGACTACGACAAAACCGTCGGTTATCTATCGGCCTACCGCCGCGACGGAGGCGACTTCGGCCGCAACGAGGAGTATCTGATGGGATACTCGCTCTACCGCACGGCCCGCTATGCCGATGCCGAGGGCTACCTGCGCCGTGCGTGCGGCGCCGACGACGCTCTGACGCAAAACGCCTCCTACCATCTGGCCGACTGCTGCATCCGACGGGGCGCCAAGCGCGAGGCGATGCAGTCGTTCGCCATGGCCGCCAACGATGCGTTCGACGCTTCGATCGCCGAAGACGCCCTGTTCAATTACGGCAAATTGCAGTACGAACTGGGCGGCGGCGTCTTCAACGAGGCGATCAACCTCCTCACGCGCTACATCGAGCGCTACCCCTCATCGCCCCGCACGGCCGAGGCGCGACAGCTGCTCGTGGCCGCCTACTACAATTCGCGCAACTACGACGCCGCCTACGAAGCCCTCCGGTCGGTGCCTTCGCCCGACGCGGAGCTGCGCGCCGCCTTGCAGAAGATCGCCTACTTCCGCGCGCTCGAAGCGTGGACCGGCGGCGACCGTGCGGCCGCCGCACGGCTCATGGCCGAATCCGCTGCGGTGGGCGTGAGTCCCAAATACAATGCGCTCGCGCTCTTCTGGCAGGGCGAGATGGCCTATGCCGACGGCGATTACGCTGCCGCGGCGAAATGCTACGACGCCTACCTGAGACGCGCTCCCCGCAGCGCGGCGGAGTATGCGCTGGCGTGGTACAACCTCGGCTACTGCCGTTTTTCGGAGGAGCGGATGCCCGAGGCCGGCGAGGCTTTCTCGAAATTCCTGTCGCTCCGCCGCACGGCCGACGACTACCGCGCCGATGCGTGGAACCGGCTGGGCGACACGCAGTATGCCGCCCGCGATTTCGAAGCGGCGTCGGAGAGCTATGCGAAGGCCGTCGCCGCGGGCGGCCCTGCGAAATACTATGCACAGTATCAGCGGGCCGTAACGCTCGGCATTCTGCATGAACCTCAGGCCAAGATCGAGGCCCTGCGGGGGATCATCGCCGCGGGCGAGGGCGACTATGCGGACGACGCCTCCTACGAGCTGGGCCGCACCTATATCGCCGCAGAGCAGTACGCCGAGGGAGCCCGTGCGCTCGAACGCTTCGTGGCCGACTACCCTTCGTCGCCGATGCGCACGCAGGCGCTCGCCGATCTGGGACTGGCGTGGCTCAACCTCGGCGACGAGGAGAAATCGCTCGCGTACTACGACCGCGTGGTCTCCGCCGCTCCCCAATCCGCCGAAGCGAAGGGGGCGCTGGAGGGCATCCGCGACATCTATGTTTCGCGCGGCGACGCCGACGCCTATTTCGCCTATGCCGAGCGGGCGGGGCTCGAAAGCGACGTTACGCTCGTGGCGCGCGATTCGCTGACCTTCGCCGCGGCGCAGCAGCTCTACCTCGCACGGCAGGACGGGCCGGCGGCCCGTGCGCTCGCAGACTATGCGGAGCGCTTCCCCAAGGGCTACTACCTGACCGATGCGCTCTACTATCTGAGCGATACCTATCTGCGTCTGGGGCAGCGGGACGAAGCCGTCGCCACGCTCGCGGCGCTGGCGGATCGCAGTCCCAACGCCCACACGGCCACGGCGCTCGCCCGTCTGGCGGAGATGACCCGCGACGACGGACGTTATGCCGAAGCCGCCTCGGCCTACCGCCGCCTCTACGATGCGGTCGGAGAGCCGAAAGCCCGCAGCGAGGCCATGACGGGCTATGTGCGGGCCACGCTGGCCGAAGGCGATCCCGCGAAGATCGCGCCGATGGCCGCCGACGTGGCCGCTTCGGCCGATGCCGGTGCGGTCGCCGTGCGCGAATCGCAGTTCGCACTGGCCGAGCAGCTCCGCGAGGGGGGCGACTGGAAGGAAGCCGTGAAGATCTATCGCCGGCTCTCCTCCGAAGTGAAGAGCGCCGAGGGTGCGGCCTCGGCCTACTATGTCCTGCAGGATACGTTCGATGCGGGCGATCCGGCGAAGGCCGAGAAGGCCGTGTTCGCCTACATCGACCGCCGGACGCCCCACGCCTACTGGCTGGCCAAAGCCTACCTGCTTTTGGGCGACGTCTATGCCGCCAAGGGCGACGCCTTTCAGGCGCGCGCCACGTGGCAGAGCGTCGCCGACGGTTATTCGCCCGCCGACGACGGCATCGTGAGCGAAGCCAAGGCGCGCATCGCCCGACTCGATTGATCCCTGAGCCATGAAAAGAATCTTCCATACCATCCTCTTCGCGGCGCTGCCCATGCTGGCGGCGGCGCAGGTCGATAAAAGCGTCGAAGTGAGCAAGGAGTACGTGCCCGCCGTCGCGGCGGCCGCGAAATTGCCCGTAGCGCCCGACATGACCGATACGGTGCGTCTGCGTCCAGACATCGACTACTCGATCACTCCGCTTTCGATCTCCACCAACCTCGCCTCGAAACCCATCCGGCCGGCGACGGTTACCTACTGGGAGTTCAACCGTCCCGAGCCCTTCTACCTCAAGCTGGGGGCGGGCTGGCCTCTTAATTCGGCCGCCGACTTCTACGCATCGACGCAGAATCCCGGGACGGGGTATCTGCTCGGCTACATCAATCACGAAGGCCGCTATGCCGGTGTCCGCAACGATTTCGGACTCGCGGACGACGCCCTGCGCATGATCAACCGTGCGGGCATCGCTGCGGGCAAGTACTTCGGACGACATATGCTCGAAGGGGAGTTCGGCTACGAGAACCGCTTGTACCGCCGTTACGGCCAATATACGATGGACCCGATGCCCGCCTCCTTCGGCCCGAAGGCGCAGTACGGCGAGTTCGACGTGAAGGTCCGCGTGGGCGACGATTTCACCGACCTGAGCCGCTGGAATTTCAATCTCGGCCTGCGCGGCGCGCTCTTTCTCGACCACTCCGACGGCGGGCGGACCGCCGTCGGGGCGCGCCAGACCCATCTGGGCGTCGACGGTGCGCTGGCGCGCCGGTTCGGCAGCCACATGTTCCGCCTCGACGTGATGTACGAACACGGTGCCGGTGCGAAGTCCCTGTCGGATTATTATGAGGACATCTTCTCGGGCGGTTTGCGCTACGGTCTGCGCGGCGGCCGGCTGCGGCTGGAGCTGGGGGCCGACTACTACTACGACAAGATCGTGGGCCGCGACGGCCGCCACTACGTCGTGCCGGCGCTGCTCGTGCATCTCGATCTGGGCACCGAAGCCTTCAGGCCCTATCTGGAGGCGGACGGCAGCCTGCGCGACAACAGCCTGCGGACGCTCACGCGCCTGAATCCCTACCTCGCCGGACCGCAGTGGGGCGACAAGAGCACGGTGTCGTACGATGCGCGTCTGGGCGCTTCCGGTTCGCTTGCAGGCTCGAAACTCGTCTACCGTCTCTTCGCTTCGGCCGGTATCCGCGAGAATCGGCTCTTCTGGTACGGCGTGCGGCACGATACGGGGTTGACGACGGCGCTCGACGTGTTCTCCTTCGCACAGGGCCGTCAGCGCGTCGCCTCGCTCAACGGCGAACTGGAGTACAAACCCGCCGGCCGCTTCCACCTGATGCTGGGCCTGCACGGTTATCTTTACGACGACGATACGGTCTACGCCTGCGGTCTGCCTGCGTTCGAGGGCCGCTTCGCGGCCCGCTACAACGGACGCAAGGTGTCGTTCGGCGTTACGGCCGACGTGCAGAGCGTCCGCCACTGGACCGTGTTCGTCTATCCAGCCTCGGCGTCGGGCATCGCTCCGGCGCCACCCCGCACGGAGTCCTTCGCCGCGCCGTTCTCGGTCGATGTCGGCGCCGATATAGACTGGCGCATCACGCAGGGTTTCTCGCTTTTTGCGGAAGCGCACAATCTGGCCGATATGAAACTCTATCGTTATGCCTATTATCCCGAGTACGGGATCAATTTCACGGCGGGCGTGAAATTCGTCTTCTGATCTTGCGGAGTCTCTGGGCGGTCTTTCTTTTCTGCGGCGTGCGTTCGCCGGCCGCCGGGCGGGCGCCTGTCTGCGCAAGGCGGGACTTCTGTGGCGCTTCTACCGCTCGGCGCTTCTGCTGCCGTGCCTTTGCGTGTCGGTCGCCCTTGCGTGGGCCGCGACGTGGGAGGAGGGACCCAACGTGCCGACGCTCTGTGTGGCGAAGGCGGCGTGCTATGCGCCGATCCTCTGTCTGCTTTTCTCGCTCGGTCCGCGGCGTTTCTACTACTATGCCGATCTCGGGCGGCCGCGCAGACGGCTCGTCGCATGGTGCTGCGCGGCCGGTTTTCTGCTCTTCGTCGCACTGGCCTGCGCGGCGGCCCTCTTCGCAGCCGTAAACCGCATGCTATGAAACTCACGCTCGACATCGGTTCGGTCGAACCGGCATTCGCCGACCGGAAGATCTTGCAGGGGGTCTACATCCGGATCGAGACGGGAGCCGTCACGGGTCTGCTCGGCAGCAACGGCAGCGCAAATCGTGTCTGATGAACATCCTCTTCGGCATGCTGCACCCCGCGTTCAAATCCCTGCGCTTCGACGGCGTGTGGGCCGACCGCTTCGGCGCCGACGAAGTGCACTGCCTTCCCCAGCACGGTTTCGTCCCCGACAATCTGCGCATGGATCGGGTTTTGCGCGACTTCGGACTCGACGCCGCAGACTTTTTCGGCTGGTTCCCCGATCTGGACAAGTTGCGGGGCAGCCGCTTCGGGACCCTGTCGGGCGGCGAGCGGCGGGTCGTGGAGTTCTATGCGATCCTCTGCCCGCCCTGTCGCTTCGTGCTGCTCGACGAATCCTTCGCTCAGGTGATGCCGCTGCATATCGACACCTTCTGCAAGCTCCTCGAACGGGAGAAGCGCAACAAGGGCATCCTGCTCACCGATCACCGCTACCGTCAGGTGCGCGCCGTCTCGGATTCGCTCTGCCCCATGAGCGGCGGCACGACCCGTCCGGTTCGCCGGGCGGAGGAGCTCGTGCGGTGGGGATACGTTAACCGTACCGATTGAAGGCCGGAATTTTTTCCTTGAGTTTCTTTCGACCGTTTCCCGCCTCGGCCGGGTCCGAACCTGCGGTTGGTCTCTGCGCTCGGCTTAACGGCAAAGGGCCGATAAAATCGGGTTCGAAAACGATTCGTTGGTTTTTCTGGCGGAGTTATCGGGTGGGGGCGTCGCCGCCGCTTGCATCGGGGAAGCCCACATTGTGCTTTCGTGCCGGCGCTTTCGTCAGTTCGCAGGCTTCGTCCGCCGCGGACCATGCGAAAGCGGCATAAACGACGTTGCGACCCTATGTTGTCGTCTGTGGGATGTATTCCCGCATCCTCATGGTCGGGAGGCGGACCTTTTGTCGGGATGGCGGGTTTCGCGTTCGGCTCCCTTCGGTCGTCCGCTATGCGGATGCCGTCCGAGAACGCATCGTGGCACCGATCTTGAACCGGATCGCCGGAGTATCGAACAATAAGACGATCATGGGAACGAAAGCGGCCGACCGATTGGTCGAAACGATTTGCAGAGCGGGTATCCGCCGGATTTATGCCGTGGCGGGCGACAGCCTGAACGAGGTGAACGACGCCGTGCGCCGTGCCGGCACGGTGGAGTGGGTGCACATGCGCCATGAGGAGAGCGGGGCGTTCGCCGCGTCGGCCGAGGCGCAGCTCAACGGCATCGCCTGCTGCGCCGGCAGCAGCGGTCCGGGGCACGTGCATCTGGTCAACGGGCTTTACGACGCGCAGCGCAGCAATGCCTCGGTGCTGGCGATCGCCTCGACCTGCGCCACGGACGAATTCGGCACGCAGTACTTTCAGGAGACCGAGCCCCTTAAGCTGTTCGGCGATTGCAGCGGTTACTGCCAGATGGCCGCGACGCCCGCGCAGTTGGCGCGTATGCTGCCTGCGGCGCTCCAGTATGCGGTGCACCGCAAAGAGGTGGCGGTCGTCGGACTGCCCGGCGACGTGGCGGCCGCGGAGGCGGCCGAGACCCCGGGCGCTCCGTGGCTGCTGCCGTCCGAGAGCCTCTGCCGTCCCGCGGACGGACAATTGCGCGAGCTGGCCCGCATGATCGGCGAGGCGGAGAAGATCACGCTTTTCTGCGGCATCGGGGCGCGCGGGGCCCATGCGGAGGTGGTGCGGCTGGCCGGGACGATCAAGGCGCCCGTGGCCTACAGCTTCAAGTCGAAGATGGAGATTCAGTACGACAACCCCTACGAGATCGGGATGACCGGCCTGCTGGGGCTCCCTTCGGCCTATGCCAGTATGCACGAGTCGGATCTTCTGATTCTGCTGGGGACGGATTTCCCCTACGAAGCCTTCCTGCCCTGCCAGTGCCGGATCGTGCAGGTCGACATCCGTCCCGAACGGATCGGGCGGCGTGCCCGCGTGGAGCTCGGGCTGGCGGGCGACGTGGGGGATACGATCCGCGCACTGCTGCCGATGCTCGGGGTGCGGGACGACAGGGGATTCCTCGACCGTCAGTTGCGGCGCTACCGCGAAGTGCGGGAAAAGATGAACGCCGTGGCTGCGAAGCGCGGCGGCGAGGGGCGGATCGCGCCCGAGTATGCGGCGACGCTCGTCGACCGCATCGCGGCGGACGACGCCGTGTTCTGCGTCGACACGGGCATGTGCTGCGTGTGGGGTGCGCGCTATCTGCATGCCACGGGCCGCCGGCGGATGCTCGGGTCGTTCAACCACGGCTCCATGGCCAATGCACTGCCGATGGCCATCGGGGCGGCTTTCGCACGCCCCGGACAGCAGATCGTGGCCCTCTGCGGCGACGGCGGTCTTTCGATGCTGCTGGGCGATCTGGCTACCGTGGTGCAGTATCGCCTGCCCGTGAAGATCGTCGTGTTCAACAACCGCGCGCTGGGTATGGTGAAGCTCGAAATGGAGGTGGCCGGGCTGCCCGACAGCCAGACCGATCTGTACAATCCGGATTTCGCGGCCGTTGCCCGTGCCATGGGCATCCCGGCCTTCACGGCGGATTGTCCGGACGATGCGGAACGGGTGCTGCGCGAGGCTTTCGCGACGGAGGGACCCGTACTCGTGAGCGTGCAGACCGATCCCGATGCGCTGGCCATGCCGCCCAAAGTGGAGTTCGCGCAGATGGCGGGGTTCGTGCGGGCGATGACGAAACTCATTCTGGCCGGACGCGGCGACGAGGTGATCGCCACGGCCCGGAGCAACATCAAACATCTGTGGGGGATGATCTGACCGGAGGCCGGAGAAAAGAGAAAAGAGAAAGAGAGGGGCCGGCCGGCAAGTTTCGAAGATCGGAAATCGGCGGTGTGTCCCGACGGGTAGCCTCTGCTGCGTTGTGATCGGCATCCCGGCTCGGACCTGTATTTCGGAACGTTTCTTCCGCCGCGGATCCCGGTGTCCTGTATTTTCCGTTCTTGCATGTCTGAAGAGGAAGCGTCGAATTGTCCGATTGGACGCATCCTCGAATCGTCGAAAGGGGCGTCCGGCCCCTTTTTCGTATGGAGAACTTGTCCGTCTTCGGCTCCGCTGCTGCATCGGCGACGGGCGGCCGGAGCATTTCGATTGATCGGCGTCCGGGCGGTGCGGAGGTGCGGATTACGCTTCCAAGCGGGCGAACCAGTAGGTGTAGGTGCGTGTCGAACCGTCGTCGAGCCGAACGTCGTAGCTGCGGCTGAAGGGGTCGCCCAGACGGAACGGGACGGGGCGGCGGAAGATGGGGCCGTCGAAGCAGAAGGTGTGGTACTCGCCGTTTTCGCCGTTGGGGTCGGTGCCGGCGGGCAGCGAGTCGAGGAATGCGCGGTCGATCCGGCGGCCGATGGTCTCGGGGCCGAACAGGTCGGCTTGTGCGGTAACGACGACGGTCTTGAGACCCGTGCCGAGAAATTCGCGCATGACCGCTTCGGAGCTGCGGCCCCAGAGCGGTTCGGCCACCTCGATGCCGAGCGGTGCGAGCTGCCGCTCGCGGTAGGTGCGCACGTCGTGCAGGAAGATGTCGCCGAAGATGAAGCAGCGGACACCCTGTCGCTTGAAACGCTCTGCCGTGCGGGCCATCGCTGCACCGTAATCCTCCATCGTGCCGGCGGGCGCGAGGTCGACCGCGTGCAGGGGGATGCCGATGCTCGCGGCCTGTGCCTGCAACAGCGGAAGCGGGATGCCGTGCATGGTCGAGCGGCGCGTGTCGCGGTTGACGGTCGTCAGCAGCGCGACGATTTCGTAGCGTCCGGACTTCAGAGCCCGCAGCAGCGCGTGGGCCGAGTCTTTGCCGCCGCTCCAGTTGAAGACCGCCTTTACCCGTTCCATACGACGTGTTCCGCATTGTGGAAGAGACCGCAGACCAGCGTGAGGTATTCGGGCATCCGCCCTTCGCGGCCCCACCGGAGTTCGATGCCGAAGAGTTCGGAGGTCGTGCGGCCGATGTCGAATCCGCAGGCTTCGAGCGAGGGGCGCACGAGTTCGGGGTGGCGGCAGGGCAGACCTTCGGGCCGCGTGCAACTCCCCTCGGGGCAGTGGAGGCAGCTGCCGGCATAGGCGAACGAGCGGCCGCCGCAGGTGCGCTCCAGATCGAGCAGGCGCGCTTCGAGCCGCTGCCTCTCGGGTCGGATCAGACGGCGGGCTTCGGCGAGCGGAAGAGCGCGCTCGGCGGGAGTGATCTTCGTGGCGACGAGCAGTGCCGTGCGGTATTGCGCGAGGCGGGTTTCGACATCGAAATCGAACGGGGGACATCCCCAGCTGCGGCCATAGCTGGGGCAGGCGCGGCAGTAGCCGGCGATCCGCTCCGCATCGCGGAAGCGGGCCGTGTACTCGGCGACGGGAAGGGTCGCGATGCGGTCTTCGGCATGGTAGGAGAGGGTCATAGGCCGGCGAAGAGATCGAACTGGTGGAGGAGCGTGAGGGTGAAGAAGGTTCCGACGAGCAGGCACAGCACGGCCAGCAGCGCATTGAGCACGCGCGGCGAAGGTTTCGAGGGTGCGGCCGCGATCTGCCGGACGTACTCGCGGAAAAAGACGTAGAGCGCCGGGACGACGCTGCACGCGAGCAGATAGTCTTCGGGAATGCCGAAGAAGTAGACTTTGGAAAGGCCGATGAGGGCCCAGTGGCAGAGGAACATCGCCAGCACGATGTTGACCCGCTGGGAGAAGGCGAGCATCAGTCCGATGGTGAAGACGGCCACCGAGCAGGGCATGACGGGCGAGGTGATGGCCGGAAAGGTGCGCCCCAGTGCCAGCGAGGCGAGCGGATAGACCGCCGGCATGAGGAAGAGCAGCAGGGCGAAGCGGCTGTGGCGGCCCGTGCGTTCGAGCGAGGCGTGGCCGGCCGCGAGGTCGTAGAGCCAGATGCAGCCCATGATGGCCCAGAAGAGCGCCAGCATGTCGTGGTATTCGCGCGGGCGGCAGTAGATCATGTAGTAGACGCCGGCGATCCAGAAGTTCAGGAGGGCCATGTAGAGTTTCATTCCCGTCCGCACGGCTTTCGACGGGCGCACGCAGAGCAGCAGCGTGAGCAGGGCGCCGAGTGCCGCGAGTGCGATTTGCAGCGGCCATGTGGCGGCGTTGTAGGCGGAGATCGTATTCCAGAAGGTTTCCATGTGCGCAGGGCGGTTATCGGCCGGGATTTTTGCGTCGCGTGAGCGAGAAGGCGCGGCGGTTGAAGACGAAGATCGGCAGTGTGGCGCCGGCGGCCAGCAGGATGATGACGCTCAGCGAGACGGTGGCGTTGAGGAAGAACTGCTGCATGTATTGCAGCCCCTCGCCCGGGTCGTTGAGCGATTGGAGGAACATGATGAGCGAGAAGACGGTTTTGTAGGCGTAGATGCCCGGAACCATCGGCAGCAGGGCCGGAATGTAGAGCACCGTCATCGGGCAGCGCACGCCGCGCCCCAGCCAGAGGCTTCCCATTCCGATGGTCAGGGCGGCGAAGAGCGAGCCCGTGGCGATGTCGATCCCGGCGTAGTTCATCAGGCAGAAGCGCAGGGCGTGGCCTGCGGCCGCCAGCAGCGCGATGCGCGGGAAAGCCCGCATCGGCGGATCGGAAATGGCTCCGAAACCGATGGCGGCGACCGCCGCGAAAAGTCCGTCGAGAAAGATGTCCGCAGCGATCATAGCAAACTGTTTTTGACCATCAGAAGCGTGGCCGAGAGACCCACGGCGATGCAGACGATCAGCAGCAGGGCGTTGATCAGCCGGCTGAAACCGATCAGGATGTGGCCTTCGACGATGTCGATCACACCGTTGATGAGCGGTACGCCCGGGACGAGGAACAGCGGGCTGGTGGCCAGCGCGGTCTGGGCCGTGCAGTCGAAGCGCAGCGCCGCCGAGGCGCAGAGCGACGCCATGAAGGCCGCGACGATGAAGACGAGGTAGTGGTTGACGCCGTGGGCCTGCATCCGCTGTTTGGCCGCGAAGCCCACGAGCGTGGCGGTGAAGACGATGCCGACGGCCGTCCAATCGCCGCCGAAGAGGCGGCAGAACGAGGCGTTGGCCAGTCCGACGGTCAGCAGCACGAAGATCGGGTCGATGCGCGGCTTGGCGGTCAGCCCGCCGAAGCGGCGGCGGATCTCCTCCAGCGGCAGACGCTCGTCGAGGGCATCCCAGCTCAGGGCGCTCAGATCGGAGTTGCGTTCGAAGCTGACGGGCAGCGCCGGAATCCGCACTACGCGCGTTACGACCTCGCCGCTCGTCTCGTCGCGCGCGGTGAGAATCGTGCTCTTCTGGAAACTCGAAAGCTGGATGTCGACCCCCTGCGAGGCGCCGATTCGCTGCGAATTGCGGATCACGCGCGAGGTGTGTACGCCCGAACCGAGCAGATAGGTGGCGTACTCGGCGATGAAATCGAGGATTTCGTGCAGTTCCTTCTGGGTTTTCATAGGCGTTGGTTTTGTTGCCTTCGTTTTCCCGTTTCGGCGGTTTTCGGGTACGCGCGGATTGCCCTCCCCCTTCCTGCGGTCTTGACGGAAACGTTGGCTTCGCCTTCGTTTCTCGCTTCGGCAGAGTCGAAGAACGGGCATGGCTCTGCTCTCGGCTTAACGAAAACGCTGCAAAAGTAGTGTATTCCGGCGGAACCCGAAACGTTTTCGGAAAAAATTTGTCGGCGGCTGATTCGGGCCGTTTTCCTGTGCCGGTCGTTCCGTGTCGGCTGTCCGTTGCGGACCGTGCGATGCCGGCAGCCGGATCGGCGGGCGCGGCCGGCCTCCGACAGTCCGCAAGAGGAAGACGGGTGTCCGGGACTTTTTCCGGCGACGGGGCTGGACGATCCGCGAAATATCGCCTCGCGGTCTTTGGGATCCGGGTTTTGCGGTTCGTCGCCGGCGGCTCGGTTTTGCCGATGGTCCGGTGTCGGCGCTGCGGCATTGCCTTTGGTCGGCGTTCGCCGGCGGCATCGGGTTTCGGGCGGAGCTGCGGGCCGCCTCGGGAAGAGTGCGGCGGACGGCCTTCATCGCACGCGCGATCGAGTGCCGAAGCCCGTCCCTCGGTGAAAGGTCGTGCGCGGGCGTTACGGAAAAAGGTCGCGGATCAGGCGGGGTGCGGTCGTCCGCAATTCTGCCGGGCGATGCCTCAGCGTCCGCGGAAAGCATCGGTCCAATGCGCTGCCGGGCGATACGTCCGACAGCTCCGGACCCGCGCCGGCAGGGCCCCGGAACGTCCCGGAACGCATCGGAACCGGCCGGAAGAGGGCCGTGCGGAGGGTGCGGCGGAGACCTGTATGCGGAGCGGCCGGGATGCCGGATGTTTCGATTATTTGCGAAAAAGCTTTGTTTTTCGGAATTAACCCGTATCTTTGCGGCAGATTTGGTCTCCTGCCGCCGTCGGGCGGAGGGGTGAAAAGGGAATCGGGTGCAAATCCCGGACAGTCCCGCTGCTGTGAAGCTCCGCGTTCGTTCCGAACATCTCGGCCACTGATCCTCTCGGGATCGGGAAGGCTTCGGAACGGGAGTAAGTCAGAAGACCTGCCAAGTCGATTCGATGCCGTGAGACCCCGTGGGATGGGCAAACGGTTTCGGTTGAGTTCAAACGAATGTAACGAATGATTCGTTCCGGTACCGGCGGTGCGGGAAGCGGTGCGCATGTCGTGCGACGGCGCTCTGCCCGGACCGCAGACGAGTGCGGGAATGCGTAACGAATTTCGGTATGGAGCTGCTCGAAAGGCTTTTCATGGGCTCTCCCGCCTTGTGGGGCGGAGGCGTAGCCCACTCGGTGCTGATTCTCGCGCTGGTCGTGGCGCTGGGGATCATGCTCGGCAAAATCAGGGTTGCCGGCGTGTCGCTCGGCGTAACGGGCATCCTGTTCGTGGGGATCGCTTTCGGATGGTACGGGATGAACGTCGACGGCCATCTGCTGCATTTTCTCAAGGAGTTCGGACTGATCCTGTTCGTCTATTCGATCGGTTTGCAGGTCGGTCCCGGATTCTTTTCCTCTTTCCGCAAGGGCGGCGTTACGCTCAACAAAGTCGCTGTACTGGCCGTGCTGCTCGGCGTCGGGACGACGGTTGCGCTCTATTGTCTGACGGGGCTTCCGATGACGACCCTCGTCGGCGTGATGTCCGGAGCCGTAACCAACACCCCGGGGCTGGGCGCCGCGCAGCAGGCCTTCAGCGACCTGCACGCCGGAGCCGAAGCGCCCGACATAGCTACGGGTTATGCCGTGGCCTATCCGCTGGGCGTGGTGGGGGCGATCCTGACGCTCGCGGCACTGCGCTATCTGCTGCGCGTCGACACGCAGCGGGAGGAGCGCGAAGCCGGCAGCGGCACCGATGCGCTGAAGGATCTGACGACCCGCCGCATCTCGGTCGAGGTGTGCAATCCCGCGATCGAGGGCATGAGCATCGCGCAGCTCCGCGAACTCGCGTTGCGCGAGTTCGTGATTTCGCGCATCTGCCGCGCGGGCGGCGAACCCGAGCTGGCCGGCGCGGATACGAAGTTGCACGGCGGCGACAGGGTGCTCGTCGTTGCCGCACCCCGCGATATCGAGGCGTTGGTGGCTCTCATGGGCCGCGAAGCGGCGGACACTCCGCTCATGCGGGACCGAAAGATGATTTCGCGCCGCATACTCATCACCAAATCCGAACTCAACGGCAAACAGTTGGCCGATCTGAAGGTGCGCAGCACGTGCGGCGTTACGATCACGCGGATCAACCGTGCGGGCATAGACCTCGTGGCGGCCGGATCGCTCCAGTTGCAGATCGGCGACCGCGTAACGGTCGTCGGTCCCGAGCTCTCGGTGGCCCATGCCGAACGGCTGTTCGGCAATTCGCTGCGCAGGCTCGATCACCCCAATCTGATTCCGATCTTCATCGGCATCGCGCTGGGCGTCGTGCTCGGCAGCATTTCGTTCTGGATTCCGGGGGTCCCGCAGCCCGTGAAATTGGGCCTTGCGGGCGGTCCGCTGGTCGTGGCGATCCTCATCGGCCGCTACGGACCGCACTACAAGCTCGTAACCTATACGACGATGAGTGCCAATCTGATGTTGCGCGAAGTGGGCATAGCCCTCTTCCTCGCGGGCGTGGGACTGGGAGCCGGCGAGGATTTCATCCCGACGCTTCTCGCGGGCGGATACGACTGGATCGCCTACGGAGCGGCGATCACGGTCGTACCGCTGCTGCTGGCGGGACTCTGGGGGCGGCTGCGCTATAAACTCAACTACTACACGCTCATCGGAGTGCTCTCGGGCGCATCGACCAATCCGCCTGCACTGGCCTATTGCTCGGAGCAGACCCAGACCGATGCCCCTTCGGTGGGCTATGCCACGGTCTATCCGCTGTCGATGTTCCTGCGCGTGCTGGCCGCCCAGCTGTTGATCCTGATGTTCGGATAGAATTAAAAAGGCGCGGCGGAACCAGACACGTTCCTGCCAAAACAAGTCGAATAGAGATTAGTATGCCGCCGTGCCTTTTTTCAATACAGACGTTATGAATATCGTTTTACACGGAATCGCCGAGGAATGCGCGCAACGGATCGCCGCCCGCTACGGATTCGTTCTGCGCCGTTCGCTCGACGGGATCGGCGCGGGGAACAACCTCGTGCTGCTGCCGATGCCGACCGCCGATGCCGAGCGGATCGCACTCTTCGTCCGCATGCAGCGGCTCGAAGATTCGGTCGCCGTCGTCGCCTCCGTCGGTTCGCCGATGTTGAGCATCGTCCGGTACAGCGTGCGTCCCGAAAATTTCTTCACGGTGGATGCCGACGCGGACGACGGGATGCAGGAGTACGAGATCTCGCGGATCGTCGCCGCCTCGCTGGGGCTCGTCTGCGCCCACGAGGGGATCTGAAACGGGGCTGTCCGCAGCACGGCGGATTTGGCGGCGCGGCGGATCGCGGCGCCGGTTTCGCCCGTGTGCCGGACCCGATGCTTCGCCCGTGCCCCCCCCCGGCCTGTCCGCTTCGTCCGGGCGTCCCCTTTCCGTCTGCCTTTCCGTCTGCCTTTCCGTCTGCCTTCCCGTCTGCCGGCGGCGAAGCGCTGTGAGGCTGCTTGAGATGGCGTTGCGGACAGGTGTCCTATTTCTCCACGTACAAATCGAAGATTTCGTAGCGGTCGAAGTCGAGCCAGTAGCGCAGGGCCAGCTCCCGGACATAGAGCCAGTAGGCTTCGGTGAGATCGCCGTAGAGCTCGATGCCGCGCCGGACGTCGCGGCGGATGCGCTCGGCGTATTCGGGTTTGAGCGCCAGCCGGATCGTCTTGCCCTTGAAGGTGAAACGCGCCTCGGGCCGGGGATGGTCCGTGTCGGCCACCGTAATCAGTCCGTGGCCGACGGAGGCGCCCGTACCTGCTTGCAGGCCGTCGTTCATGCAGCTCACGGGCGGTTTGCGGCCTGCGAAGGTCGTAACCTCGATGTCGTCGACCCCGATGTTGAAGTATTCGCGGGCGCGGATTCCCATCTTGACGCCCACGGTGGCGTAGATGCCCAGATGGCCGTGCAGTTCGTTGGTCAGCACGCCGGCCCGCCATTCGCTCGGGCCGTGGCGTCGGACCGCCGAGTCGATGATCGGCGCCACGTCGGCGGCATAGAGTGCGCGGTCGGTCGGGAACCCGTAGAAGACGCGGCTCTCCGTATCGGGCTTGCCGCGCAGAACGGCGATGATTTCGCTTTCGACCTTCGCGGCCGGCATTGCGGCGGGGAGCCGGAGCGACACGACGTTCGTTCTGGCCGACACCTCCTCGAAGAGCTCGGGCCGGTAGAGCCGCAGGACGGTCAGATCGTCCCACAGACCGAGATGTCCGGTGCGGACTGCCGTGGCGAGCGGTTCGGTTCGGTGCGTGCGTGCGATCTTTTCGGCATAGGGAGTCCGGATGGCCGCGATCGAATCGACCAAAGCGCGGGTTACGGGCAGCGGCCGGGCCGGATTGGCCGAGACCGCCTCCGTGCGGATGCCGCTCGCCAGCACCTTGCGGGCCGCCGCGGTGTCCGCCTCGAAGTTGGGACCTGCGAGCGGATCGGCCGAAGCGGTGTACCAGACGATCCGTTCGATGCGTGCGGCGAGCTCCGGCTCCGCAGACAGAAGGTCCTGCACGTTGGTCAGGGCGCCGAGTGCGACGAAGACGACCTTTTCCTCTTCGCCCCGGAGGGTCCGGGCGATCAGTGCGCTCGCCGTCGGAAATCCCTCTTCCGGACTTTCGGGGCCGTTCGTGCTCTTCGCCTCCCCGGCATGCTCGGGGCCGGCCGGAGCGCCCCAGTCGACCTGTGCGGACTGCTGCCTCCATGCCGGAGCGGCTGCGCCGGCCGGGCGTCCGACGCCGACCGGGATGCCCTCGTGGTGGAACCCGTCCAGCAGCGCACGGACGCGGCGGGCGGTCTGCGCAGGCGGCAGAGCGCCGTCGGAGGTGGTAACGGCGAGCACTTCGGCTTCGCGGTTGCCGAGAAGCATGACGAGGGCCCGCAGGTCGTCGGGCGCGCCGTCGGTGTCGATGATTACGTGGAACCGCGCTTTGCCCGAGTGGGCGAGCCCGTTCGGGACGGCGGCGGCGAGCAGCAGGGCTGCGAGCAGCGTTTTCGCTGCGAAGAAGGATGCGGGTGATTTCATGGCCTCAGAAATGGATGTTCACGCCGCCCAGCGCCGTCGCTTTCGGCATGGGGTATCCGGCGTTGATTTCATAGCGTTGCGCGAGCAGGTTCTCGCCGCGGGCGAAGAGTTCGAGCCACTGCGTTAGACGGAAGCTCACGTCGGCGTTCCACAGCACGAAGCTGTCCGTCGTGTCGGGGGAGACCGACGTGTAGAGGTTGCGGACATACTGGATGCCGGTCGAAGCGTTCCAGCGGCCGCGCGAAAAGTGGGCGCCGGCGTAGAGTTTGTGTTCGGGGGCGGCGACGACCGGATATTTCATGTGAAGCCAACTGTAATTGGCCGAGACCGACCATGCGGCGTCGATCGCCCACGCAATTTCGGCTTCGACGCCGCAGTTGCGCACCTTGCCGGTGTTGACGTTCATCGGGCGGCCGTCCACGGGTACGCGCATGATCATGTTCTCGCCGTCGATACAGTAGAGGGCGACTCCGTACGAGAGCGCTCCTCGCAGCAGCCGTTGCGAGTAGGAGAGTTCGTAGCTCATCAGCCGTTCGGGTTTCAGATCGGGATTCTGCGGCGGGAACATGTACATCTCGCGAATGGTCGGAAAACGGAATCCCTTGCTCGCCATGGCCTTGATCTGGGCATCGCGGGGCAGACGGAACGAGAGACCGCCCTGCGGGATCCACTCCGTGCCCACGTGCGAGTGGCGGTCGATGCGGATGCCTGCGTCGAGCGTTAGCCAGTCGGCGAGCGTCTGGCGGAAGTCGACGTAACCGGCCACCTCATCCATCGTTTCGTCGGCCGTGGTCCGGTCGGGCTGTCCGTCGATATAGCGGTTCCACGCCTTGCCGCCGAAACGTTGGT
Organism: Alistipes sp. CHKCI003; assembly: GCF_900021155.1. Lineage (GTDB taxonomy): Bacteria > Bacteroidota > Bacteroidia > Bacteroidales > Rikenellaceae > Alistipes > Alistipes excrementavium. The sequence continues at coordinate 49,597 of NZ_FCNT01000101.1, forward strand.
AGTCGACGCCCGCCGTCAGCCGGTTGCCGCGGAAGAGCGTGGCGCTCTGGTACCACGAGACGCCCAGCATCCGGTCGCGCGAGTTGAAACGGTAGTCGAGCGGCGTCTCGCCCGCCGAGTAGCCGTCGTTGATCTTGTGGCGGCCCCAGTTGTAGAAGAAGCTTAGAGCGCCCGAGGTCGTGCCGTAGTCGTTGCGCAGCGCGAACGAGGTCATGCCGCGCGTGATGTGCGAGTCGTTGTCGTAGATCGGGGCTTGGACCGTACCCGGATTCTCGGCGTCGAAATGCGTAACGTTCACGTCGGCCCATACATCCCATGCCTCGCCGAGCTCGTAGCCCAGTTTGACGTAGCCGCCGTACTGGTCGAAGGCCATGTCCCTGCGGTGGCCGTCGGTGCGGTTGTAGGAGAGCGTCGCCACGCTGGTGAAACGGCCGGCTTTCACGCGGTTCGTCGCTTCGGTCTGGAGCGTGTTGTAGGAGCCGTAGCCTGCGCGGATCGCGGTTCGTACGCCGTCTTCGCGCATCTTGCGCGTTACGATGTTGATGACGCCGCCCATGGCGTTCGAACCGTAGAGCACCGAGGCGGGGCCGCGCACCACTTCGACGCGGTCGGCCAGCATCGACTGATAGGCGTCGGCGATAGGGTGCCCCATCAGCCCCATGTACTGCGGATGACCGTCGATCAGGACCAGCAGTCCCGTGGTCGGATTGCCGGCTTCGTTGCCGTTGCCGATGCCGCGCAGGGTCATCTGCCCGGCGGCTCCGGTCGAGACGCCGTAGCCCATCAGTCCGCGTCCCGTGATGAAGAGCCCCGGCACCTGTTCGGCAAGCGTCGGCAGCAGCGAGGGCTGTCGCCGGCTTTCGATCTGCGCGCGCCCGACCACGGAAATCGTCATCGGCAGATGGCGCAGGTCGGTTTCGCTGCGCGTGCCCGTAACCACCACCTCGCGGATGGGGTGCACCTCGTCCCCGTGCAGCGTGTCGCGGGACTGCGGATGGAGGGTGCACAGCGGTGTCATGCTGCCGATCAGAAGCAGCAGTATCGGTTTCGTTTTCATCGTGTCGGTCGGTTGTCGTTCATTGGATTTCTCGGTGCGGGGAAGAGGTGCGCCTGCCGCCCCTGCTCGGTGTCCGGCGGCGGTCGGCGTCCGACCCGACGGTCGCCGGAGCGTGCGGAGGTCGGATGCGACGGTTCGCCGGTGCGTTTTGCTGCGTAGGACGGGTCATATATAACAAATGGTATGACGATGGTTGCACATCCCGAAGGTACGGAGAGGGGTGTTGCAATTTCGGTGCCATCGTGTTGCGGGTCGGGGCTCCGTGGGTGTGTGCGGTGCCGCGCTTGTACCGCACGCCGCGGATGCGGAGCGTGCGCCGCGGCGGCGGGCGTGCGAAGAGCGGGAGGGGTGGGCGAATGCGGCAGAGAACGGGAATGGACCGGGAAAAGACGTAGCAAAGAGGAGGGAGAAGATAACGGGAAAAGGGATTCCGATCCGTCTGCTCCGGAGCGATCGGAAGGCCGGAGCGGACACAGAGGGATGCGGAGCACAAAAAAAGGGGAAAGCTACTTACATCGCACCGCTACGACCGCATACCCTTGCTCGATTCCTCGCCTGGGGGATTCTGCGGGAGCTGGTCGTGTAAGACTTTCCCTCGGCAAAGGTAGGCAAATTATCCGTTTTTGCAAATAGATGGCGGAATTTTATTTTCCGGTTTTGTCTTCCGCCTCGGTGCGGACCGCACGCAGACGCGGCGAGGGTTCTGCGGGATTTCTTCCTCACGCATTCCGACGTGTATGCGGGACATGAATCCGCTGTTCGCCTCGGGAGACGGAGCCCCGTGCCTTCTGGCTTGCGATTTGCGGAACCGCAGTGTGCGAAAGCCCGCCCTTCTCAGTCGCCGCGAATCCCCGCGAGCGCTGCCGCCGGCAATCCGGCAAACGGCTGTACGATGGATGCGAAAACGGTAAATATGGATACGATGCCCCTTCGCCGGGGCCATTTCCGCGTGCTCGTCGCGGCCTCTCTGGGACAGGTGCTCGGTGCGGGACTCGCCACGCTCGTGGGCATCGTGATTCCGATGATCCGGATGCTCCGCCATCCCGAACTCTCCTCGCTCGGACAGGGGGCGGTCGCCTGCACCAGTCTGGTCGGCATCATGGTTGGGTCGATGCTTTTCGGTGCGTGGAGCGACCGAAGAGGATACCTCTTCTATTTCCGGC
>NZ_FCNT01000100.1 GCF_900021155.1 Alistipes sp. CHKCI003
GCTGTGCTGCGCATTTCGGCTCGTGCCGGCTCTTCGCCGTGGGCCTTTTGCGTCGGGGCTCCGAGAAACTTCTTTCGACCTGTTTCGCGCGCCTTCCCGGCATCGGTTTCGCGGCGGGGGGGGGATCGGCGCGGGCTTCCTCTTCCCGTGCGCTGCGCATTTCGGTTCGCGGCTCGTGCCGGTTCTTCGCCGCCCGGCCTTCTTCCGACCACGGACGATGGCCGGACTTCGTTCGTTCCGCACCTCGGCAGGGGGGGCGGGCGGCGGGCGGCACTGCTTCCTCTCTTTACGCTTCGGCGGCAGGGGTCCTTGCTGGAGGTTTTCTCGTTCCGGCAGGCTTCGGACGAAAGTGCGGATCGCATTCGACAGGTCGAAAACGCGCTGCATGTTGCGGCCCTTTCGGGCCGGGCCGCTGCCTTCGGCGGGACCCGCGGCCGAAGAGGACGGACCGTCTCTCTCGATACGGGAGAGATAATGTCGGACGAGCGAGAGGGAGCGGATGCCGGAAAACGTGCCGGGGCGCGGTCCGGACCTTGCCCGCAAGCCGTTGCGGCCGATGAATCGCCGGGGGTGGGAAATAGTGCGATGGGCGGAAAAGTAAAACGCCGGAGGCGAAAACCTCCGGCGTTTCGAAAAAAAGTGACACCAATAGGACTCAAACCTATAACCTTCTGATCCGTAGTCAGATGCTCTATTCAATTAAGCTATGGTGCCGAATTGCGAATGCAAATGTACGGCAAATTTCCGGATTCCGCAAATAATTTCGCAAAAAAATTATTTTTCCTGATGGAAATATCCTTTCCCCCGCGCCGTTGCGGTTGTTCGTAGCCCGAGACGGCAGCTCCGCGGACCTCGCCGAATTGCACTCCGCCCCGTCCGCCGCCGGATCGCACGCTGCCGCGCGGAGTGCGCCGAAGGGCCGGAGCCTGCTCCGCGACTTCGCCGTGCGGGCAGCGGCTCGGACCGGAGCGGGTGTGCGGCCGCTCCGGGCGGGACGACGGCCGTACGCACTACCCCGCGGGGGGGGCTCCGGCCGCATGTGTCCCGCCGTGGGCCGCGCTATCGCAGCAGTTCGCCGAGTTTGTCTTTCAGCTCCTTGCCGTGGAGATTCTTCGCAGCGATCCGTCCGTCGGGGCCGATGAGGAAGTTGGCCGGAATCGACCGGACGTCGTAGCTCTCCGCAGCGGGACAGCGGCCGTGCTCCACGGCGAGTACGTTGGGCCACGGCAAACCGTGTCGGGCCACGTAATTTTTCCATGCTTCGGCATCGTTGTCGAGCGATACGCCGTAGATGGTCAATCCGCGTCCGGCGTATTGCCCGTGCAACTCCTGCAAGAGCGGAAGCTCCTCGCGGCAGGGGCCGCACCACGTGGCCCAGAAGTCGACGAGCACCCACCGGCCGCCGCCCACGAAGTCCGACAGTGCGATGCGCCTGCCGTTCGTGTCCGCGAGGTCGAGTTGCGTGTAGGGCTGTCCGATTTCGGTCCGCTCCGCCGCTTCGAGCGAAGCGCGGATCTTTCGGAGGAGCGTCGTCCGCTGCAATTTCTCGGGAAACCGCTCCAGCCGGCGTCTCGCCTCGCCGGAGGCGAGGGTGCCGTACTCGGTCTGGGAGAAGAGATAGACGCCCAGCATGTTGTCGAGGTTGGCGCTCACGGCATCCGAGACCGTGCGGCGGAACTCGCTGCGCAGCGAGTCGCGCTCTTCGGCGGTCGCATCGGGAGGCATGGACAGATAGCGGTCGCGGATCGTTGCGAGCTGCTCGTTCAGCGCTCCGTACCGGTCGTTGAGGGGTGTACCTTCTGCGGCGAACCCGTGCAGGTCGTCGTATGCGATCCGGATCTCGCCCTTTTCGGGAAAGAGCAGGGCCAGCGTGCGGCTGCCGTCCGTGAGCGACGCGATGTCGGTTCCGTCGGTTCTGCCTTCGAGGACGAACGTGCCGTCCGCGGCCACCGCTGCCGAGGCGATCGGCGTCCGGTCGAGGGTGAACAGGTAGACCGAATCGGCCGCATGGCCTTCCAAGGTGCCTGTTACCGTGTAGTTTTCGTCTGCGCAGCTCCACAGGCCGGCGGCTGCTGCGAGCATCCAGAGGAGTTTTCTCGTTTTCATTTTATTCGGGTGATTCTGCGTTGTCTTTCGGTTCCGAAGAGCGGCATACGGTTGCCGGGATTTTCGGTTGCCGGGAGCTTCCGGGCACCGGGAGGCGATGGCCGCGGTTCGGGGGCTGGCGCGTGCCGCGTCCGTTCCCGGTCGTCCGCTGCGGGGCGCATGCCGTTCGTCGTGTGTCGGCCGGTTCGGAGGGTGTTTCCCGCTTGCGGGCCGCCTCCGTCGTCCGCTGCAGGTCGCGGGCCGCCCCTTTTCCGTGCGTTGCCGCCGGCAGGCACTTTTCGTCTGCACGAAATGACGTGCGTCGCAGACGGGAGGAGCGACGGTACAGGTGCGAACGGTTGACTTCCCCGTCCTCGTCGTCCGGAACTTCGGCTCTTTTCGACGTCCGGCCTCTCTTCTCTCCGCGGGAGGGGATGGAACGGCCGGAGTGCCGTCGCAGTTCCGGGCAGGCTGCCGAGTGCTCCGTGCGGTTAGATATATTATCTAAGGTATCCGGAACGGCCGCCGCCCGGTGCGCGTGCGTGCTATTTGATTTCGCGGTCGGGATGTTCGCGCAGGAATTTTTCCCACGTCGAGCTGCCCTTTTTCGATGCGGCTTTCGCTCCTCCGCCCAACCCTTTGACGCGGTCGCCGCCCAGCGCTGCGGCCAGCGGACTCGCCGTCGTGAAGTAGTGGCACACGGCCACGGCCATGCCGTCCGTCGCGTCGAGCCGGCGGGGCGGACGGTCGATGCGCAGCATGCGCTCGAGTACTGCGGCGACCTGCTCTTTGGCAGCCGAGCCGCTGCCTGCGATACTCTGTTTGATGCGCGAGGGGGCGTATTCGTGGACCGGAAGTCCGCGGCTGAGGGCGGCGGCCATCGCCACGCCCTGCGCGCGTCCGAGCTTGAGCATCGACTGCACGTTCTCGCCGAAAAAGGGCGATTCGAGCGCCACCTCGCGCGGGGCGTATTCGTCTACGAGAGCGCCGACCCGTTCGAAGATGTAGCGCAGTTTGGCATACGGATCGTCCATCTTGTGCAGGTCGATGTCGCCCAAGACGACCGGGCGTACCTCGCGCCCGTCGACCTCCAGAACGCCGTAGCCCATGTAGTTCGTGCCCGGGTCGATGCCCATGATGCGGTATTTTTCGAGTGCGGTCATCGCGGTGTGCGGAACCGGAACGGCCCGTGCCGGCCGGCACGGGCCGTTCTGCGGCTCCTGTTTCGGGGAGCTATCGGTTCAGAAGTTCCGCCACCTTCTCTTCCAGCGCTTCGCCGCGGAGGTTGGCGGCGACGATCGTGCCTGTCGCGCAGTCGATGAGGAAATTGGACGGGATGCCCTGCACGGCGTAGTCGCGGGCCGCGGCGTTGTCGAAGCGGTTCAGGTCGCTGACCTGAATCCAGTTCATCTTCTTGTTGGCGACGGCCGCAAGCCAGTTGTCGCGGCTGCTGTCGAACGACACGCCGTAGATTTCGAAGCCTTTGTCGTGGTATTTCCCGTAAGTCTCCACCAGATAGGGCACTTCGCCCATGCAGGGGCCGCACCACGAAGCCCAGAAGTCGACGAGCACGTATTTGTTGCCTTCGGTCCCGACGACCGACCGGAGCGACACCTCTTTGCCGTCGGCATCCTTCTGCACGATGTCGATGTAGGGCTGTCCCGCTTCGGTGCGCATCTTGGCTTCGGCGTTCTCGCGGGTTCGGGTCATCAGGGCGGTCTGTTGCAGGGCTGCGGGGAACTCGTCGATGGCGTCGAGGATCTCCTGTCCGCTCATCCCGTAGGCGAGCTGCTGGGCGAAGAGCATGGCGCCGAAGTAGTTGTCTTTGTTGTTTTCGACCGCCTTGCGGGTCATCTCCTCCGACTGCTCTTCGATGGCTTCGCGCTCTTCGTCGGTCGTCTCGGGGTTGCGGTAACGCTCGATCAGCCGGCGGAATTCGGTCTGATAGGCGTTGTTGGCATCGTTGGCCGGCGTACCCGTTGCGGCGATCTCCTGCGGCTTCGATGCCGAACCCTTCACGCTGATCTTGCCCGGTTCGATGAACACCGCCGTGTAGAAGGGGGCGGCGTTTTCGTCGCTGTTGCCGATGAATACCACGCCCGGGGCCGCCGTGCCCTTGAAGCGGAACTTGCCGTTCTGCACTGCGGCCGAATCGGTCGGAATGCCGTTCTCCATGCCCGCTTCGTCCGTCATGTAGACGGTGCCCGTGAGCCCTTCGATGTCGCCGTCGATGACGTAACGGTCCGACGAACAACTGCACATGCACGCGGCGGCCGCGGCGAAAAGGATCGTTTTTTTCATAACTTATTCGTTTTTTAAGGTTTTGATTTCGTTTTCCAGCGCATCCACCCGCTTCGACAGCTCGGGCAGATACTTGTATACGGCCGATGCGCGGTGGAACCTCAGGCCCGGCAGCGCGGGATAGCCCATGCGGGTCTCCCCGTCGGGGATGTTCTTGTCCACGCCGGCTTTCGAACCGATGACGACGCGGTTGCCGACGTTCACGTGGTCGGCGATGCCCACCTGCCCCGCGATGAAGCAGTTGCTTCCGACCTTCGAGGTGCCGGCGATGCCCGTCTGGGCCGACGAGACGGTGTTCTCGCCCACCTGCACGTTGTGCCCGATCTGGATCAGGTTGTCGAGCTTCACCCCGCGGCGGATGATCGTCGAGTCGGTCTTCGCGCGGTCGATGCAGGTATTGGCGCCGATCTCCACGTCGTCCTCGATCACCACGTTGCCCAGCTGCGGGATCTTGTCGAAGCCGCCTGCGGCGTTGGGGGCGAAGCCGAAGCCGTCGGCGCCGATCACGGCGCCGGCGTGGACGATGCAGTTGCGGCCGATGCGGCAGCCTTCGTAGATCTTCACGCCCGCATAGAGGATCGTGCCCTCGCCCACCGAGACACCGCGGCCGAGGTAGACCTGCGGGTAGATCTGGCAGCCGTCGCCGATCTCGACGCCCTCCTCGACCACGGTGAAGTCGCCGATGTAGCAGTCGCGGCCCACCCGGGCCTGTTCGGCGACGGAGGCGAGCCGGCTGAGGCCCGTGCGGCGGGGCTTGGCCGCATTGTACATCTCCAGCAGCCGGAGCACGCAGGCTGCCGCATCGTCCACGCGGATGAGGGTCGCCGCCACGGGCTGCGAAGGGGTGAACGTGCGGTCGACGAGCACGATCGAGGCGCCCGTGGTGTAGAGACAGGGTTCGTATTTGAGATTCGTCAGGTAGGCCAGCGACCCTTCGCGCCCCTCCTCGATCGAAGAGACGGTATGTACTTTGGTCTCTTTGCGGCCCACGATTTCGCCCCCGAGCAGGCCGGCGATCATTTCGGCGGTAAATTCCATCTTATTCTGGGTTTAGGGTTACAAATAGTTCTCAATTATTATGCCTCGCGGCATGAACTCCGCCACCGAGCGGCCGAACGAGAGGATCTCGCGCACGGTGGACGACGAAATGTCGGCCACGGGCGAGGGGGTGAAGAGCATCACGGTGGTGATCCCGCGGTAGAGGCGGTGGTTGGTGGCTTCCATCGTGCGTTCGTATTCGAAGTCGGTGGTGTTCCTCACGCCGCGGATGATGGCGCAGGCCCCTTCGGCGGTGGCGAAGTCGCCCGTCAGACCCGAGTAGATGCGTGCCTCGACGCGGTCATTGCCGGCATAGAGGTCCTCGATCAGGCGGTGCCGGTTCTCGACGGTCAGCAGTCCCGATTTAGCGCTGTTGTTGCCGATGCCGATCACCACCCTGTCGAAGAGGTTGAGCGCTTCGGCGACGAGCGCTTCGTGTCCCCGCGTGAAGGGGTCGAACGACCCGGGGAATATCGCAGTTCTTTCCATGTCGGACAAAGATACGCAACAATATGGAAAAGGCAATTTTTTTCTTGGGCATTCTTCGGTCGCCCCGTGCGTTTGCCGGAGTTTCGCCACCGGCATGCCGTGCGGAGGCGGGATGCGTCCGCCGCGGCGCGAGGTCGCGTTGCGGGCGGCCGCGGGGCTGGAAGGCGCCGTCGGAGGCGTTCACCGTTCGAGCCGGATGTATTCCGTCCAGACGATCCGCGTGTGGGGGTTCGACGACGAGATCTCCTGCCGGATCGCCTTGGTGCCCCAGCGGAAGAAGAGGAAGCGGCGCGGGACGCGGTGCACGATCTGGCGGAGGGTGTCGACGCTCTGCACGCGGCAGCGCACCGAGTCGCCCGTTACGACCCCTTCGACCGTAACCCATGCGTCGCTCCAGCGGAAAGTCCGGGGTGCGGCGCCGGAGACGGCGCACGGGGCGTGTGCGGTGTCGGTGCGCCGGGAGCGGCTGAGCGGCGGTGTGCCGCCGGAAAGGGTTTGCCGGATGCGGCGGGGAAGCGAGCCGTCGGGCATGAGGGGCGTCGTGCGGTGCGGCAGCGGCCGCAGCGGAACGGAAGGGGCGGCGTGCGGCTCGGTTTGCGGCGCTGCGGACGGAGCTGCGGCGGGACGGGCGGCCGAAGGGGGTGCTGCGTGCGGGGTCGGATCGCTTTGCGGGCCGTATGCGGTTCGGGGGCTCTGTCGTGCGGGGCGGCGAAGGCGGCGAGCGGCGCCCGAAATCCGACTTCGGTAGCCGCTACCGCCGTCGCTGTGGCTTCGAGCCTTCGGAGCCGGATGCCGAGACGGCGGATGCGTTCGGCGTCGGCCGCCCGCAGCTCTTCGTATTCGGCGCATCGCAGGCGCAATGCCTGAGCCGAGGCGGCCGCTTCGCCGAGGCGGTTGCGGTAGCGTTCGACCTCGGCGGCGAGGGCCGTCTGGTTTTGGCCGAGGCGGCTGACCTCGGCGCGGTGGCGGCGATAGCCGTAAACGAGCAGTGCCGTCGCGCAGACGGCATAGAGGAACAGGTAACGTTTCATTGGGAAAAAGGATTTTCCCGCGAAGATAAGCGCGAAGGGGGCTGTCCGGTTTCTACATTCCGAGAATTTTCAGCGACAGACGTTTCGCCGCGCGTGCGACCCGCTCCGCCGCGAGCGATATGTAGGGATTTCCGTCGCATTTCGCAAGGGAGGTTACGCCGCGGTGGTCGAATGCGAAAAGCTCGTCGAACTGCGGAAGCTCGTCGCGCGAAAAAGGCTCCTCGGTCAGTTGCAGTCCGGCCGCTTCGATGCAGGCGGCGGCGGCCGAACGCTCGACGCTCCCGGCCGCCGGACAGGTCAGGACCGTTCGCCCCGCGACGGCGAACAGAGGGGCGTCGTCCGCCGTGCGGACTGCGCCGTCGGTGCCGCAGCGGACGACGCAGCGGGCCCCGCCGCGTGCGGCCTGAACACGGGCCAGCGCACCGAGCGCTTCGCCCGCCGAGTTGGGGTATTCGCCGAACGGGAGGTCGTAGACGAAGGTCAGCGCTTCGGGCCGGAGGCTGCGGAGTTCGTAGCCGCGATAGAGCGAGAGTCCGGTGTAGCGGAGCGTCAGCGTCCCTTCCGGCGAGAGCTCCATGCGGACGAAGGCCGAGAGGTCGTCCGGCGCCTTTTCGGCCTTTGCGAGCGCTCCGATGCGTGCTGCGAGCTGCCGCGGGTCGGTGCGGAACGGCCGCCCGAAGAGCGCCCGCGATGCGGCGTCGAGCGCGGCGGCGTGCGCTTCGGGGAAGAGGGGCGTGCCGCCGAGCGTGTGGACGGTCTGGTAGACGTAGACTTCGCTCATAGCAGGAAGATCTTGAGCAGCAGTTCGCGCAGCAGTTCGCCGTCGGACATGCCGCCGGCATTGAGGCCCTTGCTCTTGGCGTCGTATTCGCGCAGCAGGCCGAGGATGGCGAAGACCTTTCTGTTGGGCCACTCTCCCGCGGCCTGCTTCAGTTCGCCGAGGGCATAGGGGTTGTTGAGCCGCAGGATGCGCATCAGCTCGCCGTCCGGCGGAAAGGGTAGCCCCTTGTGGCGCGACTGCCACCGGAGGTAGTTGAGCAGGAAGAGCTGCCGGAACTGCCCGAAGAGGGCCATCACGGTCAGCAGCAGCGGGTTGTCCTTGGGGTTGCGGGCGAAGTGGGCGGCGATCCGGAGCGAGCGTTCCATGTCGCGTGCGAGGACCGCCTTGCACAGTTCGAAGTTGTTGAAATCCTTGGAGATGCCGATGTTGGCCTCGATGTCGGCGTCGGTGATCCGTTTCGTGCCCTCGGGCAGCGAGACGAGGAGCTTGCGGAGCTCGTTGGCGATCTTCGAGAGGTCGGTGCCGAGGTGGTCGGTGAGCATCGAGAGGGCTTTGCCGTCGGCGGCGAGCCCCTGACGGCGGAGGTGCTCTGCGAGCCATCCCGCGATCTCGTAGTCGCGCGGCCGCACCGATTCGAGTACGGCGCCGTGGGCCGCCGCGCCCTTGTAGAAGGCCGAGCGCTTGTCGGCGCTCTTCTCCTTGTGGCAGAGGACGAGGACGGTCGTGGGCGAAGGCTGCTGCGTGTAGAGCGAGAGTTTGTCGAGACCGCGCATCTGCTGCGCCTCCTTGACGATGACCACCTGCCGGTCGCCCGACATCGGCATCTGGCGGCAGAGGTTGATGACCTGTCCCGCCTCCGTGTCGCGTCCGTAGACGGTGATCTGCCCGAAGGCGCGCTGCGATTCGTCGAGAATCGTCGCCGCCAGCCGGTCGCACAGTGCGTCGATGAAGTAGCTCTCCTCGCCCATGAGCAGATAGACGGGCGCGAAGCGCCGCGCCGCGACATCCGCCGCGAGACGTTCGTAGGCGGCCGCCGAGTCCTTGAATTTGATGCCTCCCTTGGCCATGCGTCAGATGATTTCCTTGGTGATTCGCAGGACGTTCTCCGTCTCGGACGTGAGGCGGTAGCGGTCGTCGATCCTGCGGCCCACGAGCCACACGATCTCCTCGCCCGACAGGAGCACGAACTGCCGCTGCTTCTCCGGCAGCGGGATTTTGCGGTCGGTCAGATAGTCGCTCACCTTCTTGCGGCCCGTCATGCCGTAGGGGACGAACCAGTCTCCCTCGCGCCAGCGGCGGAGCGTGAGCGGCCAGCGGAGCTTGTCGGCGTCGACCTGCGCGATGTGTTCGGGCACGCCGAAGTCCCGGATCGTGTCGATGTCGCGCCGTTCGAAGTAGAGGACCGAATTGCCGCAGTAGGTGCGCAGGGCCCCTTCGGGCACTGCGGTCTGGCAGAGGTCGTCCGCAGAGGTGCGGGCGACGAGGATCGTGCCGCGGTCGACCGTGGCGGTGTATTCGCGCGAATAGAAGCGGCGTCCCGCGGACTCCTTCGCGAGCGCGCGGCAGAGCGCGTCGATGACGTCGCCCTTGAAGCCGTAGGCCGTGCTGAGCAGTTCGTAGATCACGAATCCGAGCGGAAAGTCGGCTCCGATGCGGTCGATGCGGATCGTGTCGATGCCGTCGCGGGTCGTAACCGCATCCTGCCGGATGCGCTCGATGCCGCGGTCGATGAAGCGCTGGGCATCCGCGAGGCGGCTCAGGTTGCGGCGCATGAGCTCGGTGAACTTGGGGTTGATCTCGCGGATGCGAGGAATCAGCCCGAGACGGATCTTGTTGCGCAGGTATTTGGTCGAGCGGTTCGACGAATCTTCGCGGAACGGGATGCGGTGCGCCACGGCGTATTCGAGAATCTCCTTGCGCGAGGCGAACATCAGCGGCCGGACCACCCCTTCGCGCTGGGCCGAGATGCCCGTCAGTCCGCGCAGTCCCGTGCCGCGCAGCAGGTTGATGAAGAAGGTCTCGATCGAATCGTCGGCGTGGTGGGCGACGGCGACCGTCGTGTAGCCGTGCTCGCGGCTCAGCGAGTCGAACCATGCGTAGCGGAGCCGGCGGGCCGTCATCTCCATAGATTCGCCCGTGCGCTCCATCTCGGCGGCGGTGTCGAAGCGGCGGTTGTAGAACGGCACGCCGTACTTCGCGGCTTCGCGTTCGACGAGTACCTCGTCCTCCTCGCTTTCGGCGCCCCGCAGCTGGAAGTTGCAGTGGGCGACCCCCACGTCGTAGCCCGCAGCGGTGAAGAGCGAGAGCATCACCATCGAGTCGACGCCGCCCGAGACGGTCAGCAGGATGCGGTCGTCGTGCGTGAAAAGTCCGTTCTCGGCCACATAGCGCCGGAAGCCTTCTGTCAGTGTCGTCATGCTTTTACAATATATTGACTTCGGGGTCGATCGCAACCCCGAATCGGTCCCGCACGGCGGCCTGCACCCGGCGGGCGAGGGCGAGCACCTCGCTGCCGGCGGCGCCGCCCAAGTTGACCAGTACGAGCGCCTGCCGGTCGTGGACGCCCACGCGCCCTTCGCGGTAGCCTCTGAAGCCGGCCCGGTCGATGAGCCACCCGGCCGCGAGCTTCGCTTCGGCGGGGTCGGCGGCGGGGTAGAGCGGCATGTCGGGATAGCGCTCCCGCAGCTTTTCGGCCTCGGCGCGGCCGACCGTGGGATTCTTGAAGAAGCTGCCCGCGTTGCCCTGTACGGCCGGATCGGGCAGTTTCGAGCGGCGGATGGCGCACACCGCCTCGCGGATGTTGCGCAGCGTGGCGCCGCCGCGCGCCTCGACCTCGCGGGCCAGATCGCCGTAGCCCAGTGCCGGGCGGGGCGTGCGGCTCAGGCGGAGCGTCAGGCCCGTGATGATCGCCTTGCCCCGCAATGCGTGCTTGAAAACGCTGTCGCGGTAGCCGAAGCCGCAGTGCCCGGCCGAGAGGGTGAGGACGTTGCGCGTTTCGGGGCAGAACATCCGCACCGATTCGATCGTCTCCCGGACCTCGCAGCCGTAGGCGCCGATGTTCTGCACGGGGGCGGCGCCCGCCTTGCCCGGAATGAGCGAGAGATTTTCGAGGCCCCACAGCCCCCTTTCGACGCTCCATTCCACCAGATCGTCCCACTCGACGCCGGCGTCGACCGCTATTCGCACGCCGTCGCTCTGCTCGCCCAACGGGCGGATGCCCCGGGACGCCGGCGTGAGCAGTGTGCCGTCGTAGTCGCGCGTGAAGAGGATGTTGTTGCCGCCCGAGAGCACGGTCCATCGTCCCGGCCCGCCGTTTGCAAAGAGTTCCCCGAGGTCGTCTTCGGTCTCGAATTCGACGAGCCGCGCCGCCCGTTGATCGACCCCGAAGCTGTTGCGGCCGAGGAGCGACACGTTGTTAAATTCCCGTATCATATTGCAAAGTTACTACAAAAAAGTGAAATGCGGAAAGATATAGTGATAGAATTGAGTTACAAGGGTTTTGGTTGAAGTGGCGATAATCCGTGAAGCCATTACAATCCCTGCCGAAGCCAAATCCTGACGCCGCTACGTTACTTGTTCGTAACCATGCCCGAAAATGCGACAAACGGGTACGAATAGCGAAACAAGGCTCTAAGGAATAGTGAGTTATCCATAACTCATGCGAAAAATCAGGTTACGGAAAAAGATTGCGCCGTTCCTCCCCGTTTTGCGTACCAACACCGGACTCTTCACCAACTAATTTTGAAACCCAAAAATTAAGGACAATGAAGAGTACATTTTCAGTAATCTACTACCTCAAGCGTCAGGTAGTGAAAAAGGACGGGACAGTTCCCGTCATGGGACGCATCACGGTGGACGGCAGCCAGACACAGTTCAGCTGCAAACTGACTGTCGATCCGAAACTGTGGGACACCAAAGGTGGACGTGTCACGGGCAGAAGCACGGCGGCACTCGAAACGAACCGTATGCTTGACAAGATGCGGGTACGCATCAACAGGCATTATCAGGAAATCATGGAGCGTGACAACTTCGTCACGGCGGAGAAGGTGAAGAACGCCTTTCTCGGACTGGAACACCGCTACCACACGCTGATGCAGGTGTTCCGCCAGCACAACGAGGACTACGAGAAGCAGGTGGAGGCAGGCATGAAAGCCAAAGGCACGCTGCTGAAGTACCGCACCGTTTACAAGCACATGCAAGAGTTCCTCGACATCCGCTACCATGTGAAGGACATCGCCCTAAAAGAGCTTACCCCGGCTTTCATCTCCGACTTCGAGATGTTCCTGCGCACGGACAAGCACTGCTGCACCAATACCGTGTGGCTGTACGTCTGCCCGTTACGGACGATGGTATTCATCGCCATCAACAACGAGTGGCTGACGCGCGACCCGTTCCGCGAGTATGAAATCAAGAAGGAGGAAACAACACGCAGTTTCCTGACCAAAGATGAGATCCGCCTGCTGATGGAGGGGAAACTGAAAAACGCCAAACAGGAATTGTACCGCGACCTCTACCTGTTCTGCGCCTTCACGGGGCTGTCGTTCGCGGATATGCGCAACCTTACGGAAGAGAATATCCGCACCTACTTCGACGAACACGAGTGGATAAACATCAACCGCCAGAAAACGGGCGTGGTGTCCAACATCCGCCTGCTCGACATCGCCAACCGCATAATCGGCAAATACCGGGGACTGTGCGGGGACGGCAGGATATTTCCCGTTCCGCATTATAACACGTGCCTTGCCGGTATCCGTGCCGTCGCCAAGCGTTGCGGCATCACCAAGCATATCACGTGGCATCAGAGCCGCCACACGGCAGCCACGACGATATTCCTCTCCAACGGTGTTCCCATCGAAACGGTCAGCTCCATGCTCGGACACAAGAGCATAAAGACGACGCAGATTTACGCAAAGATAACCAAAGAGAAGCTCAATCAGGACATGGAGAACCTTGCCGCAAGATTGAACGGCGTCGAGGAATTTGCAGGTTGCACCATCTAAAAAGAAAAGCCATGAAACGTGACACAATCATCATCGAGGACAAGGCAGTCAGCGTAACCGGTAACGACGTGTGGATGACCGCCACCGAAATAGCCGGATTGTTCCATACGACCGTCCCGGCAGTGAACGCCGCCATCAGAGCCGTCCGCAAGTCGGACGTGCTGAACGACTACGAGGTGTGCCGCTACATGCAGCTTGAAAACGGGCTGCACGCGGACGTGTACGCCCTTGAAATCATCATCCCGGTCGCTTTCAGGGTGAATACCTACAACACCCACCTGTTCCGCACATGGCTGGTGGGAAAGGCACTCTCACAAGAGAAACGGCAGACATACGTGATGTTCATACAGAACGGAAAAGCCGGGTATTGCTGATTGCACATACCCCATAAGACAAGTAAACGGGTAGCACCACAAAAGGTGTCACCCGTTTACTTTTTCATGAAACCGCCTCACTCCAGCGGCTTGCGGTAGTTCGCTTCCAGTACCCCGCGCAGCCCCGTTTCCGGGTAAAGCACCTTCCCTCCCAAAAGTATGAAGGGCAACACGCGGTTGTTGCGGTATTCCTGCAAGGTGCGCCGGCTCACACGGAGCAGTTCCGACACCTCGCCGTCCGTCAGGTAACGTTCCCCGTCCAGCGGAGGACGGTAGCTTTCCAGAAATGCGGACAGCCATTTCGAGCCTTTGCGCATATCCTGCACCACAGAGGCTATCGGCTCGTCTTCCATCGTAAAAACATCGTTGTTCTCGTTCATCATAACTTCGGATTCAGTGGGTGAATAAATCAAATCATCTGCCGTGCGGATAGAGCGTGCCGACAAGCGGTATCAGCCGCTTCACCTCCTCTGGCTTGTAATAGAACCTGCGGTTTATCTGCGAGTAGCCGATAAGCCGCCTGTCACGCAGCATCTGCAACGTGCGCGGGCTTATTCTCAACTGCCCGCAGACCTCCTCGCCCGTGAGCCATCTTTCCATGCGCCCCGTGTCGCTTTTGCGCCTCAGGGCGGCGACCTTCTCCGAGAGTGCGCCGAATGCCGCCACCATCATCTCGAAAGTCTTTTTCTCGATAGATACTATTTCCATATTCATGTCATTTAGAGTTTGCCGCAAAGGTAACGAAACGGCATACAAGACGTATCGTTTTCCGCTGAAAGGCTGCCTGTTGCGCCGTTTGACCGGGTTACGGAGCCATCTTCCGCAAAAATCTTACGTGAGTCACGTAGTGAGTTGTTAAAGCCCCTTTTGTTTATTGCCGAATTTTGTCGCAGAAACAAAAAGAAAGGACTGAACATGAAAGTGATAACAATGGAAAGTTCCGCCTACAAGGAGATGATGGCGCAGATTGCGAACATCGCAGGGTACATCCGCGAGGCAAGGGACGAGAAGAAACGGAAGCGGGAAACCGAAGACAAGCTGCTTGACACGGCACAGGCGGCGAAGATGCTCAACGTGAGCAAGCGCACCATGCAGCGTATGCGCACCGACCACCGTATCGAGTATGTGGTGGTACGCGGAAGCTGCCGCTACCGCCTTTCCGAGATACTGCGGCTATTGGAGGACAACACAGTAAGGAACGAGGAAGGGACAATAGACACCCTGTTCCACAACCACACGCTGCGCACGGGCGGCAAACCAAAAGGAAGGAGGACATAGGTCATGGAACTGCTCACACGAAACAACTTCGAGGGCTGGATGCAGAAGCTGATGGAACGGCTCGACCGTCAGGACGAACTGCTGCTGGCGATGAAGGCTGAGGGGAAACAGCCCACTATCACGGAAAGCATCCGCCTTTTCGACAATCAGGACTTGTGTATGCTGCTCCAGATAAGCAAGCGCACGCTTCAACGCTACCGCAGCGTCGGCGCATTGCCCTACAAGACACTGGGCAAGAAAACCTATTACAGCGAGGAGGATGTGCTGACATTCCTTTCCAACCATATCAAGGACTTCAAAAAAGAAGATATAGCCTTCTACAAGGCTCGTATCCATAATTTCTTTCATAAATAACCCATTAAAACATTTTTCAAATGGCAAAGAAAAAAGACGAAAAGGACGTGCTGGTAGTCCGTGACGAGAAGACGGGCGAGATCAGCGTGGTAGCCGGGCTGAATGCAGACGGCACACCCAAGCGTACCCCTGCGAAAGCTGAGAACGCGCAGAGTTTCCTGCAATTCGACCGACACGGCGACGTGCTGGACAACTTCTTCAAGAACTTCTTCCGGCAGTGCAAGGAACCCAGCCGCTTCGGTTTCTACCGCATCGCGGCAGACCAAGTGGATTCCATGCTGGGCGTGATGAAAGACCTGCTTCAGCATCCGTACCAGAACAAACAAATCCTTGCACCGCACAAAATCGACACCTTCCCTTATCAACAGCAGGTGCAGGAAGAGATGGCGGCACAAAAGACAGAGAAACAAGAACCTCAAAAACAGGAAAACATGGAACAACAGAAAGAACAGCAGGAAAGCCCGCAACAGACGCAGGGCAGACAGGGCTACCAACCCATCAACGAGAGCAAAATCAACTGGCAGGAGCTGGAGGACAGATGGGGCGTGAAGCGTGACGACCTTGAAAAGTCCGGAGACCTTACGAAGATGCTCCACTACGGCAAGTCCGACTTGGTAAAGGTCAAGCCCACCTTCGGCGGCGAATCATTCGAGCTGGACGCCCGCCTCTCCTTCAAGAAGGACGGTGAGGGAAATGTCAGCCTCGTGCCGCACTTCATCCGCAAGGAGCAGAAGTTAGATGAGTACAAGGAACACAAATTCTCCGACGATGACCGGAAGAACCTGCGCGAAACGGGCAACCTCGGCAGGGTCGTGGACATTGTGGACAGGGAAACGGGCGAAATCATCCCCTCCTACATCAGCATCGACCGCAAGACGAATGAAATCACGGACATTCCGGCAAACAAGGTGCGCATCCCGGAGCGCATCGGCAAGACGGAAATCACCAAACAGGAGCAGGACATGCTCCGCGCCGGACTGCCCGTGCGCGACAAGCTCATCGAGCGCAACGACGGCAGGAAGTTCGTCACCACCCTTCAAGTGAACGTGGAGCAGCGCGGCGTGGAGTTCGTGCCGGGAACCGGAAGGTCGCCCCGTACCGCACAGACGCAGGAAGCCAAAGGTGACACCTCGAAAAGTCAGGCGCAAGGCGGGGAAAATGCCGCACAGACCAAGAAGGAGCAACGCCGCAACACGTGGATGAACGAGGACGGCAGCATCCGCCCCATCAGCAAATGGAGCGGCGTGAACTTCACCGACAAGCAGAAAGCCGACTACGTGGCGGGTAAAGCCGTGAAACTGGAGAACGTGACCGACAAGCAGGGCTTCCATGCCACGATGTATATCAAGTTCAACCCGGAGAAGGGCCGCCCGTACCGCTACGAAACGAACCCCGACAACGCCCAGCAGGTCGCCCCGTCCAACGAGAGCCGCACACAGGTGGCGGTGAACAACGAGGGCAAAACCAACGAGGCGACAAAGAACCTGAAAGAGCCTTTGCAGAAAGGTCAGACCGCCCCGAAGGACGACCGCCAGCAACAGCAGCAGGAGAAGCCGAAAAAGAAGAACAACAAAGGCATGAAAATGTAATCCCGTGTCCGCCACTGAATCCAAAATAAAATCCAAAGATCAACAAAAAAGCAAGAAAACATGAAGACAATCATTGCAGAAAAGCCCTCCGTGGCACGTGAAATCGCCCGCATCGTGGGCGCGACAAAGAGAGAGGAAGGATATTTCGAGGGAGGCGGCTATGCCGTGACATGGGCATTCGGACACCTTGTCCAGCTCGCCATGCCCGATGGCTACGGCGTGCGCGGATTTGTCCGTGACAACCTCCCGATTATTCCCGACACATTCACGCTCGTCCCCCGTCAGGTCAGGACGGAGAAAGGTTACAAGCCCGACAGCGGCGTGGTGTCGCAGATAAAAGTCATCAAAAGACTGTTCGACACAAGCGAACATATCATCGTGGCGACCGATGCCGGACGCGAGGGAGAGCTTATCTTCCGCTACCTCTACCACTATACGGGTTGCACCACTCCTTTCGTGCGCCTGTGGATCAGCTCTCTCACCGACAAAGCTATCCGCGAGGGACTGCGGAAACTCGAAGACGGCAGCAAATACGACAACCTCTACCTCGCCGCCAAAGCGCGGAGCGAATCCGACTGGCTCGTGGGCATCAACGGCACACAGGCGTTATCCATCGCCGCCGGACACGGCACGTATTCCGTGGGGCGGGTGCAGACACCAACGTTGGCTATGGTATGTGAACGCTACTGGGAGAACCGCCGCTTTACGTCCGAAGCATTCTGGCAGCTCCATATCGCAACGGACGGTTGCGACGGCGAAGTCGTGAAATTCTCATCCTCCGAGAAATGGAAAGAGAAAGAACCGGCGATGGAACTATATAATAAGGTAAAGGCGGCAGGTTGCGCCACTGTCACGAAAGCCGAGCGCAAGGAGAAGACGGAGGAAACTCCCTTGCTCTACGACCTGACCACGCTCCAGAAAGAAGCCAACGCCAAGCACGGCTTCACGGCGGAACAGACGCTTGAAATCGCGCAGAAACTCTACGAAAAGAAGTTGATAACCTATCCGAGAACGGGAAGCCGCTACATCCCCGAAGACGTGTTTGCCGAAATTCCCAAACTGCTCGCTTTCATCGGCACACAGCCCGAATGGAAAGACAAGGTGCGGGCAAAAGCCGCCCCGACACGCCGCAGCGTGGACGACGGCAAGGTGACAGACCACCATGCCCTGCTCGTCACGGGTGAGAAACCGCTCTTCCTCTCCAAAGAGGACAATACCATCTATCAGATGATTGCCGGGCGCATGGTCGAGGCATTCTCTGAGAAATGCGTCAAGGATGTGACCACTGTCACGGCGGAATGTGCCGGAGTGGAGTTTACCGTAAAAGGCAGCGTCGTGAAGCAAACCGGATGGCGTGCCGTCTATGGCGAGGAAAAAGAGGAAATTACCATCCCCGGCTGGCAGGAAGGCGACACGCTGACACCGAAAGGCTCGTCCATTACCGAAGGAAAGACCAAACCCAAGCCGCTGCATACCGAAGCCACCCTGCTCTCGGCAATGGAAACGGCGGGCAAGGAAATTGAGGACGACGCACTGCGGCAGGCGATGAAGGACTGTGGCATCGGTACTCCCGCCACACGCGCCTCCATCATCGAAACGCTTTTCAAGCGCGGTTACATGGAACGCTGCAAGAAATCGCTTGTGCCTACCGAAAAAGGTCTTGCCCTCAACTCCGTCGTCAAGACGATGCGCATAGCCGACGTAGCCATGACGGGCGAATGGGAACGGGAGCTTGCCCGCATCGAGCGCGGCGAGGTGTCCGCCGACGCTTTCCACAGGGAGATAGAGGCGTACACACGGGAAATCACTTCCGAACTGCTCTCGTGCGACAAGCTCTTCGGCAGCCGTGATTCCGGCTGTGCCTGTCCCAAGTGTGGCACGGGCAGGATGCGGTTCTACGGGAAGGTCGTCAGATGCGACAACGCCGAGTGCGGTCTGCCCGTGTTCCGGCTGAAAGCGGGACGCACCCTGTCCGACGACGAAATCAAAGACCTGCTCACCGAAGGACATACCAAGTTGCTCAAAGGCTTCAAGAGCAAACAAGGCAAGAGTTTCGATGCCGTCGTAGCCTTTGACGGGGAATATAACACGACTTTCGTGTTCCCGGAGGCTAAAAAGGGCAAGAAATTTTCAGGACGGAAGAAATAGTATTAACTTTGCCACTTGTTCAGAGTAATGAATTGTTCTTCGATACCGGATTACACTCATACTTTGGATTTAGTGGTGGCACTCGGAGGGATACCGAGTGCCTTTTTCTTCCTTTTCTCAACCGATTATCCCGTTAAATATCAATCCGCTAAACTCCAAAGTAATGAACAACAAGAAGAAAAACGAGGGTCAGACCGACTTTTCCTATTACGGTCTGTACCTGCTGGACTACCTCCGCACGAACAAGTTTGAACAGGCTGACGACACCGCGTTCATACGGGAACGGGCCGACCGTGCCGCCGAAACGTATGAGAAGGCACGGCTTGAAGGCTATCCCGCCGACGGTGCGCAGGAGCTGGCTATGGACACGCTACTGCGCGGGCTGCATTATTCCCGTTACGCCATCCTCCGCGAAGTCGTGGAAAACGAGTTTGCCGATGAAGTGCCGGAAGAGAAGCGTGAAGCCTTTGTCCTGAAACTGCTGCCGCTTGTCGGCAACGTGTTCTCCGTCTATGACCTCTCGGATGACAATTTCGCCCTGTCTTCCGATTACGACCTGCTCTACACGGAGCTGACGGGAGCAACCGTCCTTTACTTAGACGAATATGGCGTTTAACCGCAAACAGAAACTGCGGGACAACATCGAGGCGATACGGACGGCATTCATCCTTGACAGGGAAAATAGGACAGCGACAACCGAAGAGCGTGCCATACTTCAAAGGTACTGCGGTTTCGGCGGTCTGAAATGTATCCTCAACCCTGCAAAGGAACTGACGGATGCCGTCCGGTGGGCGAAATCCGACCTCGAACTGTTCGCCCCGACGGTGGAGCTGCACAGGCTTATCCGTGAGAACAGCAAGGACGAAACAGAGTACAAGCGGTTTGTGGATTCGCTGAAAGCGTCCGTGCTGACCGCTTTCTACACCCCCAAAGAGATAACCGACACCATCGCGGACGTGCTGGCAGATTACAGCGTCCGCCCCGCCCGTATGCTCGAACCGTCGGCAGGTGTCGGCGTGTTCGTGGATTCCATGCTGCGGCACAGCCCCAATGCGGATGTGATGGCTTTCGAGAAGGATCTGCTCACGGGTACAATCTTGAGGCATCTCTATCCCGACCAGAAAATGCGCACCTGCGGTTTTGAGAAAATCGAAAGACCGTTCAACAATTATTTCGACTTGGCGGTGTCCAACATTCCGTTCGGTGACATTGCCGTGTTCGACGCGGAGTTTCAGCGGAGCGACTCTTTCGGCAGACGCTCCGCCCAGAAAACCATCCACAACTATTTCTTTCTCAAAGGACTGGATGCCGTGCGTGACGGCGGTATCGTGGCGTTCATCACCTCGCAAGGGGTATTGAATAGCACCAAGACCTCCGTGCGTAACGAGCTGTTCAGTCAGGCCAATCTGGTATCCGCGATACGCCTGCCCAACAACCTGTTCACGGACAACGCGGGCACGGAGGTGGGCAGTGACCTGATTGTCCTGCAAAAGAACCTCAGCAAGAAGGAAATGTCGCAGGACGAGCGGCTGATGACCGTGATACAGACGGACACGAAAACCGCCCTGACCGACAACGCCTATTTCATCCACCACCCGGAACGCATCGTGCATACGATGGCGAAACTTGACACAGACCCCTACGGGAAGCCCGCTATGGTTTATCTGCACGAGGGCAAGGCAGCAGGCATCGCCGGGGATTTGCGCCGTATGCTCGACGAGGATTTCCATTACAGGCTTGCCATGCGCTTGTATTCGGGTTCAATCCGGCAGGCAGGAACGGAAGAAAAAGTTGCCGTTCAAAATAAAGTAGAGCGTCCTGCCATAAAATTGGAAACAGTATCCTCGGCGCAGACGGTGGAAACTCCGACAGAAAAGCCGCAACCCGCAGATGAAAAGCCGGAGATAGAACCGCGCCCGCAATATTCCGCAGGCGTGCAGCTCACCCTGCTTGACCTCTGGGGGATGACGGAAGAGGTCAGCCAACCGAAAACCTCCAAAAAGAAAAAGACGGTGAAAAAGGCAGTTACGGCAAAGTCCACTCCGCCCAAACCGAAAGTCACGGTTACACCGACAGCTCCAACTGCAAAACCCGCAATGGAGAATAAGGAGGTGAAAGCGGAGAACACCGCCAAGCCTGCCGACCCGGACGACATCTATGCCACACTGGACTGGGATACCAATCCTCCCATCAACGGTTTCTATGAAATGATGATGGGTTTGACGCCGGAGCGTAGGAAAGAACTTCGGGAACTGGCAAGGCAGCATAACGAGAAACAAGTGGCGGAAAAGACGGAAGTGAAAGCCGTGCCGGAAACTTCCCGTGAGCAGCCACGACAGGAGGAAACACAGCCGGAGGCAGTCGCCGCACCTGCCGTTACAGATACCCCATCGGAAGCGGTGGGGACTTTCCTTTTCCCCGACATCGAAGCGGAAAAGCCGAAGGAGGAAGTCGTGGACCTTTCTCCGCGTGCCTACCACCGCACGCCGGAGATGCACCTGCGCGAAGGGTCGCTGGTGGCTGACCGGGGGCGTCATAACATCGGCTACCTGAAAGACATCACGCCATACGGGGCGACATTCCAGCCGCTCGACCTGAAAGGATACCAGAAGGAAAAGGCGTTGTTGTATGTGTCGCTGCGTGACGCCTACGAGCGTCTGTACCGTTATGAATCGCTCCGGCGCGAGGCAAATGTTCCGTGGCGAGAGCATCTGAATACCTGTTACGATGAGTTTGTCATGCGCTACGGCAACCTCAACGCCAAGCAGAACGTGAAGTTAGTGATGATGGATGCGGGCGGGCGCGACATCCTTTCGCTGGAACGGATGGAAAACGGAAAGTTCGTCAAGGCGGACATCTTCGAGCATCCTGTTTCCTTCGCGGTGGAGAGCCATGCCAACGTAGGCTCTCCCGAAGAAGCCCTGTCTGCGTCGCTCAACAAATATGGTACGGTCAATCTCGACTATATGCGGGAGATAACCGACAGCACGGCGGAGGATTTGCTCACTGCCCTGCAAGGGCGCATCTACTACAATCCGCTCGTGACCGGTTACGAAATCAAAGACCGTTTCATCGCCGGAAATGTCATAGAGAAAGCGGAACGCATAGAGGCATGGATGGGTGACAATCCCGAAAATGAGCGTATGCCGGAGGTGAAGCAGGCGTTGGAGGCTCTGAAAGATGCCGAGCCGCAGCGCATCGCCTTCGAGGATCTGGACTTCAATTTCGGGGAACGCTGGATTCCGACGGGTGTCTATGCCGCCTACATGAGCCGGCTGTTCGACACGGAGGTGAAAATCGCCTATTCCGCAAGCATGGACGAGTTTTCGGTGGTGTGCGGCTACCGCACCATGAAAATCACGGACGAGTTTCTGGTGAAGGGGTATTACCGGAACTATGACGGTATGCACCTCCTAAAACACGCCCTGCACAACACCTGCCCTGACATGATGAAGTCCATCGGCAAGGACGAGCATGGCAACGACATCAAGATGCGCGACAGCGAGGGAATACAACTCGCCAACGCCAAGATTGACGAGATACGAAACGGCTTCTCCGAATGGCTCGAAGAGCAGTCGCCGCAGTTCAAGGAGCGGCTTGTGACGATGTATAACCGCAAGTTCAACTGTTTCGTGCGCCCGCGCTACGACGGCTCCCATCAGACCTTTCCCGACCTCAACCTGAAAGGGCTGGCAAGCCGGGGTATCAAGAGCGTCTATCCCTCACAGATGGATTGCGTCTGGATGTTGAAACAGAACGGCGGCGGAATTTGCGACCACGAGGTGGGAACCGGTAAGACGCTGATAATGTGCATCGCCGCGCATGAGATGAAGCGTCTGAATTTGGCACACAAGCCGATGATTATCGGGCTGAAAGCCAACGTTGCGGAGATTGCAGCCACCTATCAGGCGGCATATCCCAACGCACGTATTCTGTACGCTTCGGAGAAGGACTTTTCGACCGCCAACCGTGTGCGCTTCTTCAATAATATAAAGAACAACGACTACGATTGCGTCATCATGTCGCACGACCAGTTCGGCAAGATACCGCAGTCGCCGGAATTGCAGCAGCGCATCCTGCAAGCAGAGCTTGACACGGTGGAGGAAAACCTCGAAGTGCTACGGCAGCAGGGAAAGAACGTGTCGCGGGCGATGCTGAAAGGATTGGAGAAGCGCAAGCACAACCTTGAAGCGAAGCTGGAGAAGGTGGAACACGCCATAAAGTCACGCACGGACGACGTGGTGGATTTCAAGCAGATGGGCATCGACCACATCTTCATAGATGAGAGCCACCAGTTCAAGAATCTGACTTTCAACACGCGCCACGACCGTGTGGCGGGATTGGGAAACAGCGAGGGAAGCCAGAAGGCACTTAACATGCTCTTTGCCATACGCACCATACAGGAGCGCACAGGAAAAGACTTGGGTGCGACCTTCCTCTCCGGCACGACTATCAGCAACTCACTGACTGAATTGTACCTGCTGTTCAAGTACCTGCGCCCGAAGGAGCTGGAACGGCAGGACATAAGGTGTTTCGACGCTTGGGCGGCGATATTTGCCAAGAAGACGACGGATTTTGAATTTAACGTGACGAACAACGTGGTGCAGAAGGAGCGTTTCCGCTACTTCATCAAAGTGCCGGAGCTTGCCGCCTTCTACAACGAGATAACCGACTACCGCACGGCAGAGGATGTGGGTGTGGATCGTCCGCACAAGAACGAGATACTGCACCATATACCGCCCACGCCGGAACAGGAGGACTTCATACAGAAACTGATGCAGTTCGCCAAGACGGGCGATGCCACCTTGTTGGGCAGGCTGCCGCTTTCGGAAACGGAAGAAAAGGCGAAGATGCTCATCGCCACGGACTATGCCCGGAAAATGGCACTCGACATGCGCATGATAGACCCGAATTACGAAGATCATCCCGACAACAAAGCGAGTCACTGTGCCAAGATGATCGCGGAGTATTATCAAAAATACGACGCCCAGAAAGGCACGCAGTTCGTTTTCTCTGATTTGGGGACATACCAGCCGGGCGACGGGTGGAACGTCTATTCGGAAATCAAGCGCAAACTGACGGAGGACTACGGTATACCGCCAAGCGAGGTGCGCTTCATTCAGGAGTGCAAGACCGACAAGGCGCGGAAGGCGGTGATAGACGCCATGAACGCCGGGACGGTGCGTGTGCTGTTCGGCTCTACCTCTATGCTCGGAACGGGTGTGAACGCCCAGAAACGGTGTGTGGCTATCCATCATCTCGATACGCCGTGGCGACCGTCCGACTTGCAACAGCGTGACGGACGCGGAGTTAGGGCAGGTAATGAGATTGCCAAACATTTCGCCGGGAACAACGTGGATGTAATCATCTACGCGGTGGAGAAGTCACTGGACAGCTACAAGTTCAACCTCCTGCACTGCAAGCAGACTTTCATAAGCCAGCTCAAAAGCGGTGCGATGGGTGCGCGTACCATCGACGAGGGGGCAATGGACGAAAAATCGGGCATGAATTTCTCGGAATACATGGCGTTGCTCTCCGGCAATACCGACCTGTTGGACAAGGCGAAACTGGAAAAGCGGATCGCATCGCTCGAAGGGGAACGCAAGTCGTTCAACAAGGGCAAGCGTGATTCGGAGTTCAAGCTGGAGTCAAAGACCGGCGAGTTGCGCAACAACACGGCTTTCATAGATGCCATGACGGAGGACTGGAACCGCTTCCTGTCGGTGGTGCAGACCGACAAGGAGGGCAACCGCCTTAATATAATAAAGGTGGACGGAGTGGATTCCGCCGATGAGAAGGTCATCGGAAAGCGTTTGCAGGAGATAGCCAAGAATGCCACGACCGGAGGGTTGTACACGCAGGTCGGTGAACTTTACGGTTTTCCGATAAAGGTGGTGAGCGAAAGGATACTCAAAGAGGGATTGGAGTTCACCGACAACCGCTTCGTGGTCGAGGGGAACTACAAGTACACCTACAACAACGGGCATCTGGCGATGGCTGACCCGTTGGCCGCCGCCCGCAACTTCCTCAACGCGATGGAGAGGATACCCTCCATCATCGACCAGTACAAGGCGAAGAACGAGGTGCTGGAGATGGAGATACCGCAGTTACAGGAGATAGCGGGTAAGGTGTGGAAGAAGGAGGACGAGCTGAAGCAGTTGAAGTCCGAACTTGCCGCCCTTGACCGAAAAATTCAGCTGGAGCTTGCGCCACCCACGCCCGAAGTCGCAGAAAAGGAGAATGAAGGGCAACAGCTCAAGCCGGAAGCGGAAGATGTGAGGAACAGGCAGGCGCAATATCCCGAAAATGCACCGCCGCAGATACGCAGTCCGGCGGATAGTATCGTTGCCAACCATGTCATAATCGGGCGTCCGGGACTGTATGCCAAGGAGGAAACCCGGTCCAAAGGATTGAAAATATAACCTAAGGAATTTTATCTGAATTGAATTCAAATCACAGAGAAGTGAATAGACAGTATTACCCGACAGAGCAACTACGACAAAGCAATGCCATCAAAAAAAATGACAGCACACACAAAGCATAGACTGATTGTCTTGCCCTAAAAGATTGATTGGAATTTATTCAGGACTGCCTATCACTTAGATAGAAGTCCAAGGTCTGCTGAAATACATAATTCAAAAATTGAAATTGCTTGACTGCAAATTTAGTAACTTTGCTTGACAAATTAACGAGAAAGAAGAGAAAATGAAAGCCGACCGCATAACATCACCTATACGCAAGCAGGGGGTTCGTGCTTCGTAAGACAGGAAAGTGGTAAATTTAAAGTTCAGTTCATCGTAGGTAGCTTAGTGGTAAAAATCCCTGCCTGCGTATAGCTGCAAACCGTTGTTAGCAATCCGCTGCGCTCCTTGCTAACAATGGCTCGGCGACTTACGTCGCTTGCCGTAAGCCGCCGCTTCGCGGACTGCTTACAACAAGCGACTTGGCTAAATAGCTCCGCTTTTGTATCTTCGATACAGCTTCGCTACTTCGCCAATTCGCCGAGCCATTGTTATGGGCCATTTTTGAATGACAATGCGAATAGATACAGACAAACAAATGAATTTACTTAGTGATAAGAACGTTGCAATAATTGGTGGTGGACCCGTTGGACTGACTATGGCAAAATTATTACAGCAAAACGGCATAGACGTTTCAGTTTACGAAAGAGACAACGACCGAGAGGCAAGAATTTTTGGTGGAACCCTTGACCTACACAAAGGTTCAGGTCAGGAAGCAATGAAAAAAGCGGGATTGTTACAAACTTATTATGACTTAGCCTTACCAATGGGTGTAAATATTGCTGATAAAAAAGGCAATATTTTATCCACAAAAAATGTAAAGCCCGAAAATCGATTTGACAATCCTGAAATAAACAGAAATGACTTAAGGGCTATCTTGTTGAATAGTTTAGAAAACGACACGGTTATTTGGGATAGAAAACTTGTTATGCTTGAACCTGGTAAGAAGAAGTGGACACTAACTTTTGAGAATAAACCGAGTGAAACAGCAGATTTGGTTATTCTTGCCAATGGCGGGATGTCCAAGGTAAGAAAATTTGTTACCGACACGGAAGTTGAAGAAACAGGTACTTTCAATATACAAGCCGATATTCATCAACCAGAGATAAACTGTCCTGGATTTTTTCAGCTATGCAATGGAAACCGGCTAATGGCATCTCACCAAGGTAATTTATTATTTGCTAACCCCAATAATAATGGTGCATTGCATTTTGGAATAAGTTTTAAAACACCTGATGAATGGAAAAACCAAACGCAGGTAGATTTTCAAAACAGAAATAGTGTCGTTGATTTTCTTCTGAAAGAATTTTCCGATTGGGACGAACGCTACAAAGAATTGATTCATACGACGTTGTCATTTGTAGGATTGGCTACACGGATATTTCCTTTAGAAAAGCCTTGGAAAAGCAAGCGCCCATTACCCATAACAATGATTGGGGATGCCGCACATTTGATGCCGCCTTTTGCAGGGCAGGGAGTAAATAGTGGGTTGGTGGATGCCTTGATATTGTCTGATAATCTAGCCGATGGAAAATTTAATAGCATTGAAGAGGCTGTTAAAAATTATGAACAGCAAATGTTTATCTATGGCAAAGAAGCACAAGAAGAATCAACTCAAAACGAAATTGAAATGTTTAAACCCGACTTTACGTTTCAGCAATTGTTAAATGTATAAAATGGAATAAAACGGCACATAACAAACAAATTGGCAATAGAGCCGGTGAAGTACTTCTATTGAACTTTTGTGCAATGTTGAAGATTAGTAATTCTATTCAACATTTGTGCTAAAAGTCGGCTCCATCGCCAATTTGCCAGCCGTTATGCGGCAGCTTAAAAAAAGACGACACCAAACCAAAAAAATCATCTTGACAACCACCCGACTTTGAACTACGAAGGATGAAATTTTTCAGGGACAACTTCCAGCATTTCCAAAAAACAGTTTAACCATTGACTTGGAGACAAACAAACAATTTGAGCATTAAGGTTTAAACCGAATTTTTCCGAAATTGACCTGACCTGACTTTTCCTGAAAATCGACTTTAAAGCTGTTTTTACAGATAAATCAGGTTTCTCTAACAGACAGGAAATAAATGCTAAGTATTTGGCTTTAAACTTAAAATCAAAAAATAAGTGTTTTCTTTTAATGTTTAACAGGGCTGATTTGACAGTTGGCGGTGGCAAGAAACTTTCAGGACCTACCTCATAGACAAGTTTCAAATCAAAAAAAGTATGATAGAAAACGGTATATGGATTGTAAAGCTTCCTCGAAAATAACTTTTGTGTAGGTTCTAATTGAAGGACAATGGAACCTCCCAGAAAATTTCCAAGACTCTCAAACATCAGGATTTTGAAAATATCGGAAGTAATGCCATAAGGAATATTTGACACCACTTTGAAAGGAAATTTCGGAACTGCAAAATTCCTAAAATCACAACCGACAACTTGAACATTTCGGGCATCAGAAAATAATTTTCGTAAATGTTCAACCAAAGCTGTGTCGTTTTCAATAGCAACAACATTGTTGGCGATTTTTAATAAATGAACAGTAAGAAACCCCTTGCCTGCCCCAATATCTAAAACCGTATCCTGATTACTTATATTTGCTTGTCTTATTGCATCTTTTATTAGCACTTTATCAATAGTAAAGTGCTGACCCGTAAAACGAACGGGCAATTTCTTTTTTGTCATTAGTAACTTCTTACAGGTGAATACTTCTTGAGTTCAACTTATATGCAACTTTTTGGGTGCGGATAATAAGCAATAAAAACATTTATTTTTCAGAGAGGAAAGAGAGACAATGTCCCCCTTTCTCTCACTCTGAATGGATAAAGTTTGCTATCTTTGCTTTAATTGTCCGTCCAAAGAAAAAAAAGTTGCAGATGAGCAAACATATAACCGAGGAACAAAGGTATGCAATTTCTATGATGTTGCAAATACCGATGAGCAAAAAAGCAATAGCGGAAGCTATCGGAGTAGATAAAAGCACTGTTTACAGGGAGATAAAGCGCAATTGCGACGCCCGAAGTGGTAGCTATAGCATGGAGCTTGCCCAGCGAAAAGCAGACAGGCGCAAGCAGCAAAAACATCGCAAGGAAGTGCTTACACCGGCAATGAGAAAACGGATAATAAAGCTGTTGAAGAAAGGATTCAGCCCGGAGCAGATTGTCGGCAGGAGCCGCTTGGAGGGAATTGCGATGGTATCTCACGAAACGATATATCGCTGGATTTGGGAGGATAAGCGGCGGGGTGGCAAACTGCACAAATATCTTCGCAGACAAGGTCGCAGGTATGCCAAACGTGGTTCTAAAAATGCAGGGCGAGGATTTATCCCAGGCAGGGTGGATATTGATGAGCGTCCCGAGATAGTGGAACTGAAGGAGAGATTTGGTGATTTAGAGATAGATACAATTATTGGTAAGAACCACAAAGGTGCCATTCTTACCATTAACGACAGAGCAACAAGCAGGGTCTGGATACGCAAGTTGTCGGGAAAAGAAGCCATCCCGGTAGCTAAGATTGCAGTATGGGCACTGCGGAAAGTGAAAAACTTAATACACACAATTACGGCTGACAATGGAAAGGAGTTTGCAAAGCACGAGGAAATTGCGCAAAAATTGGAAATAAAATTCTATTTTTGCAAACCATACCACTCATGGGAACGTGGTGCCAATGAAAACACCAACGGGCTTATCAGGCAGTATATCCCAAAGGGTAAGGACTTTAGTGAAGTAACCAACAAACAGATTAAGTGGATTGAAAATAAACTCAATAATCGACCTCGTAAAAGACTTGGATACCTCACGCCAAACGAAAAATTTAAACAAATTATTAATCAGAATTCTGTTGCATTTGCAAGTTGAATTCAGCAGTATTAATAAGGGCTATCCCAAAAGGTCTAAAAGTAAATTTTATCCTTTCTGCAAGTATCTATAGGATGGCAACTGCATTTTTTTCTTTTTGGGCAGCCCTTATTAAAATTTATTCTTATTTTAGGTTATATACATTCATGTCCATTTATGTAAAAAATTCCTGCTGACCTTGTTTATGTCTTGTCAGTCACCATTTGCAAAACCATATTTGACCCTCAAAGAGGCTGAATTTGATAAGTAACTTGCTACATACTCATAATAAGGAGCTAAATAGAACACGAATGGGAAATACACAAATGCTAAACTAAAGAAGATATTGGCCAAAATAAACGCTATACCGAGAGAGAAACTTGATTTTTCAACTTCCTAAAACGGTGTTGTTCAAACATTTCTACTTATTTGTACTTGCCAGTTGAACCTACGCTTCCCTAATAAAATGTCTATGGTAAAAAGTTAAAAAATCCTCCCACTTTTGTTAGATATATTTTTTTGTGTAATTTTGTAATCGTTATGCGGCAGTAATAATATACATATTAATACGAGTTAGTAATCCTGTAGTTCTCATATGCTACGAGGAGGTATTAAAAGGTGCGTTTCGACAATGCATCTACTGTAGTATATTATTGCTTAATCCAAATGAATATTATAAATTTAGGAATTCTTGCTCACATTGATGCAGGAAAAACTTCCGTAACCGAGAATCTGCTGTTTGCCAGTGGAGCAACGGAAAAGTGCGGCCGTGTGGATAATGGTGACACCATAACGGACTCTATGGATATAGAGAAACGTAGAGGAATTACTGTCCGGGCTTCTACGACATCTATTATCTGGAATGGAGTGAAATGCAATATCATTGACACTCCGGGACACATGGATTTTATTGCGGAAGTGGAGCGGACATTCAAAATGCTTGATGGAGCAGTCCTCATCTTATCCGCAAAGGAAGGCATACAAGCGCAGACAAAGTTGCTGTTCAGTACTTTACAAAAGCTGCAAATCCCGACAATTATATTTATCAATAAGATTGACCGTGCCGGTGTGAATTTGGAGCGTTTGTATATGGATATAAAAACAAATCTGTCGCAAGATGTCCTGTTTATGCAAACTGTTGTCGATGGATCGGTTTATCCGGTTTGCTCCCAAACATATATAAAGGAAGAATACAAAGAATTTGTATGCAACCATGACGACGATATATTAGAACGATATTTGGCGGATAGCGAAATTTCACCGGCTGATTATTGGAATACGATAATCGCTCTTGTGGCAAAAGCCAAAGTCTATCCGGTGCTACATGGATCAGCAATGTTCAATATCGGTATCAATGAGTTGTTGGACGCCATTTCTTCTTTTATACTTCCTCCGGCATCAGTCTCAAACAGACTTTCAGCTTATCTCTATAAGATAGAGCATGACCCCAAAGGGCATAAAAGAAGTTTTCTTAAAATAATTGACGGAAGTCTGAGACTTCGAGACGTTGTAAGAATCAACGATTCGGAAAAATTCATCAAGATTAAAAATCTAAAGACTATTTATCAGGGCAGAGAGATAAATGTTGATGAAGTGGGTGCCAATGATATCGCGATTGTAGAAGATATAGAAGATTTTCGAATCGGAGATTATTTAGGTGCTAAACCTTGTTTGATTCAAGGATTATCTCATCAGCATCCCGCTCTCAAATCCTCCGTCCGGCCAAATAAGCCCGAAGAGAGAAGCAAGGTGATATCCGCTCTGAATACATTGTGGATTGAAGACCCGTCTTTGTCCTTTTCCATAAACTCATATAGTGATGAATTGGAAATCTCGTTATATGGTTTGACCCAAAAGGAAATCATACAGACATTGCTGGAAGAACGATTTTCCGTAAAGGTCCATTTTGATGAGATCAAGACTATCTACAAAGAACGACCTATAAAAAAGGTCAATAAGATTATTCAGATCGAAGTACCACCCAACCCTTACTGGGCCACAATAGGGCTGACTCTTGAACCCTTACCGTTAGGGGCAGGGTTGCAAATCGAAAGTGACATCTCCTATGGTTATCTGAACCATTCTTTTCAAAATGCCGTTTTTGAAGGGATTCGTATGTCTTGCCAATCTGGTTTACATGGATGGGAAGTGACAGATCTGAAAGTAACTTTTACTCAAGCCGAGTATTATAGCCCGGTAAGTACACCTGCTGATTTCAGACAGCTGACCCCTTATGTCTTCAGGCTGGCTTTGCAACAGTCAGGTGTGGACATTCTCGAACCGATGCTCTGTTTTGAGTTGCAGATACCCCAAGTAGCGAGTTCCAAAGCTATTACAGATTTGCAAAAACTGATGTCTGAGATTGAAGACATCAGTTGTAATAATGAGTGGTGTCATATTAAAGGGAAAGTTCCATTAAATACAAGTAAAGACTATGCCTCAGAAGTAAGTTCGTACACTAAGGGCTTAGGCATTTTTATGGTTAAGCCATGTGGGTATCAAATAACAAAAGACGGTTATTCTGATAATATCCGCATGAACGAAAAAGATAAACTTTTATTCATGTTCCAAAAATCAATGTCATTAAAATAATGGAGCGGTCAGGAAATTTCTATAAGGCAATACGGTTGGGATATATACTTATCTCCATTCTTATCGGATGTATGGCATATAATAGCCTCTATGAATGGCAGGAGATAGAAGCATTAGAACTTGGCAATAAAAAAATAGACGAGCTCCGAAAAGAAATAAACAATATCAATATTCAAATGATAAAATTTTCTCTATTGGGTGAAACAATACTGGAATGGAACGATAAAGATATCGAGCATTACCATGCACGGCGTATGGCAATGGACAGTATGCTCTGCCGTTTCAAGGCCACCTATCCAGCAGAGCGCATCGATAGTGTGCGCAGTCTTTTAGAGGATAAGGAACGACAGATGTTCCAGATAGTCCGGTTAATGGATGAACAACAATCTATTAACAAGAAGATAGCCAATCAAATTCCGGTTATTGTACAGAAAAGTGTGCAGGAACAGTCCAAAAAGCCAAAACGAAAAGGTTTCTTAGGCATATTCGGCAAAAAAAAGGAAGTAACTCCAGCAGTATCAACCACTATCCTTCATTCGGTCAATAGAAACGTAATCAGCGAACAGAAAGTGCAGGATCGCCAATTGTCGGAACAAGCCGACAGCCTTGCAGCTCGTAATGCAGAACTTAACAGACAACTGCAAGAATTGATTTGCCAAATAGAAGAAAAGGTACAAACCGAACTGCAAAGCCGGGAAAACGAAATAGTTGCCATGCGTGAAAAGTCATTTATGCAAGTAGGCGGTTTAATGGGATTCGTTCTTCTATTGTTGTTAATTTCCTACATCATCATACATCGTGATGCAAAAAGCATTAAACAATACAAGCACAAGACAACTGATTTGATAAGGCAACTGGAACAATCCGTACAACGGAACGAGGCACTGATAACGTCAAGGAAGAAGGCGGTACATACTATCACCCATGAACTGCGCACACCGCTGACAGCAATAACAGGCTATGCCGGACTGATACGGAAAGAACAGTGTGAGGATAAGTCCGGGCAGTATATCCAAAACATACTGCAATCCTCCGACCGTATGCGGGATATGCTTAACACTTTGCTTGACTTCTTCCGCCTGGACAACGGCAAGGAACAGCCCCGTCTGTCACCCTGCCGGATTTCAGCAATCACGCACACACTTGAAACGGAGTTCATGCCTGTTGCCGTGAACAAAGGGCTGTCCTTGTCCGTGAAGACTGGACACGATGCCATTGTATTGACCGACAAAGAGCGAATAATACAAATCGGGAATAACCTGCTGTCAAACGCTGTCAAGTTCACAGAAGAAGGCGGTGTTTCTTTGATTACTGAATATGATAATGGAGTTCTGACACTGGTCGTTGAAGATACAGGTACAGGCATGACAGAAGAGGAACAGAAACAAGCGTTCGGTGCGTTTGAACGTCTATCAAATGCCGCCGCAAAGGAGGGTTTCGGGCTTGGGCTTGCCATAATGCGTAATATTGTGTCGATGCTTGGCGGAACAATCCGTTTAGACAGCAAGAAAGGGAAAGGCAGTCGTTTCACAGTTGAAATTTCTATGCAGGAAGCTGAAGAACAGCTTGGATATACAAGCAATACACCTGTTTATCATAACAATAAATTCCATGATGTTGTCGCCATTGACAATGATGAGGTATTACTTCTGATGCTGAAAGAGATGTATTCCCAAGAAGGAATACACTGCACCGATGCTGCGGCACTGATGGAAATGATACGCCAGAAAGAATACAGCCTGTTGCTGACAGACTTGAATATGCCCGATATAAACGGTTTCGAATTGCTGGAACTGTTGCGTTCGTCCAACGTGGGCAATTCACCAACAATCCCGGTGGTTGTGGCAACCGCTTCGGGCAGTTGTAACAAAGGGGAACTATTGGCAAAAGGCTTTGCCGGATGCCTGTTCAAACCGTTCTCCATATCGGAACTGATGGAGGTTTCCGACAGGTGTGCCATAAAAGCGACACCGGACGGGAAACCGGACTTTTCCGCCTTATTGTCCTATGGCAATGAAGCCGTCATGCTGGAAAAGTTGATAACTGAAACAGAAAAGGAAATGCAGGCGGTACGGGATGCAGCAAAAGAAAAAGACCTGCAAAAGCTGGATTCCCTGATCCACCACCTGCGCAGTTCGTGGGAGGTGCTCCGTGCCGACCAACCGCTGAATGTACTTTACGGATTGCTTCGTGGCGATGCTCTCCCGGATGGTGAAGCGTTAAGCCATGCCGTGACTGCCGTGCTGGATAAGGGAGTGGAAATAATACGGTTGGCAGAAGAGGAAAGGAGAAAATACGAAGATGAATAAGACAAAAATAATTGTGGTGGAAGACAACATCGTGTATTGCGAATATGTCTGCAATATGCTGTCACGGGAGGGCTACCGCAATATGAAGGCTTACCACCTCTCAACCGCGAAGAAACATCTGCAACAGGCAACAGATAATGATATCGTGGTTGCCGACCTGCGTCTGCCTGACGGCAGTGGCATAGACCTTTTGTGCTGGATGCGAAAGGAGGGAAAGATGCAGCCCTTCATCATTATGACCGACTACGCCGAAGTTAATACCGCCGTGGAAAGCATGAAACTCGGCTCGATAGACTATATTCCCAAACAGCTTGTGGAGGATAAACTTGTCCCCCTGATCCGTTCCATACTGAAAGAACGTCAGGCAGGACAACGCCGTATGCCTATATTCGCCCGTGAAGGTTCCGCCTTTCAGAAAATCATGCACCGCATAAGGCTGGTAGCCGCCACCGATATGAGCGTGATGATATTTGGTGAGAACGGCACGGGCAAGGAGCATATTGCCCACCTGTTGCATGACAAGAGCAAACGTGCAGGCAAGCCATTTGTGGCGGTGGACTGCGGTTCACTCTCCAAAGAGCTTGCACCGTCGGCTTTCTTCGGACACGTCAAAGGTGCATTTACAGGTGCGGACAATGCCAAGAAAGGATATTTCCATGAGGCGGAAGGCGGCACGTTGTTTCTGGACGAGGTAGGAAACCTCGCGTTGGAAACCCAACAGATGTTGCTCCGTGCCATACAGGAGAGGCGGTATCGCCCGGTCGGAGACAAGGCAGACCGGAATTTCAATGTCCGCATCATCGCTGCTACCAATGAAGATTTGGAGGTATCGGTGAATGAAAAGCGTTTTCGGCAGGATCTTCTGTACCGCCTGCACGACTTCGGGATAACCGTTCCTCCGTTGCGTGACTGTCAAGAAGACATTATGCCGCTGGCAGAGTTCTTCCGTGATATGGCAAACAGAGAGCTGGAGTGTAGCGTGAGCGGGTTCAGTTCCGAAGCACGTAAAGCGTTGCTGACACACGCATGGCCGGGCAACGTGCGGGAACTTCGGCAGAAAGTTATGGGTGCTGTATTGCAGGCGCAGGAAGGTGTTGTCATGAAAGAGCATCTGGAACTTGCCGTGACGAAACCGACCTCTACTGTCAGCTTCGCCTTGCGCAATGACGCGGAGGATAAGGAGCGGATATTGCGTGCGTTGAAACAGGCAAACGGCAACCGGAGTGTCGCCGCAGAACTGCTCGGCATAGGCAGGACAACACTATACAGCAAACTTGAAGAGTATGGACTTAAATATAAATTCAAGCAATCATAGCCCGTAATTCACTGAATTTGGCTATCTTTGCATAACATTTGAGAAAAACGGCGATTGGCAGGAGCTTTTCGCCGCCAACATATAGGATAAGACCGCAAGGCGTTTCAAGCGAAAATCTGGTAAATTGGAACTACGGAGACGATTGCGTGATGCTTATGCTATGCTTACGCATAGCGTGCATTCACGTACTCTCCGTAAAGGCTTTACCAGAGCCATCGCTTGAAGGTAGTGTGAATTGCACGCTACTTTTTTACCCTTGCCTAACGAAAGGAAACGATTATGGGTAAAGTTCAGATTCTCGCCGTACTGACGATGGACGGATGTCTTTCTTCAGAGTTATATGATAAAGCACATCAGGATTTGTGCCTTGACCGTTGCGGTCTTGATGAAATCAGGAAGAAAGCCTTTTACCGTGTGACACCGGACTATTCCATTTCAATGCTGCACGAATGGAGAAAAGACTGCACAAACATCCGTTACCTCGCGGAAGCCACACCGGACACGGCAGACTATATAAACGGACTGCTGCGGATGCACGCTGTGGATGAAATCATACTATACACCGTTCCTTTCATATCCGGAAGCGGACGACATTTTTTTAAGTCGGCTCTGCCAGAGCAACACTGGACGCTTTCCTCTTTGAAAAGCTATCCCAACGGTGTATGTCGCATTATCTATATCCTTGATAAAAAAGCAAGATAGCCAAAATGTGCGGCAAGCATACATTTCTATTTTCAGGAATAGAATAAATGTTCCGATTACAAACAATTTAAGTCGGAGATAATTTGTCCTTGTGAAAAAATACTGAATTTTATACCTCTGAAATCCAGCACTTTGTAAAATTGAGTGTTGGATTTTTTATTTTCTGCCGCGTTTTTTGCCAATTATATTCATGTGCGCACGCAGAAAACAAAGTGTAATTTTCAAAATTGACAGAACCATGAATTATTTCTTGCTGGCGGAAACCGACTTTTTCCGCCTGATAAACGAAGCCGGCGACTGCAATATGGAAACGGCATACACGGCTTTCGCCACCCAAGTGATCGAACTGTGCAACGGCGGCATGGACATGAACCTTACCGTCATCGCGCTTGCCTACATCGAAATCGAGTTGCAGCACCATCCCGTACGTAATCTGTCAGAAGAAAAAAGAGAGATTGCCGCCTACGTCAGCAAGGCTCTGTCTTTCGTAAGAAAGATGCAGAAATTCCTTGCCACGCCCCAAGTGCCACCACTAATATCCGCCAACAACGCAACAGAAACCACCGCCAGCCTTCTTCAATGGACGGGCAATGCCATCGACCTCGTGGAACTTATCTACGGCATAGACGTGATGGGCTGCATCAACAACGGCAATATGCCGCTCAAACAGCTCGCCCCACTTCTCTATAAGATATTCGGGGTTGATTCTAAAGACTGCTACCGCTTCTACACTGATATCAAACGCCGGAAGAACGAAAGCCGCACCTATTTCATTGACAGGATGCAGGAAAAACTGAACGAGAGAATGTTGCGTGATGAGGAGTTGGAGCGGATGAGAAAATAAAAAAATATCCATTACATATGAGAAGACAGGAATACTCGTATCCTGTCTTTTTATTTTCATTTAATTATATATTAATTAGCACAATATATGTGAGTTTTTCATTCCTATAAGGACAAATTTCAGAAACGTATGTCTGGTAAATTATTGAGTCATCATAGTATGAACATATATCATTACTAAAAACAATGAAACAACTTCCATAAGATTGTGGTTGTAAAAATCGCCATTTAATAGCCCGTTTTTTTTGTAAAATTCGCCAATTAAAAAAATATGATTATCTTTGCATTATATTTTATAAGGTATGGAAACAGTAAATAGAATACTTCAAGAGAAGATTACAGCACGAATCGCGCCCAATAAAGCAGTACTGATTTTTGGTGCTCGCCGTGTTGGTAAAACGGTAATGATGCGTAAAATTGTGGACAACTATTCAGGTAGGACGATGATGCTCAACGGCGAAGACTACGACACATTAGCACTATTGGAGAATCGCTCAATAGCCAATTATCGGCATTTATTGGATGGTATTGATTTGCTGGCTATTGATGAGGCACAGAACATACCACAAATCGGTAGTATTCTGAAGTTGATAGTTGATGAAATACCGGGAATAAGTGTCTTGGCAAGTGGTTCTTCGTCATTCGATTTGCTGAATAAGACTGGTGAACCGTTGGTCGGCCGCAGTACGCAATTTCTCCTTACACCATTCTCGCAACGGGAAATCGCACAGACGGAAACGGCACTTGAAACCCGCCAGAACCTCGAAGCGCGCTTGATTTACGGTTCCTATCCCGAAGTAGTAATGATGGAGAACTATGAACGTAAAACAGACTACCTACGTGATATTGTCGGTGCATACCTGCTTAAAGATATCTTAGCAATTGACGGCTTAAAAAATTCGAGCAAGATGCGCGATCTACTGCGATTGATAGCTTTTCAGTTGGGCAGCGAAGTTTCTTACGAAGAGTTAGGTAAACAACTCGGCATGAGCAAGACGACCGTTGAAAAATACCTCGACCTATTGGAAAAGGTCTTCGTTATCTATCGTCTGGGGGCTTATTCGCGTAACCTACGCAAGGAGGTTACAAAAGCTGGCAAGTGGTACTTCTACGACAACGGCATTCGCAATGCCATTATCGGGGCTTTCTCACCGCTGGCCATTCGGCAGGATGTCGGTGCGCTGTGGGAGAACTACATCATCGGAGAGCGGCGCAAAGCGAACTTCAATGAGGGACTGCACAGGGAGTTCTATTTCTGGCGCACCTACGACAAACAGGAAATCGACCTGATTGAGGAGAGTGCCGACAGTCTTACCGCCTTGGAGTTCAAGTGGGGAAATAAAATGCCGGCCGCACCGAAAGCCTTCCAAGAAGCCTATCCCTATGCCGAGTTTCATGTGGTAAATCGGGAGAATTATTTGGAGTTCGTATAATCAATAAATTACGTATATGGAAACAAAACTACAATCCAAACAGCAATATCCGCGGTTTATCCAAAATAAACCGTGTGGTATTGACAAATTCGATGGAGGTTCGCAAGAAAGGTTGGCAAAAACTATTGCTCGCCATTTTTGTCAGAATGATTCATTGGATGAGGAATGTACTTTACCTCGAATTATCGGCATCGAAGGTATTTGGGGATCTGGAAAATCCAACGTGGTTAAAATGTTGGAACGTGAATTATCAGACGACTATTACTTTTTTGAGTATGACGCATGGGGACATCAAGAGGACTTGCAACGCCGCTCTATATTGGAATTGCTTACAAGCAAACTTATTGATGATGGTATCCTATCTGGAAATGCAACAATAAAAGTCAAAGGTGGAGGTACGAAAACCGTATCATGGTCTGAAAAGCTGAAATATTTATTAGCCCGTAAAACGGAGACCGTAACCGAAAAATATCCCCTTATCAGTAATGGTATGGTTGCGGCATTTTTGGTTGCAGTTTTAACTCCGATATTTACATTTATTGCGTATGCAGTAAAACCTACACCCACAACATGGTGGTTTTCTTTATTGTCTATTATCATAGCTGCACTGCCAGTTCTTATTGCATTGTGCGTTTGGAAATGGGCATATAGCAAAGATCATAAATATGGATGGAGTTATATGTTAGCTATTTATCAAGATAAAGTCGAAAAGGACGTTTGCTATGAGACTTTGAGCGAAGACGAACCAACGGTTTACGAGTTCAAAACATGGATGCAAGACATTTCTGATTTTATCAAGGAAAAAGGACAACGTAAATTAGTCCTTGTTTTTGACAACATGGATCGTCTCCCCGCTGAAAAAGTAAAAGAATTATGGTCTTCTATCCATACGTTCTTCGCCGATAGCGGTTTTGAAAATGTTTGGGCTGTTATTCCTTTCGATGAAACACATTTAGCTTGTGCATTCGGAGATGAGACCGACGAACAAACGAAACAACTGACCAAGTATTTTATCAATAAAACTTTCCCTATTGTTTATCGTGTTGCTCCTCCTGTTATTACCGACTATCGAAGTATATTCAACAAACTGTTTGTTGAAGCATTTGGAGAAACAGAAAATGAAGCGAAAGAAACTATAAATCGGATATTCAGATTGGTAAATCCTAATGCCAATGTTAGGGAAATTATATCATATATCAATGAGATGGTCGCTCTTAAACAAGAGTGGTGTAACGAAATTTTGATGATAAACATAGCATTGTTCTGTTTGAAGAAGACGGATATTCTGGCAAATCCAGTAGAACAAATATTGTCCGGCGACTATCTGAATGGCATTCAAACAATAATTAACAATGATCTGCAAACACAACGCGAAATTGCAGCTTTGGTATATGGTGTCGATGTTGAAGATGCTCGACAAATTCCATTGAAAAAATATATTGAAGGCTGCATCAACGGAGAAGAAGACCACGACATAAATCAATATGCAGAGACTAATAAACAATTTGACACTGTATTAGAAGAAGTTATACAATGTATGGACAATGCGCTTATCGATAAGATTATACATTGTTTGCATAAATTAACTCGAAAGAGCGATGTTATTCTGCGTGTATGGCAAAGAATAGCACAATTGAAATTAAAAGAATCCATAGAGAAGCAGGTGTTCCCTGTCGAATACCAAGAACTGCTGTTGCATTTAGACACGGAAAGCCAAAACCATGTGATTGCTCAATTATATAAGAAGATAGTTCGGTTCAATGACTTCAATGGCGGCGACTATTTCAAAACGTTAGATGCAATAGACAGGTTTATTGCGCAAAATAAGTTGGCGTGCGATTTTACGTCATTGATTGAAGCAAAAACAGTCAAGCCAAATACATTTATCGATTATATTCAAGCTGCAAATGCAACAGATGCTGCCTATCGGGATAACGCGACAACTAAAGCATATAAATATTATCAAGTAGCAACAAATTCGGAGGCGCTCGATAATTATTTGGCAAACTTACTACCCGATAATTTCGACCATGCAGATATTGTAAAAACGTTAAAAGATAATTCTACCTATACGTTTCCAACGCTTTTGCAAGCGATCACGAATTGCATTGATGAACAGAATGTAAATAAAGATAATATAGGGGCTATATTTACAACCTATCGTTTATTGGCATCTGACGAAGAAAGACCTTTACCTGTAACGTTAGATTCAACCTACATAAATCAGTTGCATTCTGAATTAGAAACTGATGGCCGAAACATTAAAGAGTCTGGATATTACGATTTAGTCGCCATGCAATTGGCACATGGTCATTCCGTTTCCTTAATAGAGGGTGGAGATATAAAATATGTTGCAGAACTCATGGACTATTATGTGGATCATGGAGACTTATTAGTAAATAGTGTGGGATGGAATATACCGCTATTAAATGAAACACTACAATACATGGTAAATCATAAACTTGGCTATAAATTATTGCTCTCAGACATATTGCCCCAATTTGAAGATATTAAGAACAGAATAGGTGTAACGGATGAGGTATTTATCGAGCATTTAGCAGAGTGGAATACCGATTTGGATAAGTATATCACTAAGAACAATATTAAAGATGTAATTCCTGACGCATCTTTTTACGATTTGACCACTAAAATAAGCAATGTCCTGACCGATCATATCAATAAAATAGCGTTCGAAGCGTTGTCTGAAATAAGTGTTGATACATTATACGCCCAAAGAACAGCACATACATCATATTATTGGTTTGTCGCAATAAAACATTTACTGGCTAAAATCAAATCCTTGCCAGATAACTTGACTGAATTTGGCAAAAAGATTCTGATGGATATTGCTTCTGGAACTCAAAGTTTGAATCCTTTCCCTAATTGTTTCAAGAATATAGTTGAAAGATTGGATAAACGAAAAATTAAATCGACAGTTACCGATATAAGAAATGATTTCTGCATCGGTAAAAAGACTATCAATGCAATAAAGTTTCAATTTTTCGAAACATGGCTTAGATCGCATGGTAATTTGAAAAGTCAAGCTGGAGACGTTATTGATAAAATAGTGAAACCTGTAATTTCCGATGGGGCATGCCGTTCATTGATTCTGCAAAACAAAGATTTTTATATGGATTTAATAAATACAGCAGGGGATGATGCTTATGAATTGAAAAAGAGTCTCCGAAACCTCATACAAAAAGATTCAGATCCGCAATTGGTTAAATTTGTCAATTCGATAGATTCAGTACCTGAGGTTGAAACCGCGTAAGTATTTGTCTAACAAGTCCGAATTTTACGATTTTACCCGTCAGAACTGAAGTGCCCCCCAAAAAAATTGTATCCAACTTTTGGGGGTCACTTCAAACTTCGATAGGGATAATTTTCAATTTTGGGGACTTGTTAGACAGTCTCATTATCTGGTAGCAGTTTACACAGCACCGGATCGTTTTTGATACGCTCCAGTTCCTCCTGCACAATCTGCTTCACCTCTTCCTTGATGCGCCGGTAGTTCGCCTGCACCGTTTCCTTCATGCGGTCGTTGCCGTCCTCGTCCGTGAAGTTTGTAATGACGGGAATTTTCTTGTAGGCACTTTCTTCCCGTTTCACCTTTTCGGCATCCACCACAATCTCGCAATGAAAAATCTTCTGCTCGATACGCTCGTTGAAGTTGTCGGATACAGAACCGACAAACATTCCCTGCGTAAGCCCGGAAATCTTACTCGGTGGAATGAGCGCGTCCATCTGCGTGTTGATGGAGGTGGAAACATCCTGCCGGTTGATGGAGATGGACTGCCGTTTCTGCAACACCTTACCGAACCGCTCGGAGAGCGTCTTGGCTGTTTCCCCCACCACCTGACCGGAGAAAATATTGCCGACAGTGTTCATCACCACTTTCGCCTCTTTGTCCCCGTAGTCACGCACTAACTGGCTGAAATCCTGAAAGCCCAGACACACGGCAACCTTGTTGCTTCGGGCGGTAGCTATAAGATTGTCCAACCCTTTGAAGTATATTGTGGGCAACTCGTCGATGATGACCGATGACTTCAGCATCCCCTTCTTGTTGATGAGCTTCACGATACGGGAATTATACAGACCGAGTGCCGCACCGTAGATATTCTGACGGTCGGGATTGTTACCCACGCAGAGGATTTTCGGCTCTTCGGGATTGTTGATGTCCAGCGTAAACTCGCTGTCTGACATCACCCAGTAGAGCTGCGGTGAAATCATCCTCGAAAGCGGGATTTTTGCCGACGCTATCTGACCCATGAGCTGCTCCGCAGCCCCTCCAAGCCACGCATCCATGAACGGCGAAAGGTAGTTCTCCAGCTCCGGATAAGAGGTCAGTATCGGAAATATATCCTCGTAACGGCGGTTCAGAAACTCGATAGCATGGGGAAACGTGCAAAACTTCCCGTTCTGATAGATTTTGAGATACCAGATAATACTGGCAAACAGAATGATAGGTGACTCCACGAAGAAGTCGCCCTGCTTTTGCACCCACGTTTTATTGAGGTTGAGCATTATTGTGTAGGCACTCTCATAGGCATCCGTAATATCTTCCATAAAATCCGGGTGAATGGGATTG
The DNA here is from genome assembly GCF_900021155.1 of Alistipes sp. CHKCI003. Lineage (GTDB taxonomy): Bacteria > Bacteroidota > Bacteroidia > Bacteroidales > Rikenellaceae > Alistipes > Alistipes excrementavium. The sequence goes on from NZ_FCNT01000100.1 coordinate 42,611, forward strand.
CACCGATGAGAGCGTCGCGGGTCGTCGAAGTTGATCACATAGAACTTCGGCTTTACCTTGTAGCCGTCCGGGTGGTTCAGCAAATGGTTGTAGGCAATAGTAGATAGGTCGGGATACTTGAAATCGTAGATGTATTGACTAAAGCCCTTTTCAATCTGTTGCTTGATAAAATTGTTTACCACGGCATAGGACTTGCCGCTGCCCGGCGTACCCAACACGATGGACGCACGGAAGGGATTAACTACATTGATCCAACCGTTGTTCCAGCGTTTCCTGTAATAGAAACGTGTCGGCAGATTGACCGAATACTCGCTTTCGATAAGCCTCGTTTCCTGCATGAAACTCTCGTTCTCGTTGTTGAAAACATCCTCCATCAAATTGTGTTTCAACAGGCGGCTCATCCACAGACCACCCATCAACAGGCAGACATAGCCCGTTCCAATGGTAAGGACATACAGTCCCGTCACCGCTTCAAGCGGCAGCGGCAGGGGCAGCAACCACCAGTTCAGGAAAAACAGCACGAACCCGACGGCAAATGCTGTCCAGATTCTCCCCCAAGTGATTTTCTCACCCTTGACACCCTTCGTACCCAGACAGGACAAGGCAAGCAAAAGGACGGAAAACAGCTTCGTGTAGAGAATGGAATGGAACAGCCCCGCCGTGCGGTCGAAGTTCAGAAGGATTTTGTCCACCACGCCGATGTTCACGCCCCACAGCCGGATGGCTTCGTAGCAGAACCAGTACACGTTCATGACCACTAAAATGATACTCACGGCACGCAGAAAATCCATGATTTTCGCCAATGCCCTCAAATCGTCTTCTTGTTGTGACATACATTGATTTTTTAATTGTTGATACTCTGATTACATACCCAAGCCCTTGCGTTTTTTCTTCTTTTTGCGCTTCATCGCCCGGATGAAAGCCTCTTCCTCGGCATCTACCGCCGGACCTTCGGGAGTGAGCAAGCCCATACCGCCCGATATATCTTCACTGTCGTAGGCGGTCTGCCCGTGTGCCTTGTCCGCAGCATCCACAGGGATGGATAGCGGTATCGGCGGTTGTCCGGCGTATGGCAGGGTGAAGTGTTCCTGCAAGGCATTCGCCGAAAGCTCCTTACCCATGCGCGAACCGTTCAGCACGCATCCCGTGCGGTGGTCGATGAAGGTAGCCCCATAGATGCGCCCTTCCTCTGTGTAGCGCAGTACGGTGTCGATGCCCTTCTCTTTGAGTTGGGATACAAATTTGTCCTTGTCATAAGTGCCTTGCAGCACGGAAAGGACGGTGCGTTTCGTCATGTCTGCCAGTTTCCTATCCTTGATTTCCGATTTGGAACGGACAAACTTCTTCTGTACGGCTTCATAGCCTGCGGACTTCCCGAAAAGCGAGGATTTGAACGGGTTGCCCACCTTGTTACCCTTGTCGTCCGTGACGGAATAGACCAGCCCGTGATACTCCCGTCCGCGCACGTTGCCCCTCGCTTCCTCCACCGTCATATTATATAAGGAAAGGAGCGCACGGTATTCGCCCATCGTCTGGAAACGGTACTGCCCATTCAGAGCCTTCACGGTGTTGCCTACCTGCTTCTTCACATCACCTGCCGATGCGGCCACCTTGCGCAACGGATTATCCAATCTCTGATTTTTACGTTCTGCCGGATGCAATCCGTACTTCTGTTCCAGTTCCCTGCGGATACGGTCGCTGCGGCGGTAGAGAAAATCCCGGTTGAGCCTTTTCCCGTTCTCGTCCACGTTGACCGTCACGATGTGCAGGTGGTGGCGGTCGATGTCCTCGTGCTTGAATACAAGATAAGGCTGGTTTCCGAAACCGAGTTTTTCCAGATACTCGCGGGCGATATTCTGCAACTCAATATCGGTCAGCACATCCTCCGGGTGCGGGTTGAGAGAGATATGCACCACCGGCTTCTCGATCTTCATCTGCGGTGGCAGGAAGGTGAGAAAACCCTCCATCGCCTTGCCTATGTCCACCGTTCCCGAACCGTCATTGTAGATGCGGTTGGTGGTGAGAAGCCGCCCCTGCGCCTCGTTAATCTTCTCCCCGTTGTAGGCAATCGCGCCGTACAACGAACTTCCTACACTGATTTTTGCGACCATTTTGCCTCCATTTCCCTTGAAAGTTCCACAATCCGGCGGCTCAGTTTCACGAGTTCGACGGTGTGTTGCTCTAATTTGTAGAGCAACGCCATCGCCTTTTTCTCTGAAAAATGCAGCCTCAGTTCCTTCACGACTTGGTTGTAATTCGTACCCACGGCACGGAATTGTGCATGAAAATCCGACAGTTTGGTGTAATAGTCCACCAACGTCTTGTCCACCTTCAGCACCTTGAACGGTTGCCCGAAGAAGTGCGCTTTGAGGAAAACAGACCGTGCATAGACACCCGATTTTCCGAACATGGCGAGGAAACGGTTGTGTTCCTCCTCGTTGAAACGGACGGTGTACCGGTACACCGCCGGATCAAGTTTGGGATTTCTCCCTGATTTGCTTTTCCTTTTCTCTTTCATATTACTTTGGATTTAGCGGATTGACGGCATAAGCCGCCGCTTCGGATTACAGCACCGCAGTTCTGAAAGGCTTCCCGACTTCGGAGGGAAAGCCCGCCCCCTGCAAGGGCAAGTGCTTTTCGTGGCTGCTCAAAATATTTTGAGCGGCTGAAAAGACATCTTGCTATGTTCAGGTGAACATAAAAATCCGTCAGGGGACGGATTGGGAAAATACCTTTCAGGACTCCGGGCCGCGCGTCATCGGCGAACCCTGCTGTCCGGGTGCAAAGTTACGCCCTTAAAGCGGTATCGGACAGATGCTTGACCCGGTCAATGACTGCCAACCGGCGCAACGTGCCGCCACTTGCCGGAGAAGTGATACAGGTTCCAAAATATACTTGTTTATTTGCAGCATGATTCAAGAAACGAACGATTTGAAGATATGATAAACGGAACATTCAAATACCCGGAAATCCGCTTCTTCGGATACTTGCCGAAACGGATACCCGAACCGTCGGAAACCCGGTTCTCCGACAATTCGGTGACGTATGGATTCAATGACTTCATGACGCAATGTCGTCAATCACCATTTGTCCGACGCACCGCTTCACCACAGAACCGGATACGCGACGACCCGCCTGCGTGTGTAGTCACGGAAGCGGATGGTGCGACAGCCAAATCCGTATGGAAACAGAAAAACAAATCATCAACAATTAAAATAAATGGAACTATGAGTAAGGAAATCTTCGTTGCATTCGCAACACAGAAAGGTGGCATCGGCAAATCCACTGTCACGGCACTTGCCGCCAGCTACCTGCACAACGTGAAAGGCTACAATGTCGCCGTCGTGGACTGCGACGACCCGCAGCACAGCATCCACGGGCTGCGCGAACACGAAATGGGGCTTATCGACAGCAGCACCTACTTCAAGGCTCTCGCTTGCGACCATTTCCGCCGGATCAAAAAGAACGCCTACACCATCGTCAAAAGCAATGCGGTGAACGCCCTCGACGATGCCGAGAGGATGATTGCCACTGAGGACGTGAAACCCGACGTGGTGTTCTTCGACATGCCCGGCACACTCCGAAGCAACGGCGTGATAAAGACGCTCTCGCAGATGGACTACATTTTCACTCCGCTGAGTGCCGACCGCTTTGTCGTGGAGAGTACCCTGAAATTCGTCACGATGTTCCGCGACAGGCTGATGACTACCGGACAGGCGAAAACAAAGGGGCTGCATCTGTTCTGGACGATGGTGGACGGCAGGGAGAGGAACGACTTGTACGGCATCTACGAGGAAGTGATAGCCGAAATGGGCTTTCCGGTACTTTCCACCCGCTTGCCCGACAGCAAGAAGTTCCGCCGTGACCTTTCGGAAGAGCGCAAGAGCGTTTTCCGCTCCACCATCTTCCCGATGGACACGGCACTGCTGAAAGGGAGTGGCATCCGGGAGTTTTCCGAAGAGATAAGCGACATCATCAGACCGCAGTGAACATGGGCAGCAGGAAAGTGAACACGGAAGGCATCGACGAGGAACTGCTGTTAGCCTCCATCGGGCGGCGCACACAGGACGGGACACTGCGCCCCGCACAGGAAGTACCCGCAGCTGCACCGACCGAAGAGGACACCGCCGCACCGGAACCATCTCCTGTGCAACCCGTAACACGGGAAAAAGCGCAGAGGGAAAGTGGACGCCGGAAAAGGCAGGACGAGGACTACAACGAGCTATTCCTGCGCCGCAACGAGATAAAGACCCGCCAATGTGTCTATATCAGCCGTGACGTCCACGGCAAGATCCTCAGAATCGTGAACGACATCGCCGGAGGGGAAATCTCAGTAGGCGGATATGTGGATACCGTGCTGCGCCAGCATCTGGAACAGCACAAGGAGAGAATCAACGAACTGTACAAGAAACAACGTGAAGATCTGATTTGAAAATGGAAAAAGAAATGACACCGAATGAAAAAAGACCACAGCAAGACTGCGGAGGTATGTTTACCCAAGTGCAGGCGAGTGTGGAAATACTGTCGCCTGTCCCGGTAAGCGGCAAATGCAGTGAGAAGGACTATGAACGCCTGTTCATCCGCGACCCGGAAGTAAAGGCACGTGAGGGGAAGATGGCGTATGTGCGCCCGGAGTACCACGAGCGTATCATGCGTATCACCCGTGTAATCGGGCATGACCGGCTTACGCTGTCCGCTTACATCGACCATGTGCTGACGCACCACTTCAACCAGTGCGAAGATGCGATAAAGAGCCTTTATGCCCGAAATTACAATTCAGTATTCTAACCAAAAACGGAAGGATATGAATTACACAATCAGCATGACAGACATTCTGCTGGCGGTATCGGTCGGCTGCAACCTCTGGTTCCTGTTCCTGCTCCTTTACGAGCGCATCATGGACACGCGGATTGTCCGCTTCTTCAAGGGCATTGTCGGATTATGGCGGTCACTGGACGGGAATGAGGCTAAACGCATAGCGGCACACGAGGAAGTCCCTGCGGAAAAGGCGGACATCATCGGCAAGAGCCGTTTCAGGATGGCATCCACCCGGACAACCGCTGCCATACCGACGCAAGAAGCCGCCACTATTGAAAAAGGCATTGAGCTGTCGGAGGAAGAGGCTACTTTTGACGACGGAAAAACGGGAAACGCATCCCGCCCGGCACAAGTCCCGGAGGAAAAACTCGATGAGACCTTCACGAGCATACCGCCGGAGGAACTGGGATACGGGGACGACGAACCGGAAGAGGACGCCTCGGACACGCCACGGGCTTCGGGCAGCAGCTTTGACGAGATTGACGACGCCTGCAAGACCGCCAAAAACCCGGACGCGACACAGGCGGAACGTGAAAAGGCGGCTAAGGTGTTCACCGACATGGAGGGCACGGAGTTGTACGAGAAAATGATGGAAGGCTCTTCGGAGATAGGCATCCGCATCAAGGGGCTTATCGAGATTCGGCTGAAGAAATCTGAAAAGGAGTTCGTCGTGCCGGACAACATCGAGGAGTTCGACATTCGCAACTATGTATGACAACAATAAAAGAAATGAACATGAAAGAATGACATCAACCCACGCGGCGAGGAAACGCAAGGCGCATCCCCATCCGCAACGGACACGCCCACGTCCGTGGAAACAAACGGGCATCCACTAAAACCAAAGTAAAGAAACAAAGTATCAACCGCCCGACAAAGGACCATCCACCCTTTTGACGGCAAAAAACAAGAACAGTTTATGAACAAGAACATCTTGAAAAACAGAAAAGCAATCCTCTCCGCGGCACTTGTCATCGCCGCAACCGCCTCCGCTTTCGCGCAGGGAAACGGCATCGCGGGCATCAACGAAGCCACCTCTATGGTGAGTTCTTATTTCGACCCCGGAACTAAACTGATATACGCCATCGGTGCAGTCGTCGGGCTTATCGGGGGCGTAAAAGTGTACGGCAAGTTTTCATCGGGCGACCCCGACACCAGCAAGACAGCCGCCTCGTGGTTCGGCGCGTGCATCTTCCTGATTGTTGCCGCCACCATCCTGCGCTCATTCTTCCTTTAATAAATAATGTATGGCTGAATACCCAATCAACAAGGGTATCGGCCGTCCGGTAGAGTTCAAGGGCTTGAAGGCACAGTACCTCTTCATCTTCTGCGGAGGTCTGCTGGCTCTCTTCGTCCTGTTCGTCATCCTCTACATGGTCGGTATCGACCAGTGGATATGTATCGGCTTCGGCGCGGCATCGTCCTCCCTCCTTGTATGGCAGACCTTCGCGCTGAACGCCCGGTACGGTGAACACGGGCTGATGAAATTAGGAGCGGCACGGAGCCATCCCCGATACCTTATCAACCGGCGGCGGATAACCCGTCTGTTCAAACGACAACGAAAGGAAGAAAGACAATGAGGAATACATCGAAAATGACAACACTGGAAAACAGGTTCCCACTTTTAGCGGTGGAGCATGGCTGCATCATCTCAAAGGACGCCGACATCACGGTGGCTTTCGAGGTGGAACTACCGGAACTTTACACCGTGACGGGTGCGGAGTACGAGGCGATACACAGTTGCTGGTGCAAGGCTATCAAGGTGCTGCCGGACTACTCCGTCGTCCACAAACAGGACTGGTTCATCAAGGAACGCTACAAACCGGAGCTTCAGAAGGACGACATGAGCTTTTTAAGCCGCTCTTTCGAGCGTCACTTCAACGAGCGTCCGTACCTGAAACACACCTGCTACCTCTACCTGACCAAGACAACAAAGGAGCGTAACCGGATGCAGAGCAATTTCAGCACGCTGTGCCGGGGACATATCATCCCGAAGGAGCTGGACAGGGAAACCACGACCAAGTTCTTGGAAGCCTGCGAACAGTTCGAGCGCATCATGAACGACAGCGGGCTTGTCAGGCTGCGCCGCCTCTCCACCGATGAGATTGTGGGTACTGAGGGAAAGACGGGACTTATTGAACGCTACTTCTCGCTCATGCCGGAAGGTGACACCACCTTGCAGGACATCGAGCTTTCGGCAAGGGAGATGCGCATCGGCGACAACCGCCTGTGTCTGCACACCCTCTCCGACGCGGAAGACCTGCCGGGCAAGGTGGCTACCGACACCCGTTACGAGAAGCTCTCCACCGACCGGAGTGACTGCCGACTGTCATTCGCCTCCCCGGTGGGGCTTCTGCTCTCCTGCAACCATATCTACAACCAGTATGTGCTGATAGACAACAGTGAGGAAACCTTGCAGAAGTTCGAGAAGTCCGCCCGTAACATGCAGTCGCTATCTCGCTATTCAAGGAGCAACAGCATCAACCGCGAGTGGATAGACCAATACCTGAACGAAGCCCATTCCTACGGACTGACCTCGGTACGGGCACACTTCAACGTCATGGCGTGGAGCGACGATGCGGAGGAACTGAAGCATATCAAGAACGACGTGGGCAGCCAGTTGGCAAGCATGGAATGCGTGCCGCGCCACAACACCATCGACTGCCCGACACTCTACTGGGCGGCGATACCCGGCAATGCGGCGGACTTCCCGGCGGAAGAGAGTTTCCACACTTTCATCGAACAGGCGGTGTGCCTGTTCACAGAGGAAACCAACTACCGCAGCTCGCTCTCGCCCTTCGGCATCAAGATGGTGGACAGGCTCACGGGGAAACCGCTGCACCTCGACATCAGCGACCTTCCGATGAAGCGGGGTATCACCACGAACCGCAACAAGTTCGTGCTGGGTCCTTCGGGCAGCGGCAAGTCGTTCTTCATGAACCACCTCGTGCGCCAATATTATGAGCAAGGCGCACATGTGGTATTGGTGGACACAGGAAACTCCTATCAGGGTTTGTGCGGCATGATCCGGCGCAAGACAGGCGGAGCGGACGGCGTGTACTTCACCTACACGGAAGATAAGCCCATCAGCTTCAACCCGTTCTACACCGACGATTACATCTTCGACGTGGAGAAGAAGGACAGCATCAAGACCCTGTTGCTGACGCTCTGGAAGTCGGAGGACGACAAGGTGACAAAGACGGAGAGCGGCGAGCTGGGCAGTGCCGTGAGTGCCTATATTGAGCGCATCCAATCCGACCGTAGCATCGTGCCGTCGTTCAACACCTTCTACGAGTATATGCGTGACGACTACCGCAAGGAACTGGCACAGCGTGACATCAAGGTGGAGAAGTCCGACTTCAACATCGACAACATGCTCACCACCATGCGGCAGTATTACCGGGGCGGGCGTTACGATTTCCTGCTCAACTCCACGGAGAACATCGACCTGCTCGGCAAGCGGTTCATCGTCTTCGAGATAGATTCGATTAAAGAAAACCGCGAACTGTTCCCCGTCGTGACCATCATCATCATGGAAGCCTTCATCAACAAGATGCGGCGTCTGAAAGGGGTGCGGAAACAGCTTATCGTGGAAGAGGCTTGGAAGGCTCTCTCTTCGGCGAACATGGCTGAATATCTGCGCTATATGTATAAGACCGTGCGAAAGTATTATGGTGAGGCAATCGTGGTGACGCAGGAGGTGGACGACATCATTTCCTCTCCCGTGGTCAAGGAAAGCATCATCAACAACTCCGACTGCAAGATACTTCTCGACCAGCGCAAGTACATGAACAAGTTCGACCAGATACAGGCGTTGCTCGGACTGACGGAAAAGGAGAAGGGGCAGATACTCTCCATCAACATGGCGAACAACCCTTCACGGCTCTACAAGGAGGTGTGGATAGGCTTGGGTGGCACACAATCGGCGGTCTATGCCACCGAGGTCAGTGCAGAAGAGTATCTGGCGTACACCACCGAGGAAACGGAGAAAGTGGAGGTTTACCATCTGGCGGAGAAGTTGGGCGGCGACATCGAAGCCGCCATCCGGCAACTTGCCGAGAAGCGGAGAAACAAGGAAACAACCAACAATTAAAAATGAATTTATCAACGAAAAAAGAAAAATGCGTATGAATTTACCAAAAGTGAAAATGCTGCAAGTCAGCAAGTGCCTTATCGGATTGGCGGTCATGATGCTGCAATCCTGCGACGTGGCCGACAACCGCCGCGACATGCTGTGCGGGAACTGGGAGAGCGTGGAGGGAAAACCTGACGTGCTTATCTACAAGGAGGGCGAAGCCTACAAAGTGACGGTGTTCCGTCGTAGCGGTCTGCGCCGCAAGCTCAAGCCGGAAACCTATCTCTTGCAGGAGGAGAACGGCAACCTGTTCATGAACACCGGCTTCCGCATCGACGTGTCCTACAACGAGGCCACGGATGTGCTGACTTTCTCGCCAAACGGGGACTATGTGCGGGTGAAGCCGCAGCCGGGACATCCGACCGAAGAATAACAACCACTAAAATCCAAAGTAACATGAGAACAAGAATAACAATGATTATCTGCCTGTGCCTGCTTTTCGCAGGCAGGGCAAGCGCACAGTGGGTCGTAAGCGATCCGGGCAATCTAGCGCAGGGCATCATCAATGCCTCCAAAAACATCATCCATACCTCCAAGACCGCCACGAACATGGTGAGCAACTTTCAGGAGACGGTGAAAATCTATCAGCAGGGCAAGAAGTATTACGATGCCCTCAAATCGGTGAACAATCTGGTCAAGGACGCCCGCAAGGTGCAGCAGACCATCCTGATGGTAGGCGACATCACCGACATTTATGTAAACAGTTTCCAAAGGATGCTCCGTGATGGAAATTTCAGACCAGAAGAGCTGTCGGCAATCGCTTTCGGTTACACGAAACTGCTGGAAGAGAGCAACGAAGTGTTGACGGAACTCAGGAATGTGGTGAACATCACCACGCTCTCCATGACCGACAAGGAGCGCATGGACGTGGTGGAACGCTGCTACTCCAAAATGAAGCGTTACCGCAACCTTGTGAGCTATTACACCAACAAGAACATCTCCGTGAGTTATCTGCGTGCGAAGAAAAAGAACGACCTCGACCGCATCATGGGGCTGTACGGGAACATGAACGAAAGATACTGGTAAGCCTATGGAGTTCGATAACCTTCATCAGATTTTACGCTCACTTTATGAGCAGATGATGCCGCTATGTGGGGACATGGCGGGTGTGGCGAAAGGCATCGCCGGGCTGGGTGCGCTGTTCTACGTCGCCTACCGGGTATGGCAGTCGCTGGCGAGAGCTGAACCGATAGACGTATTCCCGATGCTCCGTCCTTTTGCCATCGGTCTGTGCATCATGTTCTTCCCGACTGTGGTGCTGGGCACGATAAACAGCATCCTCTCACCCGTCGTACAGGGCACGGCAAAGATGCTGGAGGCGGAAACGCTGGACATGAACCGATACCGGGAGCAGAAGGACAAACTGGAATACGAGGCGATGGTACGCAACCCCGAAACCGCCTACCTCGTGTCCAACGAGGAATTTGACAAGCAACTGGAGGAACTCGGCTGGTCGCCCTCCGACATGGTGACGATGGCGGGAATGTATATCGACCGGGGAATGTACAACATGAAGAAGAGCATCCGCGACTTCTTCCGCGAGATACTCGAACTGCTGTTCCAAGCCGCCGCCCTCGTGATAGACACCGTCCGCACCTTCTTTCTCGTGGTGCTGGCGATACTCGGTCCGATAGCCTTCGCCCTGTCGGTATGGGACGGTTTCCAAAGCACGCTCACGCAGTGGATATGCCGCTACATACAGGTCTATTTGTGGCTTCCGGTGTCGGACATGTTCAGCACCATACTGGCGAAGATACAGGTGCTGATGCTGCAAAGCGACATCGAGCGGATGCAGACAGACCCGAACTTCTCGCTGGATTCGAGCGACGGGGTGTATATCGTGTTCCTCTGCATCGGCATCATCGGATACTTCACCATTCCCACCGTTGCCGGCTGGATTATCCAAGCCGGAGGCATGGGCGGTTACGGTCGCAACGTGAACCAGATGGCGGGACGCGCCGGAAGCATGGCTGGCGGAATTGCAGGAGCGACCGCAGGAAACGCAGTCGGACGTGTCGGCAAATTGCTGAAATAATCAATGTGCAATCATAAATTAAAAATATAAATGGAATTCAAATCACTTAGAAACATCGAATCGTCGTTCAGGCAGATACGCCTGTTCGGTATCGTCTTCCTCTCGCTGTGCGCCGTGGTGACGGTGTGGAGCGTGTGGAACTCCTACCGTTTCGCGGAGAAGCAACGGGAGAAAATCTATGTGCTGGACAACGGCAAGTCGCTGATGCTGGCTCTCTCTCAGGATTTATCGCAGAACCGCCCGGCGGAAGCACGGGAGCATGTGCGCCGCTTCCACGAGCTTTTCTTCACGCTGTCACCTGAAAAAAGCGCGATTGAACACAACGTAAAACGTGCCTTGCTGCTGGCAGACAAGAGCGTGTACCACTATTATTCGGACTTCGCCGAGAAGGGGTACTACAACCGCATCATCGCCGGAAACATCAACCAAGTGTTGAAGGTGGACAGCGTGGTGTGTGACTTCAACGCCTATCCCTACCGAGCCGTGACCTACGCCACGCAGAAAATCATCCGGCAAAGCAATGTCACCGAGCGCAGTCTCGTGACCACCTGCCGCCTGCTGAACGCATCACGGTCGGACGACAACCCCAATGGCTTCACCATCGAGGGCTTCACCATCATCGAGAACAAGGATTTACAGACAATCAAACGGTAACGGATTATGAAACGGAAAGTAAAAAGTATCAGAAAAACAATGTGGGGCGCATACTGGAAGCTCCACGACAAACGGAAACGGCTGGTGGCAAGGCTCAAAGGGTATCTGGACGGTTTGCCACCGGAAACACGCCGCCGCATCGTGCTGGGGATGCTCGCCGCCTTCGCGGTGCTTGCCCTCTATACCTTCGGCAGAGCCGTCTATGACATCGGCAGAAACGACGGCTCACGCATGGAAACGGGACACGCCGGACGGGTGGAACTGCCGACCCCGGCGGAAACAGGCAATCACTTAACACCTTATTTATATGGAACAGACAAAGAATGAACCGACGAAAGAGAACAAAGCTGCTCCCGAAACGGGGAAACCGAAAAAGGAGCGCGAACCGCTGACAGAGGCGCAACGGCTGAAACGGCAGAAGATGATCGTGCTGCCCGCTATGGTGTTGGTGTTCATCGGGGCGATGTGGCTGATATTCGCCCCGTCCTCCGGCAAGGAGCAACCGCCGGGAACGGACGGATACAACACCGAGATGCCCGACGCTGACAAGGCGAACCGGCAGATTATCGGCGACAAGCTGAAAGCCTACGAGCATGGGGAGATGGAAGAGCGTCAGGAGAGCCGCAACCGTGCCATCGGGCAGCTGGGCGACATGTTCGACCGCGAGATAGCGGGAACGGAGAACGGAGTGGACTTCGACCTCGCCAATCCGGGCGGCAAGGAAGAAAGGGCAAAGCCAGCCACGCCGCAGACCATCCAGTCCTCCGCAGCCGCCTACCGTGACCTGAACGCCACGCTCGGAAACTTCTACGACCAGCCGAAAAACGACAATGCGGAGATGGACGAATTGTTGGAGCGCATCGCATCGCTGGAGTCGGAACTGGAAAGCGAGAGGGGCAAGGCTTCCTCTATGGACGAGCAGGTGGCTCTTATGGAGAAGTCCTACGAGCTGGCGGCAAAGTACATGGGCGGTCAGAACGGAGGACAGCCATCGGCGGAACAGAGGGCAGAGCCAACTACCGTGCAGAAAGGGAAGAAGAACAAGGCAATGCCTATCAGACAGGTGGAGCATCAAGTAGTTTCTTCACTCTCACAGCCTATGAGTAACGCGGAGTTTGTCGCCGCCTTATCGCAGGAACGCAACCGGGGTTTCAACACGGCTGTCGGCACGGCGGAGGTATTGGACAGGAACACCATACCGGCGTGCGTGCATGGGGCGCAGAGCGTGACGGACGGGCAGACGGTAAGGCTGCGCCTGCTGGAGCCTATGGCGGTGGCAGGCAGGACAATACCCCGGGGTGCGGTGGTGGTCGGCACGGGCAAGATACAGGGTGAGCGGCTCGACATCGAGATTACCTCGCTGGAATACGACGGCACGATTATCCCCGTGGAGCTTGCGGTCTATGACACGGACGGACAGCCCGGCATCTTCATCCCGAACTCGATGGAGATGAACGCCGTCCGGGAGGTCGCCGCCAACATGGGCGGCTCGCTGGGAAGCAGCATCAACATCTCCACCAATGCCGGGGCGCAGCTCGCCTCCGACTTGGGCAAGGGGCTGATACAAGGCACGAGCCAGTACATCGCCAAAAAGATGCGAACCGTCAAGGTGCATCTGAAAGCCGGGTACAGGGTCATGCTTTACCAAGAAAAATATTGAAAACAATAAAAATTACCACTAAAATCCAAAAGTAATGAGAAAAGTAATCATCATGTTTGCCCTCGCTATGGGCATCATAACTGCCAACGCGCAGGAGAATGTAACCGTTGAAACGACCAACGGAAGTGAACAACCGACCTTGACGAAGGAGGTCTATCCGCAGAAGGAGGCGGACGGCGACCTATATCACGGGCTGTCACGCAAGCTGACCTTCGACCGCATGATACCGCCGCACGGTCTGGAAGTGACCTACGACAAGACCGTCCACGTCATTTTTCCGGCGGAGGTGCGCTATGTCGATTTAGGCTCGCCCGACCTGATTGCCGGGAAAGCCGACGGAGCGGAGAACATCATCCGTGTGAAGGCTACCGTAAGGAATTTTCCCAACGAAACGAATATGTCCGTCATCACGGAGGACGGCAGTTTCTACACCTTCAACGTGAAGTACGCCGCCGAACCGCTGTTGCTCAACGTGGAGATGTGCGACTTCATCCATGACGGCAGCACGGTGAACCGCCCGAACAACGCGCAGGAAATCTATCTGAAAGAGCTGGGCAGCGAAAGCCCGATGCTGGTGCGCCTTATCATGAAGTCCATCCACAAACAGAACAAGCGCGAGGTGAAGCATATCGGCTGCAAGCGTTTCGGCATCCAATACCTGTTGAAAGGCATCTACACGCACAACGGCTTGCTTTATTTCCACACGGAGATAAAGAACCAGAGCAACGTGCCTTTCGATGTGGACTACATCACTTGGAAAATCGTGGACAAGAAGGTTGCGAAGCGTACTGCCGTGCAGGAGCAGATTATTCTGCCGCTCCGCGCGCAGAACTACGCCACCCTCGTGCCGGGCAAAAAGAGCGAGCGCACGGTCTTCACGATGGCGAAGTTCACCATCCCCGATGACAAGTGCCTCGTGGTGGAATTGAACGAGAAGAACGGCGGCCGTCACCAGTCCTTCGTGATTGAGAACGAGGATTTGGTACGCGCGGGTACCATCAACGAACTTCAAGTACGCTGACCATGAGAAAGTACATCGCAATAATCATCGCGTCGCTTGCCCTTTTTACAGGGCAGGCGCACGCCCAGCGGTGTCTGCCGAAGATGCAGGGCATCGAGGTGAGGGCGGACATGGCGGACGGCTTCAATCTCGGCGGCAAGGACGGCGGGTACAGCTTCGGGGCGGCTCTCTCCACCTACACGAAGAAGGGGAACAAGTGGGTGTTCGGTGGCGAATACCTGTTGAAGAACAATCCCTACAAGGACACCAAGATACCCGTGGCGCAGTTCACGGCGGAGGGCGGCTATTACTTCAAGATACTGTCGGACGCCCGAAAGATTGTTTTCGTCTATGCCGGGGCTTCGGCTCTCGCCGGATATGAGGCGGTAAATTGGGGGAAGAAGGTGCTGCATGACGGCTCCACGCTGCACGACCGGGACGCCTTCATCTACGGCGGTGCGCTGACGCTCGATGTGGAGTGTTACGTGGCAGACCGTATCGCCCTGCTTGCCAACCTGCGGGAGCGTTGCCTTTGGGGTGGCGACACACGGAAGTTCCACACGCAGTTCGGGGTCGGTATCAAGTTCATCATCAACTGACACGGGCATGGAAAGGACGGAAATAGATGCTGTCAGAAGGATGCCGCTTGCGGATTTTCTCGCACGGCTGGGGCATGAGCCTGTCAGAAGGAGCGGTAACGAGCTGTGGTATCTTGCCCCGTACAGGGGCGAGCGCACATCCTCTTTCCGTGTGAACGTGGCGAAACAGCTCTGGTACGACTTCGGTTTGGGCAAGGGCGGCGACATCTTCACGCTTGCCGGGGAGTTTCTGCAAAGCGATGACTTCATGAAGCAAGCGAAGTTCATAGCGGAAGCCGCCAATATGACGGTTGCCGGATGGGAAAAGCCCGTCTATCTCTCGAAGCCGACCGAATCCGTTTTTGAGGATGTGGAGGTCGCTCCGCTGCTCCGCTCACTGCTGACGGAGTATTTAGAGGAACGGGGCATCCCTTACGCCATCGCATCCCGTCACTGCTGCCGCTTGAACTACGGTGTGCGTGGGAAACGGTATTTTGCCGTTGGCTTTCCGAACATGGCAGGTGGCTATGAAGTCAGAAGCCGATATTTCAAGGGTTGCATACCTCCGAAGTCTGTATCACTGGTAAAGGCGAATGACATCCCGGCTGACGAGTGCCTCGTGTTCGAGGGCTTCATGGACTTTCTCTCTGCCGTGACGCTTGGTGTAACCGGTAACGCTGACTGTCTTGTGCTGAACTCAGTCGCCAACGTGGAGAAGGCGGCGGGATTGCTGGACGGATACGGGCGCATCGGCTGCTTCCTCGACCGTGACGAAGCCGGACGGCGGACGCTTGCCGCACTTACCATGCGATACGGGGAACGTGTCACCGACCGTTCCTCCCTCTATGACGGTTGCAAGGACTTGAACGAGTACCTGCAACTGACAACGAAAAAACAGAAAAACAACCATCTAAAAATCGAAGAACAATGAACATACTGAACAACAGAAACAAGAGAACATCAATATTCAAGGCAGTGGCGTTATGCCTGATAGCCGCCATGTCATTCACCCTCGTGTCATGTGACGATGACATGGACATCCAGCAGTCCTATCCCTTCACGGTGGAGGTCATGCCCGTGCCGAACAAGGTAGTAAAGGGGCAGACAGTGGAAATCCGCTGTGAACTGAAAAAGGAGGGCGACTTTTCGGGTACGCTCTATACCATCCGCTATTTCCAGTTCGAGGGGGAAGGCTCGCTCAAAATGGATAACGGCATCACCTTCCTGCCTAACGACCGCTACCTGCTGGAGAACGAAAAATTCCGCCTGTACTACACGGCGGCGGGTGATGAGGCGCATAATTTCATCGTGGTGGTGGAGGATAACTTTAGCAACTCCTACGAACTGGAATTTGACTTCAACAACAGGAATGTAAAGGACGACGATCTTACCATCGTTCCCATCGGCAACTTCAGCCCCTTGTTGAAATGATGCGTGTATTCATGACAATGCTCTGTTCACTTCTGACGGTCTGTTCTGTGTCCGCGCAGATCAGCCGCCAAGAGGGAACGGACGGGCAGGCGGCAATCTACCGACTGCCGCTTATGGAACGTGCTTTTTTATGCTGCCGCTACTTTGAAGGCTGGCACTCAGAAAAACACTACCCATACGTCGGTTGGGGTCACAAACTTTTGCCAAACGAGAAGTATTCGGCACGAACCATGACAAAACGGGATGCGGATGAACTTTTGCGGAAAGACCTGCGCAAATTTGTCGCCATGTTCCGTAAATTCGGGGTTGATTCGATTTTGCTTGGCACGTTAGCTTACAATGTGGGACCGGCGAAGCTGTTAGGCAGCAAAACAATCCCCAAAAGCACCTTAATCAAGAAGCTGGAAGCTGGTGACAGGAACATCTACCGTGAGTATATAGCCTTCTGCAACTACAAAGGAAAACGCCACGCCATGCTGCTCAAACGGAGAAAGGCGGAGTTTGCGCTGTTGTATATCCCATAAAAGGACTGACAAAACTGGCAAAAGACGTGCCATATTTAACTTGGCACGTCTTTTGCTCTATCACTTGATAGATTATCGTAGGATTTTCTCGTTAATTGACATCGTTGAGCCATTTTTGCCTATCGGTTTCCAAATAACACTTCAAGTTGTAAGTGTTGTGAGAGCAATACAAAACATAGTTATTAACCATAAAAAGTATAGCGAAATTATGAAGAAAGTATTTAGGAAAATTCAGAAAGGAACAACAAAAATGATTGAACGTATCAAATCGTTGGGGGAAATGGAGACGAAGCAGAAATGTGTAGTTCAACGGTTCGAGATTATCATTCCCCTCCACCAAAAAATAACGACCCAATATATAGCCTCCGCAAGTTTTACTTGCGGATTTTTTAGTTATCGCAGATTGGACAAAGGTTTCTTTGCTACTTTCTTTGTCCGCCATCATGCTCACTGAAAGAAAGTAGGGCGGCTCTCGCCGCCCCGCCACTCAAAAGCGTGTGTAAAGTCCCGTCACCATCGTGAACATTTCCTCCAGCATATCAAAATAGATACCCTCGTGTACGGCAATGTCCTTTGTCTTGCACTCAAAGGTCTTTTTGCTGAACGTCCTGCGGTAGAAGCGCATATTGTAGAGGTCTGCCCCTTCGTCATAGATGATGTCAAGGCGGTTGGCACTTGTTTTGTTCCTTGCAAGGCTCATCCGTAAGCCGTTGCCCATATCTATGAAATCACGGCTACCTGTCATGGCGGTGAAGCGTTTTCCGCCTATCTGCTGTAATATCGTCTTGGCTATCATATCTTTTGTTTTTAGGGTTTTAAGTATTGGCGGTGCGGACACCGCCATCCCGTTCAAAATTCTCGCATTTCGGAAATGGGGGTCTGCCGTTGTAGCCACTCTTTCACACATTCCATATTGTACTCGCTCGTGATGACTGCCGTATGGCTGTCGGTGGCGGTGAAACGTGTGCTTTCGTAATCATCTATCCACCCCTTGAGGGTGTCCGTTCCCCACGCTCCGGTATCGTCAAAGATACCGTCCAATGCCGTGATAGGTTCGCTGAACTTGACTATCAGCGTTTGATAGGTCGTGTTCATAGTCTGTCCTCCTTTCCCTTCTTTGCGTTCAGCCACTTGTCCCGTGCGGCTCGGCACTCGTCCAACGTGGGTTTGACACAAGAGAACAATTCTCTGTCTATGGGGTGGCGGTAGTCGTACTGCACAAGTGTCCGCCTGCGTCTTCCGATACCCGATTGGAAACGCTCGTATTTCTCCGTACCTGCTTCCGCGCAGGTGCTTACTCCGTTGATGGTCATTCGTGTTGTCATAATGTTGCTTTTTAGATGGTTAAAAATGTACTGACAGAACTCTGTTCTTCATCACCATTTCGGGGTTGCTTGTGTAGCGTTGGTGCAGGTAGAAATGGTGTGAGCCGAAGCCGTAAAGGAAAAACTTGTCAAGTTCGTGCTTCTCGGCAAACTCCTTTACGCTCTTTCTCAATTCCCCCTCACTCGTTGTGAGAGTGAGGAGGTTCACAAATTCAAGGAACATCGTGGGGATTGCATCATCCCACACACAAATCATACTTTCAATTCTTACTTCCATATCAATGTTGTTTTAGGGGTTATGCTATGCCGCTTTCATCCGCTCACGGATAAGGTTGGCGTTCTTGTTCACAAGGTCTATGATGCGCTCGTGATATTCGGTGTCCTGGTTGTGCTTGCCGTGGCACTGCACCACTTCGAGGGTTCGCAAGTCCACCTCTACGGTTTCAATAATCTCATCGCCAATCCTTGCCGATAGTATGAGGGTGTCGGCTTTCTTGTAGTATCCACTGCCAAACACGCAGATGCCCTGCGTCTTGCCCTCGTTGTAATACTCGTCTATGCTTTCAAGCACCTTGACGATTATTTCCTCGTCCGTGATTACCAAGCCGAAGAATTTGGATTTGTTGGCGATGAAATCCTCCGCATCTTTCTTTCGTTGGAGTTGTCGCTGTTGCTCACGCTCACGCCTTTCAATCTCCCAACGGCGTTGCTCTGCGGCTCTTTCCTTCTCGTGTATGGCTTCAATTTTTCGGGTTGCGTTGTCGTGTGCCGCCATGAAATCTTCGGGACAGATGTTCTTCGGGTTACGGAGGTCTTGACCGAGTTTTTTGAGCATACGCAGATAGTCGCACCACATTGAGAGGTTGTCTATCTGATACTTGTGACGCTTGGCAATCAGATATGATGCCCAACATTCATCGGCAGTACGGGTATTGAAAAGAAAGTGTTTCATGACCTCAATCTCACCGCCTTTCATAAGGGTTTCAATTCTTGGGTCTGAAAGCAAGGCTTTGAAAAGACGCACGGGGGAGATGCCGTGGAAATCGCCCTTGAAGCCGTTACGTCTGAGTTGGGGCAATATCCTCATCTTTGGATATGCACAGCTTCTTGCCACCACATCATCGTATAGGCTGTTGTGCGGTCTTACCTCCATATCGCTGCCTAATGCCCACACATCGCAATAGCAGAAAAGGAAGCCACGGAGCAACGCCATGTCCGTAACCTTGCCGTCGGGTGAAATCCAACGCTGCACGACCTCGTGGCAGTAGAAACGCATCGGTTCGCCTTTCCTGCTCTCGCATCTGACCTGCGCCACGCGGATTACCTGATACCCTTTGCAGGTGGTTATCACGCTGAAATTCTGCGTTTCCTTGTAGATGCGTCTGCGTGTGTCCTGCACTTTGAGTTCGGCATGGCATTTGGGGCAGGTGCAGCCTTCAAGGGTGTCGCATAGTCCGCTGTCGCTGTGCCACTCGTGACCGCAGTCGGAACAGGTGATGTTCCCTTTCTTGGTGCGGTAGCCGATATGCTCAACGCAGTGGCGGTATGCCCAATCTATTTGTGTCGCTGATATGGGGCGAAGGTTGGCGGAAAGTCTTGCCACCTCTTTCTGTATCTTGGTCTTCGGTTTCATAAGCCTAAATCAAATAATGAGGGTTGGGGTTGGTTTTCTTTTCTCGCTGACGGTCTGTGGCGGTTCTGCAACTTGCGGAGTTCCTCCTCTTGGTATTTGCGGACAGCGTTCTGACGTGCCTCCGCCTTTTCCTCTGCCGTGAGTTTCACAACGTGGTTCACAACCACTTGGCAGTCCATCGGTTTGCCCACCTCTATCTCGTTTTCCTCATAGTAGTGGATGGCTTGCCCGAATATCTCTCCGTCCGTGAAACCGTTGCAACCGCTTTTCTGCACATAGTTCAGAATGTGGGTCACGCACTCGTCCATGTTCTTGGCAGGGTTGCGGTACTTCTTTGCAAATAGCGCATCTTCCTCCGCACGCTGTTCCAAGTACATATATATCGTTCTCTTGAAATGGTCTGTTCCTTTCATATCGCTGTCATTTTTAGATTATCTGTTTCAGTATCTCTCTCCAATAGGTCGGCTCTACCTCGCTGAGAAGGAAGTCCATGAAATCCCTCCGTGCGTCCTTGTTCAGTTCGTGGTACAATCTTCGGAAAGTTTCAAAATTGCCGTTGATGTACGTTTCCACCATATACACGAAGATGTTGTCCACCTCGTAATATCTGCACTGCTGCGCTGCCGTCTTGCTGTTTCTTTTTGCCATGTCGGTAAGGGTTAAAGGGTGAATAACCAAAGGATGAAGCCAAAGAAGGCAATGGTGGAAAGGATAGCCACGATTACACCTATCGCCACTCGGAACACTCCGTTTACAATCTCTCTGATGATGCCCCAAAGGATGCCGAACACCCCGAAGGCGGTGCGCATCATCAAGCCGCATATCGCCAACCCGATGTGTTGCGCCATTTGTCTGAAATTTGCCGTTGCCGTCATATCTTCGCTGTTTTTGATTTTTTTGTTTTTAATGCGGATTCAAGAGCTGAGGGAGTTGAGTTTCAAACTATCTTATCTGCCTCTCGTTTATCCGACATTTTTTTTATGCGTCTTTCTGTCGCATCGGTCGTTTTCGTTTCGGGTGCTTGAAAAGGTAGGGATTAGGGAATGCAAGGTTTTTCGGTCAAAATACTACCCGCAGGGCTGGAGATTTTTACCGAAAACAGGAGGCTTGACCTTGCTTTCCCGTCCAATCCCGGAATTACCTTTGCGCCCAGAACGAAAATGACTGACTGATGCGGCTTACTGAAAGGCGCAAAATGGAGGTAAACGAAAACAGAGGCAGATTGTGTAGAAAAAAACTTCAGGGGAAAATCCGTAAAAAAAAGAATCACCAAAAGGAAAAAGACATCACCGGAAGCGTGAAAAGGGCAAACCACAACAAAGGAAGTATGATTGTTTCCGATCCGACGGAACTTGTTCAGCCGGGTGGCAACAATCATTCTTCCCGGTTTGTCCGGCTGTGTGTGGGCGCCTGTTTCATTCATGGGGCAGGCTGACACACTCTGCATTCACTTTCCGCTTCCGGCAAAAGAGACAGCGAAAAAAGAAAAATCATTTGAAAACCCGTAAAAGCATCTCTTGGCATAGGCGCAAAAGAAAGGGGCATTGCTTCATCTGTCTAAACATCGTTTAGGCGTGAGGCAATGCCCTTTTCTCCAGCTATGCGGTAGTCGGCACACGTTTGTTCCAAACTCGTTTTGGGCAATGGTGTGCCGACGGACAATACCGCTTTTACGGAAAATTCTTATGAATGAGGGGATAAAAAACGGGAGTTTATATCAAAATCTCGAATTAAATAGCTACTTTTGCATACGAAGAGTTCTTTGAAGGTTACGCAACGCGCAGAAGGATAATGCAGTAGATAACTAACTAAATCGTAACCTATTACTATCAAGAGCAATTAACCTACGCTCATTTCCAATAAATTACACTCTTTTCGTAACTTCCAAATGCAAAGTTACGAATTATTTTCATTATATTTCGAAGATATTTGCAGACCGACCGAAATCAAAACCTTGTATTCGATGTTTTCAGCTACCGATTTGTCCCAGATTGCGCAGCACGGCCTCACGGAGGAGACCGTACGGCGCCAGATCGAAAATTTCAGACGCGGCTTTCCGCCGCTCCCCGTCGTGCGCGCGGCGACCGCCGGCGACGGCGTGCGCGTGCTGACGGCCGCCGAGACGGCCGCAGCCGCCGCACGCTACGACGCCCGGGCCGGGGGGCTTCGCATCGTGAAGTTCGTGCCCGCCTCGGGCGCCGCGACGCGCATGTTCCGCGAGCTGTTCGAATTCGTCGACGAGGGAAAGCGCGGCAGAGGGATCGACACGCTGCTGGAGAATATCCGCCGCTTCGCCTTCTGGCCCGAGTTGGAACGGGTGCTGCCGCCCGATGCGGACGACTGCGCCGTGGTGCGCGCCGTGGTGCGGGACGACGGATTGGGCTACGGCTCGAAACCCAAGGGGCTCGTTACGTTCCACGCCTATCCGGAGGGGGCGCGCAAGGCGGTCGAGGAGCATCTGGCCGAAGGAGCGCAGTATGCCGCGTCGGACGGGACGGTGCGGATCCACTTCACCGTTTCGCCCGAGCACCGGGGCGGATTCGAGGCGCTGCTTTCGCAGAGGGTGCCCTGTTTCGAGGCGCGTTACGGCGTGCGTTACGATATTTCGTTTTCGGTGCAGAAGCCGTCGACCGACACCGTGGCCGTGAATCCCGATCTCACGCCCTTCCGCACCGGCGAGGGGCGTCTGTTGTTCCGTCCGGCGGGCCACGGCGCGCTGATCGAGAATCTGAACGGGATCGACGCCGACCTCGTCTTCGTCAAGAACATCGACAACGTTACCACCGACGCCCGGCGCGGCGATACGATCCTCTGGAAAAAGGCGCTGGCCGGCCTGCTGCTCGAATTGCAGGCCGAGGCGTTCGAATGGCTCCGTGCGCTCGACGCGGGCCGCGCGGACCCGGCCTCCGCGGCCGAGTTCGTGGAAAAGAGGCTGTGCGTGAAACTGCCGGCCCGCAGCGACGAGGCGCTGCTGCGGTCGATCCTCGACCGTCCGATCCGCGTCTGCGGCATGGTCCGCAACGAAGGCGAGCCGGGCGGCGGCCCCTTCTGGGTGGCCGGGCAGGACGGTACCGAGTCGTTGCAGATCGTCGAATCGAGCCAGATCGCGCCCGCCGACCGGGAGCTGATGCGGTCGGCGGCGTACTTCAATCCGGTCGATCTGGTCTGCGGCGTCCGCGACTTCCGCGGACGGAAGTTCGATCTGAGGAGGTACGTCGATCCTTCGGCGGGTTTCATCACGGCCAAATCGAGCGGGGGCCGCGAGCTGCTCGCACAGGAGCTTCCCGGCCTCTGGAACGGTGCGATGGCCCGCTGGAACACGCTCTTCGTCGAAGTGCCCGTTTCGACCTTTTCGCCCGTGAAGACGGTGCTCGACCTGCTGCGGCCCCAGCACCGGTAGGAATTCCGGTCTTCCGATCCGAAAGACGAGGCGGCTTTCCGGCGTCTCGTCTTTCGCTTTTTGGTGTTTTTTTTGATCGGAAAGACGGAAAAAACGGAGGGCCGGAGGAACAAGTTTAAGAATCTTTCCTATATTTGTAAGTCAAAGTTCCGAACGTAAATATCAAACAATAGCACATTATGGAAGACAAACTGCAACAGTTGACTCGGAAGCTCTACGACGAGGGCTTGGAGAAGGGCCGCGCCGAGGCCGAACGCCTCGTGAACGAAGCGAAAGCCGAGGCCGCGAAGATCGTCGCCGAGGCCCGCGCCGAAGCCGAGAGCATCGTGAAGAAGGCCGAGGCTCGCGCCGCGGATGCCGAGAAGAACGCCATGACCGAGATCGCGCTCGCCGGCAAACAGGCCGTGGCGAAGATCAAGTCCGAGATCGCTTCGATGATCGTGGCCGAGAGCGTCGCTCCGGCCGTGAAGAGCGCGGCGATGGATCCCGCCTTCATCGAGGAGATGCTCCTCGCGGTGGCGAAGAACTGGAACGGAGCCGATTCGCCGAAGGTCGAGTTGCAGGCCATGCTGCCCGAGGCGGAGCGGGAGAAACTCGACGCCGCATTCGGGGAGTCGGCCCGCAGGCTGCTCGCCGCCGGTATCGAGGTCGGCTACTCGAAGGAGGTCCGCACGGGCTTCAAGGTGGGCGCCCGGGGGGGCGGCTACTACATCTCGTTCTCCGATGCCGATTTCGATGCGCTGCTGGGCGAGTATCTGCGCGGTAAGGTTTCCAAACTGCTTTACGAGGCTTAGACCATGTTCGGGTCCGAATATTACTGTCTGGTCGCCGGACTGAGGGAGTACACGCTCGACACCGATGCCAAGGGGTTCGATGCGCAGGCCGTCGTCGCGGAGGTGCTCGACGGCGTTTCGCGGCGCGATGCCGCGGCGGTGCGCCTCCTCTACGGCTACTACGACTGCGAAAATATCGCCGCCCTCCGCGCAGGGCGCTCGGCGCACAATCCGCTGGGCAACTTCTCGCGCGAGGAGCTGGCCGAGCAGATGAAGAACCCCGGCCGGCTGCCCCGGCGGGTGGCGGATGCGGTGCGCGCCTATGCCGATCCCGAAAGCGAACAGGCCGGGGAGCTGGACATGGACCGGCGTTTCGAGACGGCGCTCTTCGATGCCTACTATGCCGAGTGCGCGCGGTCGTCGAGCCGCTTTCTGCGCGAATGGTCGCTCTTCGACCGCAACCTGCGCAACATCATCGCCGCCGTGGCCGCACGCGCCGCGGGCCGGACGCCCGAGGAGGTCGTCGTGGGCGGGGGCGACGTGAGCGGGCAGCTGCGCCGCAGCTCCGCGGCCGATTTCGGCCTGCGCGGCGAACTGCCGTGGATCGACGCCGTGATCGCTGCGGTGAACGACGAAGCGAATCTGGTCGAGAAGGAGCATAAGATCGACCTCGTGCGCTGGAACGAATCGACCGAGCTGGCCGCGTTCGACTACTTCGACATCGACGCCATCCTTTCCTACCTCGTGCGCGTGAACATCGTGGCGCGCTGGACGCGGCTCGACGACCGCCGCGGCCGCGAGATGTTCGGCCGTCTGCTGGCGGAGCTCGACGGCAAAGAGTTGATCAATAAACAATGAATCAGATAATGAAAACAACAGGACGTGTAAATGGTATCATCTCCAATATCGTGATCGTCAAGGCCGACGGACCCGTCGGCCAGAACGAGATCTGCTACGTGCGGACGGGCGGTACCAAAATGATGGCCGAGGTCATCAAGGTCGTAGGCGACAGCGCCTATGTGCAGGTTTTCGACAGCACGCGCGGGCTGAAGGTCGGCGACAAGGTCGAGTTCGAGGGACACATGCTCGAAGCGACGCTCGCGCCGGGCCTGCTTTCGCGCAACTACGACGGTTTGCAGAACGACCTCGAAAAGATGGAGGGGCTGTTCATCGCGCGCGGTTCGATCACCGATCCGATCGACTACGACGCCGAATGGGACTTCAAGCCGCTGGCCGGAGCGGGCGACAAGGTGTCGGCCGCGTCGTGGCTCGGCGAAGTGAAGGAGCAGTGGGTCGACCACAAGATCATGGTGCCCTTCACGATGACCGGTACCTATACGGTGAAGAGCGTGGCGGCGGAGGGCAAATACAAAGTTACGGATACGGTGGCCGTGGTTACCGATGCCGAGGGGCGCGACCACGCGATCACGATGGTGCAGAAGTGGCCCGTGAAGCAGGCCGTGCGCTGTTATGCGGAGAAACCCCGCCCGTCGCGCGTGATGGCTACGGGCGTGCGCGCCATCGACACCTTCAATCCGATGGCCGAGGGCGGCACGGGCTTCATTCCGGGGCCGTTCGGGGCCGGCAAGACGGTGCTCCAGCACGCTATTTCGAAGCAGGCCGACGCCGACGTGATCGTCATGGTGGCCTGCGGCGAGCGCGCCAACGAGGTGGTCGAGATCTTCAAGGAGTTCCCCGAACTGGTGGACCCCCGCACGGGCCACAAACTGATGGAGCGCACGATCATCGTCTGCAACACGTCGAACATGCCCGTCGCCGCGCGCGAGGCGTCGGTCTATACGGGCATGACCATCGGCGAGTACTACCGCTCGATGGGCCTGAAGGTGCTCGTGATGGCCGACTCGACCTCGCGCTGGGCGCAGGCGCTGCGCGAGATGTCGAACCGTCTGGAGGAGCTTCCCGGGCAGGATGCCTTCCCGATGGACCTCTCGGCGATCATCTCGAACTTCTATTCGCGCGCCGGACTGGTGCGGCTGACCAACGGAGCGACCGGATCGGTAACGTTCCTCGGTACGGTGTCGCCCGCGGGCGGCAACCTCAAAGAGCCCGTAACCGAGTCGACGAAGAAGGCCGCGCGCTGTTTCTATGCGCTTTCGCAGGGCCGCGCCGACTCGAAGCGCTATCCGGCCATCGACCCGCTGGAATCCTATTCGAAGTACCTCGAATACCCCGAAATCCGCGAATACCTCGACGAACGGATCGAGAAGGATTGGGTGGACCTCGTATACGAAGGCAAGACCGTCGTGCAGCGCGGCAAGGAGGCCAACGACCAGATCAACATCCTCGGCGACGACGGCGTGCCGGTGGAGTACCACGAGCGGTTCTGGAAGTCGGAGCTCATCGACTTCGTGATCCTGCAGCAGGACGCCTTCGACGCCATCGACGCCAACTGCCCCATGGAGCGGCAGAAGATGATGTACGAAATGGTGAT
Source organism: Alistipes sp. CHKCI003 (assembly GCF_900021155.1). GTDB lineage: Bacteria > Bacteroidota > Bacteroidia > Bacteroidales > Rikenellaceae > Alistipes > Alistipes excrementavium. Next base: position 69,026 of record NZ_FCNT01000100.1, read on the forward strand.
CGGCATCTGCCGCCGCGACTTCGGGTTCGCCGACTTCGAGGAGTGCTCGCAGTTCTTCAAGGGACTGATCAACCTCTTCCGCCAGATGAACTACTCGGAGTGGGGGTCGGAAAAATTCGAGGACTACAAGCGTCAGATCGAAGCGTATCTGAACCAACAAACGACAAAATAAGAGCGAGCCATGACAACACGTGCATTTCAGAAAATATATACCAAAATCGACAACATCACCAAGGCCACGGTAACGCTCCGTGCGTCGGGCGTGGGCAACGACGAACTGGCCACCGTGGGCGGCAAACTCGCGCAGGTGGTGAAGATCATGGACGGGAACGTAACGTTGCAGGTATTCGCCGGCACGGAGGGCATCTCGACCGACTCGGAGGTCGTCTTTCAGGGCGAGCCTCCCAAGCTCCGCGTGTCGGACAACCTCGCAGGCCGCTTCTTCAACGCCTACGGCGAGCCGCTCGAAGGGGGCGAACCGCTCGAAGGCGAGGCCCGCGAGATCGGCGGCCCGACGGTGAACCCCTTCCGGCGCTTGCAGCCTTCGGAGCTGATCGCCACGGGCATCGCCGGCATCGACCTGAACAACACGATCGTAACGGGCCAGAAGATCCCCTTCTTCGCCGACCCCGACCAGCCCTACAATGCCGTGATGGCCAACGTGGCGCTGCGTGCCAAGGCCGACAAGATCATCCTCGGCGGCATGGGCCTCACGAACGACGACTTCCTCTATTTCAAGTCGGTCTTCGAGAACGCCGGAGCGCTCGACCGCATCGTCTCGTTCGTCAACACGACCGAGAATCCGCCCGTCGAGCGTCTGCTGGTGCCGGACATGGCCCTCACGGCCGCCGAGTACTTCGCCGTGGACAAGGGCGAGAAGGTGCTCGTGCTGCTGACGGATATGACCCTCTATGCCGATGCGCTGGCCATCGTGTCGAACCGCATGGACCAGATTCCCTCGAAGGATTCGATGCCCGGCTCGCTCTACTCGGACCTTGCGAAGATCTACGAGAAAGCCGTGCAGCTCCCCAACGGGGGGTCGATCACGATCATCGCCGTTACGACCCTCTCGGGCGGCGACATCACGCACGCCATTCCCGACAACACGGGGTACATCACCGAGGGACAGCTGTTCCTGCGCAACGACTCCGACACGGGCAAGGTCATCGTTGACCCGTTCCGTTCGCTGTCGCGTCTGAAACAGCTCGTGATCGGCAAGAAGACCCGCGAGGACCATCCGCAGGTGATGAACGCCTGCGTGCGCCTGTATGCCGACGCGGCCAATGCCAAGACCAAGCTCGAAAACGGTTTCGACCTGTCGGACTACGACGAGCGCACGCTGAAGTTCGCCTACGACTACTCGGTGAAGCTGCTCTCCATCGACGTGAACATCAGCATCGACGAGATGCTCGACACGGCTTGGGGCCTTTTCGCCGAATACTTCTCGAAGGAGGAGGTCGCCATCAAGGAGGAGCTCATCAAAAAATACTGGAAAGAAGCGTAATGCCCTATGGCCATCAAATTCCAATACAACAAGACTTCGCTCGGCGAACTCGGCAAGCAGCTCAAGATGCGCCAGAAAGCGCTCCCTACGATCAAAAGTAAGGAGTCGGCGCTCCGCTCCGAGGTGAAGAAGGCGAGGGATTCCGCGAGCGACTGCCGCCGCCGTCTCGAACTCCTCGAGTCCGAGTACGACTACATGGTGTCGCTGTGGGGCGAGTTCGATCCGGCGCTCGTGCGCGTCGGCGACGTCGAACTCTCGGTCCGCAAGATCGCGGGCGTGCGCACGCCCGTGCTCGAAGGGATCCGTTTCGACGAGAAGCCCTACGATCTGTTCTCCTCGCCCGCATGGTATGCCGACGGGATCGACATCCTCAAGCGGCTCGCACGGCTGGGCATCGAATACGAGGTGTACAACCGCAAGACGGAGCTGCTGGACTACGCGCGCCGCAAGACCACGCAGAAGGTGAATCTGTACGAAAAGGTGCAGATTCCCGGATACGAGGACGCCATACGCAAGATCAAACGCTTCATGGAAGATGAGGAGAACCTCTCCAAATCGGCCCAGAAGATCGTGAAAACCAAACAACAGCAAGCCGGGGAGGGCATGACGTTATGATAGCCAGAATGTCGAAATACGATTTTGTGCTCTATGCGGCGCAAGGCGAGGACTTCGTCGAGCGGCTGCGCGAACTCGGACTCGTGGACATCACCACCGTCGGCTGGGAGCCTTCCGAGGAGGACCGCCAGCTGTTGCTCGACATCGAGGGCCACGCCAAAGCCGCGGAGTTCCTGCGCGCCTTCCGCGAAACGGACCGCTTCGACGGCGCAGCCGCCCCGTATGCCACGGGTGCCGAGGCTTACGAACGCTATGTGGCGGCGCAGCAGTCCGCCGCGGCGCTCCGCGGGGAGATCGCCCGACTGGAAAAGGCGGCCGACGAACTGCGTCCGTGGGGGGCGTTTTCCGTGGAGGATGTCAAAGCGCTCGCCGCACGGGGCATCGTGCTGCGTTACTTCTCGGTCAACCGGAGCGTCTACGAGAAGAATCGCGCCGATTGGTCGGAGCGTTATACGCTCGAACCGATCGCCGGGGAGGGGTCGACGGTCTACTTCGTCGTGGTCGCCGCACCCGATGCGGAGGTGGCCATCGACGCACAGGAGATGAAGAGCCCCGCGATGGACATCCGCGAGGCCGAACGCCGGATCGCCGAAAACAAGGCGCAGCTCGCGGCGCTCGACGCCGATTTTTCGCGGGTCGCCGTGTCGGAAAAGCTGCTCGCGTCCCACGCTTCGGCGCTCAGGGAGCGGCTGCAAGGCGTGCGCGTCAAGGCTACGGCGCAGTCCGCGGCCGATGGTGCGCTCGCGGTGATGGAGGGATGGGCCGAGAAAGAGACCTCGGACAAGGTCGATGCGCTGCTGGCGGAGTATCCCAACGTGGTCTATCTGAAGAGCGATCCCACGCCGGAGGACAATACGCCCGTGAAGCTGCGGAACAACCGCTTCGCAAGGCTGTTCGAGCTCATCGGCGGCATGTATGCGCTGCCCAAGTACGGTACGGTCGACATGACCCCCTATTTCGCGCCCTTCTACATGCTTTTCTTCGCCATCTGCCTGAACGATGCGGGCTATGGGCTCGTGCTGCTGGCCGCCGGCCTTCTGCTGCGGGCCAAGGGCGGAAAGTCGCTGGCGCAGGCCGCGAACCTCACGATGCTGTGCGGCGGCGCGACGGTCGTGTTCGGTTTCTTCTCCAATTCGTTCTTCGGCATGCCGATCTCCTCGGTGCCGCTCTTCCGCGGGTTCCGCTTCCTCGACTTTCAGAACGAATTTTTCTCGATCGCGCTGGCGCTCGGTGTGGTGCAGATCCTCTTCGGAATGCTCATCAACATCGTCCATACGTCGCGCGTGTTCGGCTTCCGCCATGCGCTCGGGCTGCTCGGCTGGTTCGTCATCCTGCTCGCGGCGTGTCTGGCGGGCGGGCTCGGGCTGCTCGACGAGAGTTGGGTCATTCCCGGCTTCACCACTTCGTCGCCCGCTTTCTATGCGGCGCTCGGTGCGGGTGCGGTGCTGATGCTCTTCTTCAATTCGCCGGGCAAGAACCTCTTCGTCAACTTCGGTTCGGGGCTGTGGAACACCTATAATAATGTAACGGGGCTGCTGGGCGACGTGCTCTCGTACATCCGTCTGTTCGCCATCGGCCTTTCGGGCGGTGTGCTGGCTCTGGTCTTCAACCGGCTGGCACTCGGACTGACGGGGCTCGACGGCGATCTGTCGGGGACTGCGTGGTGGGTCGTCGCGCTCGAAGTCGTCGGTGCGTCGGTGATCCTGCTGATCGGCCACGGCATCAACCTCTTCATGTCGTCGATCTCGTCGTTCGTACACCCGATGCGTCTGACGTTCGTGGAGTTCTTCAAGAATGCGGGTTTCGAAATGACCACGCGGGCGTTCGAACCGATACGCAAGATGGAAAAATAACGTATAATCATAAGCAAATCAAAAACAACTCAAATCATTTATGGAAACAACAGCATTAGTAATGGCTTACGTCGGCGTAGCGCTGATGGTGGGCCTCGCAGGTATCGCATCTGCAGTGGGTACGTCGATCTGCGGTCAGGCCGCCGTGGGCGCGATGAAGAAGAACGGAGGCGCCTTCGGCAGTTATATGATCCTCTCGGCGCTGCCGGGTTCGCAGGGCCTCTACGGCTTCGTCTGCTTCTTCATGGTGCAGGGTATGCTGGCGCAGCCCACCATGTTGCAGGGTGCCGCCATCCTCGGCGCCGGTATTCTGGTCGGTATCGTGAACCTCGCGGCCGCCATCTGGCAGGCGAAGGTCTGCGCCAACGGTATCGTCGCTGTGGGCAACGGCCATGATGTGATGGGCAAGACGCTGATTCTGGCGGCGTTCCCCGAGCTTTACGCCATCCTTACGGTAGCTGCGACGTTCCTGATCTCCGCGATCGTGAAGTAGGCGCTGCGGGATCGCACCGCATGCGAAGGGGCTGTCTGACAATATTTTCAACCCTTCGGGAATTGCCTGTTCGGGACCTCCTCCCGAATCGCGGTACGTGTTGAAACGGGACTGTCCGGCAAGAGCAGTACGGATAAAAAAGGGGCTGACTAACAAGTCCTCCCCCCCCTCCCTCAGAGAATTGCGTATTGGGAAAAGTTCCCGATGAGCAGTACGAATGAAAAAGGAGTTGTCTAACAAGTCTGATTTCAACGATTTCACCCCTGCCGGAATTCATTCCGGCAGGGGTGATTTCCGATTTTCGGGACTTGTTAGACAGCCCCTTTCCGATTGTCGTCTTCGGGTCGTCCGCCGCTCGTCCGTCCGATCGGGTCGGTTCGCCTGAGACAGCGGGAAGGAGCCGCATGCCGGCCTTGCCTTCCGGGCGTCAGTCTCGACAGGTTTGGGACGGACGCCGGTGCTGTACTCGGCGGGCGGAAACGGCCGGCTTTCCGCTTTCGTTTTCGCCTCGGTGCGAACCGGGGGGGGATCCCCGATCGGTCGAAAGCGTTTGCGGGTTGCGGCTCTTCCGAACCGTGCCGGCCGCTGTCTCTGACGCCGGAAGCTCGTCCTTCGGGGGGGGGCTGCCGCTCCCGCGGGACGAGGGCTGCTTTCAGGGGTTGAGGGACGAAATCCGAGGCGTTCGGAAAATCTTTTCGTTCCGTCTCGCTCGCTCCCTCTTCTCCGCCGTCCGATGCGGCGGACGCGCTTCGTCCGAGGGTTCGTTTCCGGTTCGGCCGCCGGTGCCGAACCGCACGGATAACTGATCCCGGAACAGCCGTGTGAAGAGACCGGCTTTCCCGCCTTCGTTTCCCGCCTTCGTTTTCCGTCTTCGGCCCGGATCCGGACGGCATTCGGGCCCTGCGGTTCGGACCGTTGTAACGTTCGTCCGCGGATTGCCGCCATCCCTTCGGCTGCGCGGGACTACCGATTTTTGCCGCGCCCTCGGGCGGGGGCGGCCTCCTTTTCCCTGCTGACTTTTCCCGTCTTGGAGCCTGCTGCGGCTTCCGTGCTTTTCTTCACCGTTTTACGCTTTCCGTCGGCCGTTCGGCCGTTGGCTTTTTTCTCGCCTTTGCCCGTTTTTTTCGCCTTGGCGGCTGCGGCCGGTTTGCGGCTTTTTTGCTGCGAACGGGCGAGTTTCTCGGCGAGCGTCTCGGGACGCTCGTCCAGCAGCAGTTCGAAGTCGAGCTGCCGTTTCTGGAGGTCGGAGCGTTTCACGCGGATGCGCACGGGGTCGCCCAGCGTGAGCCGCATGCCGGTGCGGTGGCCGAAGATCTCGTAGCGTTGTTCGTCGAACTGGAAGAAGTCGCCTTCGATGTCGCGCAGGAACGACATGCCCTCGATGTGTGTCTCGTCCAGCTCGACGTAGACGCCCCACTCGGTGAGGCCCGAGATGCGTCCGTCGAATGCCTCGCCGATCCGCTCCTTCATGAATTCGACCATCTTGTATTTGATCGAGGCGCGCTCGGCCTCGGCGGCGACGAGCTCGCGGTCGGAGGCATGGGCGCAGAGGTTTTCGAGCGTCTGCTTGTCGGCCGACTTCTGGCCGGCGAGGTAGCGGGCCAGAAGCCGGTGGACCATCATGTCCGGATAGCGGCGGATGGGGGAGGTGAAGTGGGTGTAGCAGGGGAAGGCCAGCCCGTAGTGGCCGATGTTGTCCGTGGTGTAGAATGCCTTGGCCATCGAGCGCACGGCGAGCGTCGAGACGACGTTCTCCTGCGGGGTGCCTTTCACTTCGGCCAGCAGCTTGTTCAGCTCCTTGGCCACGGCGCGTCCCTTCGATGCCTTGAAGATGTGGCCGAAGCGCAGGATGAAGGTCCGGAAGCGGTCGAGCTTCTCCTCGCTCGGGGCGTCGTGCACGCGGTAGACCATCGTGCGGGGCACCGAACGTCCCTTGTCGCTCTTGCGGTGGGCGCAGAATTCGGCCACGCGGCGGTTGGCCAGCAGCATGAACTCTTCGATCATCATGTTGGCCTCCTTCTGCTCCTTGAAGTAGACGCCCAGCGGCTTGCCCTTTTCGTCGAGGATGAATTTGGCCTCCTCGCGGTCGAACGCGATCGCTCCGTTGCGGAAGCGCCGGCGGCGCATGGCCTGTGCCAGCCGGTTGAGGGTCGCGATCTCCTCGGCGTAGTCGCCCTTGCCGGTTTCGATCACCTCCTGCGCTTCGGCATAGGTGAAGCGCCGGTCGGAGTAGATCACCGTGCGGCCGAACCACTCGTCGAGAATTTCGAGCTCCTCGTCGAGGGTGAAGACCGCCGAGAAGCAGAGGCTTTCCTCGTGGGGCCGCAGCGAGCAAAGCTCGTTCGAGAGCCGTTCGGGCAGCATCGGGACGGTGCGGTCCACGAGGTAGACCGACGTGCCGCGCTCTTCGGCTTCGGTGTCGATCGCCGAGCGGGGGCGCACGTAGTGCGTAACGTCGGCGATGTGGACGCCGATCTCCCAGACGCCGTCTCTCAGCCGGCGCACCGACAGGGCGTCGTCGAAGTCCTTCGCATCCGCCGGGTCCACCGTGAAGGTCGTGATGGCGCGGAAGTCGCGCCGTTCGGCGTAGTCCCGCTCCGTGATGCGGCCGTCGATCGCGGCGGCGGCCTGCTCCACTTCGGGCTCGAAGCGGTAGGGAAGGTCGTATTCGGCCAGTATCGAGTGCATCTCCGTGTCGTTCTCGCCCGCCGTGCCGAGGATTTCGATCAGCTCGCCCGTCGGGCTTTTGCTGCCCGCAGCCCAATCCGCGATGCGTATGGCGACCTTCTGGCCGTCCTGCACGTCGGGGTTCTCCCGCTTGGAGAGGTAGACGTCCATCGGCATCTTGCGCGAGTCGCACCGCACGAAGATCTGATGCTCGCCCACCTCGGCCACGCCCACATAGGGTCGGCGGCTGCGTTCGACGATGCGGACGATCTCCCCTTCGGGCGAGCCGCCCCGTCCCGTGCGGGTGATGACCACCTCCACCGTGTCGCCGTTGAGGGCGTGGATCGAATCGCGCTGGTTGACGAAGACGTCCTCCTCCAGCTCCGCCACCCGCACGTAGATCGATCCGCTCGGAGCCATGTCGGCCGTGCCCGTGTAGCGGGGAAGGTGCCGCGCCGAGAGGCGGAACTTCTCGCGCCCCGCCGCTTCGGCGATCCCCTCCGAGAGCAGTTCTTCGACGATCCGGCCCGTTTCGCGGCGCCCCTCCTTGGTGGCGCCGCCCGAGGCCGAGGCGAGGTGCTTGAGCGAGAACTTGCTGTCGGGGAACTCGCGGAAGAGTTTTATGATTCGGGTTTTGCGGTCGATCTGGCGCTCCTTTTCCGAAGCGTCCGGCCGTTTGGGTTTCGTGTCGTTTTTTCGTGTCATGATTTTGAAATTTGCAGGGCGAGGTCCGTCATGAACCCGATGCCCTTGTCGATAGCCCCCTCGTCGGGGTTGAATAGTGCCGTGTGGGTGCGGCCGGCCGCTGCGCCCACGCCCAGCCGATAGAAGAGCGCCGGATAGCGCGTGGTGTAGTAGCCGAAATCCTCCGCCGTGGTGCGCAGCGGGAGCATTTCGACGCGGAATCCCGCCGAGCGGGCCAGTGCGGCGGCCAGTGCGGTGAGCGCGGGATCGTTCACGACGCAGGGATAGCCGCGGCTGATCTCCGTGTCGGTGGCCGTGCCGTGGCGGCTGTCCGTGCCGCGTGCGAGTTCTCCGATGCGTTTCTCGGCGGCTGCGCGCTCCGCGTCGCCGAAGACGCGGAGCGTGCCCTCCATGCGCACCTCGTCCGGAATGACGTTCGTGGCGCCCGCGGCTTCGATCCGCCCGATCGAGAGCACGCATTCGGGCGTGTTGAGCGCCAGCAGCGCCGTAACGAGCTCCGCCGCCGCCGCCACGGGGTCCGTGAGTTGTCCGCGCAGAGCTCCGTGGCCTCCGCGGCCGCGGACCGTGAAACGCAGTTCGTCGTTCGCGGCCATGTATTTGCCCGCGCGGAAGCCGAGCGTGCCGACCTCCAGCGCCGGTTCGACGTGTTCGCCGACGACGGCCCGCACGTCGTAGCCCGCGAAAGGTTCCTCGGCCAGCACGAGCGACGCGCCGCCCGGGTTGCACTCCTCGCCGGGCTGGAAGAGCCCGAAGATCGTCCCCTCGAAGTCGCGGCGCGCCGCCAGCCTCACGAGCGTGCCGTAGAGCACGGCGGCATGCACGTCGTGGCCGCAGGCGTGCATCGCCCCCTCGCGTTCCGAGCGCCACGGCACGTCGGCCCGCTCGCGGATGGGCAGGGCGTCGATGTCGGCGCGCAGTACGACGGCGCGCCGCGGATCGCCCCGGCCTTCGAGCGCGGCCAGCACGCCCGTGCGGGCGATGCGGCGGCAGGGGATGCCCGCTTCGGCGAGCTGCCGTTCGATGAAGGCTGCGGTTTCGTGCTCCTCGAACGAGAGTTCGGGGCGGCGGTGCAGGCGGCGGCGGAATTCGAGCGGTGTCATCGGCATACGGATCTTGTAACGGGGTTTGCGGCGCTCCGTCCGGGCCGCGCGGCGGGGATGCCGTTCGTCGGGGCGGACCCTGCATGCGGAATGCCGTGTCTGCTTCCGTGTGCGTCTGCCGTGTGCGGACGGCCTGCGGCGGGAGCGAAGGGGAGGATGTGTGCGGTTTTCATGGGTTCAGAATACGGTTTGTGCGATGCGGCGGATGTTGTCCGTGCGTCCCATCGTGTAGAAATGGATCACCGGCACGCCGGCCGCCTTGAGCTCGCGAGCCTGAGCCGCGGCCCATTCGATGCCCACTTCGCGCACGCCTGCGGGATGCGCCTCCGCTTCGCGGCGCAGCGCATCGGGGATCGAGACGCCGAATACGTCGGGCAGGACCGTGAGGTGCCGAAGGGTCGAGAGGGGCTTGAGCCCCGGGATGATCGGCACCGTGATGCCCGCTTCGCGGCAGCGGCGCACGAAGTCGAAGAACCGGCCGTTGTCGAAGCACATCTGCGTTACGACGTACTCCGCGCCGGCCTCCACCTTCTCGCGGAGCCGCATGAGATCCGCGGCGGCGTCGGGCGATTCGAAGTGGGCTTCGGGGTAGCCCGCCACGCCGATCGAGAACTTCGAGTGGTGGCACGCCTCCGCTTCGCCGTCGACGAATTCGCCGCGGTTCATGGCCGCGATCTGCCGCACGAGATCCGCGGCGTGGGCGTGGCCCTGCGGGTGGGGCGTGAAGCGCTCCTCGTTCTTCGATTTGTCGCCGCGCAGGGCCAGCACGTTGTGCAGCCCGAGGAAGTCCATGTCGATCAGGGCGTCCTCGATGTCGTAACGCGACAGGCCGCCGCAGATGAGGTGCGGCACCGTCTCGACGCCGTATTTGCGGCGGATGGCGGCCGAGATGCCCACCGTGCCGGGGCGGCGGCGCACCACGTGGCGTTCGACGCTGCCGTCGGGGCGCACCGTCTGCTTGATTCCCTCGCGGTGGAACGTAACGTTGATGTAGGCGGGATCGAACTCCGCGAGGGGGTCGATGGCGTCGTACACGCCGTGCTTGCCCTCGCCCTTGAGGGGCGGGAGCAGCTCGAAGGCGAAGCGCGTGCGGCCCTCGGCGAGTGCGTCGTGGATGATTTTTACGACATTCATGGCTTTCGTATCCGGTCTGCCCGTTCGGTTTTCTGTTCGTTTTTTGCGGCCCGGAGCGCCGGCATCCCGTTCCGGCGGATGATCCGGCGGCCTTCGGCCGCGTCAGAGATTGTTCGGTATCAGTCTTTTGAGGGTTTCGGGTTCCATGCCGCGCCGCGCCGCGTAGTCGAGCATCTGCTCGGTGTCGATCGTCCCCACGGAGAAATAGCGGGCGTCGGCGAGGAAAAGCCCGCAGAGCGCCTCGCCCGGGTCGATCATCCAGTTCTCCGTCAGCTTCATTTGCGTGGTGCGCTCCACGCCCAGCAGGTCGAAGACCTCGCGTTTGAGCGAGTGGTCCGGAGTCGCGGGGTAGCCGAAGGCCATCCTGAGGCCGCGGTACCGGCCGCGGACGATCTCGTCAGGCGCGAGGTCGGGGCCCGTTTCGTACCCCCACATTTCGCGCCGCACGAAGCGGTGGAGCGTCTCGGCGAAGGCCTCGGTGAGGCGGTCGGCCAGCAGTTTGGAGAGAATGGCGTCGTAGTCGTCGCCCTCGTCGCGGAACCGGGCGGTCAGCTCGTGCAGTCCCACGCCGGCCGTGGCCGCGAAGGCTCCGATCCAGTCGCCCGCGGGGGCGATGAAGTCCGCGAGCGAAAGGTGCTCCTCGCCGCGTGTCTGGTTGCGGAGCATCGGCAGACGGACCTCGCGCCCGCGGGCGTCCGTAACGAAGATGTCGTCGCCCTTGCTGCGGGCGGGGAAGATGCCGACGACGCCTTGCAGTTTGAGCAGCCGCTCGTCGGCGATCCGCCGCAGCAACGCCTGTGCGTCGTCGAAGAGCTTGCGCGCTTCGGCGCCCTTCTCGGGGTGGTCGAGGATCGCGGGGTAGCGTCCCTTGAGGCCCCATGCGGGGAAAAAGAAGTTCCAGTCGATGAACCGCTCGACATCCGCGATGTCGAAGTCGGGGAAGACGAGCCTGCCCGTATGCGCCGGTTCGGCCGGTCTCGATGCGACCTGAGGCCTGTGCTCCCTGCGCACCTCGACGATCGGCACGAGCGTCCGTTCGAGCTGCCGCCGGCGGTAGTCGGCCCGTAGGGCCTGCTGGTCGGCGCGGACCTTTGCGACATAAAGGTCGCCGTCCGGTCCGAGCAGCTGCGCGAGGATCGAACTGTTGCGGCTGGCATTCGCCGAGTGGATCACGGGGCCCTCGTAGACGGGGGCGATCTTCACGGCCGTGTGCACGTCCGACGTGGTGGCGCCGCCGATGACGACCGGTATGCGCAGCGCGCGGCGCTGCAACTCCTCGCAGACGCGGATCATCTCGTCGAGCGACGGGGTGATCAGACCGCTCAGGCAGACGGCGTCGGCACCCCATGCGACCGCTTCGTCCGCGATGCGGGACGATTCGACCATCACGCCGAGGTCGCGGATCTCGTAGCCGTTGCAGGCCATGACGACCGAGACGATGTTCTTGCCGATGTCGTGGACGTCGCCCTTCACGGTGGCGATCAGTATTTTGCCGGCGCTGCGCCGCTCGCTGCCGCCGCCGGCCGCACCCTGCTCGATGAAGGGCGTGAGGGCCGCCACGGCGCGTTTCATCACGCGGGCGCTCTTGACGACCTGCGGCAGGAACATCTTGCCGGCGCCGAACAGTTCGCCCACCCGCTCCATTGCGGGCATCAGCAGCCGGTCGATCACCGCCATCGGCGAACCGAGCGTGCGGCAGGCTTCGAGGGCGTCGTCGGCGACGTAGTCGGCCACGCCCTTGAGCATGGCGCGGTCGATGCGCTCTTCGAGCGTGCCGGAGCGCCATGTGTCGCCGGCCTTCTCGGAAGGCGTGCCGGTCGTCCCGACCTGCTGGGCATAGGCCGCGAGGCGTTCCGAAGCGTCGGCGCGGCGGCAGAGGATCACGTCCTCCACCCGTTCGAGCAGTTCGGGTTCGATCTGGCTGTACACCTTCAGCAATTGCGGATTGACGATGCCCATGTCCATGCCGGCGCGGATCGCGTGGTAGAGGAAGGCCGAGTGCATCGCCTCGCGCACGGCGTTGTTGCCGCGGAAGGCGAACGAGAGGTTCGACACGCCGCCCGAGACCTTGGCGCGGGGCAGATGGCGCTTGATCCAGCGCACGGCTTCGATGAAGTCGCGGGCATAGGCGTCGTGGGCCTCGATGCCCGTGGCCACGGCCAGTACGTTGGGGTCGAAGATGATGTTCTCGGCCGGAAATCCGCGGGCCGTCAGCAGGTCGTAGGCCCGCTGCGCCACGGCGATCTTGCGGGCATAGGTGTCGGCCTGCCCCGCCTCGTCGAAGAGCATCACCACGGCGGCGGCTCCGTAGCGGCGGATCAGCTCCGCGCGCCGCAGGAACTCCGCCTCGCCCTCCTTGAGCGAGATGGAGTTGACGACGCTTTTGCCCTGCACGCATCGGAGGCCCGTTTCGAGCACCTCCCAGTCCGACGAGTCGATCATCACCGGCACGCGGGCCACTTCGGGTTCCGCGGCCGCGAGGTCGAGGAAGGTGCGCATCGCTTCGGGGCCGTCGATGAGACCGTCGTCCATGCAGACGTCCACGATCTGCGCCCCCGCTTCGACCTGCGCGCGGGCGACCGAGACGGCCGCTTCGTAGTCGTGTGCGCGGATCAGGCGGGCGAACTTGGCCGAGCCGGCGACGTTGGTCCGCTCGCCGACATTGACGAAGTTGGCTTCGGGGACGATCCGCAGCGGTTCGAGGCCGGCGAGTACGGTCGTGTGCGACGGTGCGGGCAGCGGGCGGGGCGCGTATCGTCCGACGATTTTCGAGAGTTCGAAGATGTGGGCCGGCGTGGTGCCGCAGCAGCCCCCCGCGAGGTTCACCAGCCCGCGGCGCATGTACTCGCCGACATCCTCGGCGAACATCGCGGGCGTCTCGTCGTAGCCGCCCATCACGTTGGGCAGCCCCGCATTGGGGTAGACCGCCACGCGGCATTCGGCCACGGCGGCCAGCCGTTCGAGGTAGGGCAGCAGCGCCCGGGCGCCGAACGAGCAGTTGAGGCTCACGGCCAGCGGCGCGGCGTGGGCCACGGAGGCATAGAAGGCTTCGACCGTCTGCCCCGAGAGGGTGCGCCCCGAGGGGGTCAGCGTGCCCGAAACGACGACGGGCAGCCGCATGCCGCGCTCGGCGAAGAGCGTTTCGACGGCATAGATGGCCGCTTTGGCGTTGAGCGTGTCGAAGAAGGTTTCGAGCATCAGAAGGTCGGCGCCGCCGTCCAGAAGACCGCGTGCCTGCTCGCGGTAGGCCTCGGCCATCTGCGCGAACGAGACCTCGCGCGCCGCGGGTGAATCCACGTCGGCCGACAGCGAGAGCGTGTGGCTCGTGGGGCCCATCGAGCCGCCGGCGAAGCGGGGCTTGAACGGGTTGCGGGCCGTGAATTCGTCGGCCGCCGCGCGGGCCAGCGCCGCCGCCGCGCGGTTGATTTCGTAGACGTGCTCGGACAGTCCGTAGCCGGCCAGCGAGAGGGCGTTGGCGTTGAAGCTGTCGGTCGTTACGATGTCCGATCCGGCTTGCAGGTATTCGGCGTGTATTTCGCGCACGAGGTCGGGCCGCGTGAGGCAGAGCAGGTCGTTGCAGCCCTTGAGCTGCGTGTGCCACCCGGCGAACCGCTCGCCGCGGTAGTCCTCTTCGCCGAGACCGTATTGCTGGATCATGGTCCCGAATCCGCCGTCGAGCAGCAGGATGCGTTCGCCGAGAGCCTGCGCGAGATTTTTTCCGTTCATCGGTCTACTGTTTCACGATCTCGATTTCGAAAAGTTTGTTCCATCGTTTGCCCGTTACGAAGATGCGGCCCGTCGCCTCGTCGTAGGCGATGCCGTTCAGCACGTCGGTCCGGGGGGTGCGGTCCGCGTCGGGCAGCAGTCCCGTGAGGTCGACGACCCCTTCGACGACGCCCGTCGCAGGGTCGATCACCGCGATCTGGTCCGTGGTGTAGACGTTGGCCCAGATCCGGCCGTCGATCCATTCCAGTTCGTTGAGCAGCTCCACCGCCTGTCCTTCGTAGGTTACGGGAATGTCCCGTTCGCGCCGGAACGTGGCGGGGTCCACGACGCGGATGGTCGACGTGCCGTCGCTCATGTAGAGTTTCGTGCCGTCCGTGGTGAGGCCCCAGCCTTCGCCCGTGTAGCGGAAGTCGGCCACCTTTTCGAAGCTGCGGCGGTCGTAGACGTGCACGGTGTTGCTGGTCCATGTGAGCTGGTAGATGCGGTCGCCCAGCAGGGTGATTCCCTCGCCGAACTCCGTGCGCGGAAGGCGGACCTTCACATCGGCCCTGCCCGTCGCGAGGTCGAGCCGCTGGAGCACCGAACGGCCGTATTCGCCCGTACCCTCCCACAGCTCGCCGTCGGCGAACTGTAGACCCTGCGTATAGCTGGTCGTGAGGTGGGGGTAGACGTTGCGTACGACATAGGTGTAACGCTCGGCAGACGCGGATTGCCGGGCGGAGGCCGCCGCTGCGCTCTCTTGCGTCCGGGCGGTGCGGGGTCCGCACGATGCGGAAAGCAGGGCTGCGAGCAGAAGGGTGGTAACGATTCTCATTTTTCGAAAGGCATATAATCGCACAAAGATACGAATAAGTCGGGCGCAAAAGCAAATAAATTTGATTTTGCCGGTCGGGAGTATCTAAGACGGAGCCAAAGATACGAAAAGTCGGGTACAAAAGCCAATTCCGTTCGTTTTCTACCCGCCAGTGTCCGAAATGCAGTCAGGGGTGGGAATGAGGCGGGCAAAAGCGAATTTATTCGGTCGTGCCGGACGGGAGCCTCCGAAGACGCGGCCGGTACGAAGAGCCGGGCGTGCGGGCGGGGCCGTTCGTTTTTCGCCGGGGTATCTTGGACGAAGCCTAAGACGGGAGGACCTCGTCGGATTGGGCGGCGGGACGGAGCGGAGAATAACAGGCGGATGCCTGCGATTCGGCGTCGTTCGGACCATCCGCCGGCCGTGCTGGACGGCCGTAGTGGCGTTCGCAGATCTCCTCCCCACGTGCGGCGGGGCCCTCCCTCCTTCCCTCTTGTGCGGCGAAGAGAGCGGCGGGCGGCTCTGCGCCCGTGTCGCGGGCGGAGGTTCGGTATCTTTCGGTGGCCGACGGCGCGGCAATCCCGGAAGGCCTTTGACGGTGCGACGCGGGGTGGCAGCCTGCAATGCAGGCTCCGAAAGGGCGGCGCGTACCGCCGGAGGCTGCGGCCCGCACGGCGCGGCGCGGCCGATTCGGGGCCCCGGGCGTTGCAGCGCGGCATCGGGCCGTTGGCCGGGCCGGCGCGCGGCATGCGCCACGAGGCCGCCCGGCCGTTTGCCGGGGCGTTTGTTTTTGTGAATCGCATGTGTTATCTTTGTCTTCCGAAACGAATAACCCGACTATGTTGAAACGACTGACACTTCTGTGCCTCGCGCTGCTGGCGTCGATGGCCGTCGCCGCCGGAACGCCCGACGGCGACATCGAGAAACGGATCGCCGCGCTTGACGGCGTGTGCGAAATCAAGTCCATGCCCGCGGGCGAGTTCGCCGGAAAATACGAGGTGATGCTCACCCAGCCCGTCGACTGGCGCCGCCCCGAGCGGGGGACCTTCCGCCAGCGCGTCGTGGTGATGCACGTGGGCTGGGATCGCCCCACGCTCCTCATCACGCAGGGCTACGACGCCAACCTCGCGCTGAAGGAGACCTACCGCGACGAACTTTCGAAATTCTTCGACGCGAACATCGTCTTCGTCGAACACCGCTATTTCGACCGTTCGACGCCCGAGTCGCACGACTGGCGGTATCTGACCGCCGAAAATTCGGCCTACGACCTGCACCGCATCGCGGAGACGTTCCGCACGGTCTATCCCAACAAGTGGATCGCCTCGGGCATCAGCAAGGGCGGCACCACGACGATGCTCTACGCCGCCTATTTCCCGGAGGATATGGACATGTACGTACCCTATGTGGGACCGCTCTGCAAAGCCCGCGAGGACAAGCGTTTCGCACCCTTTCTGGCCGGGGTGTCGACCCCCGAAAACCGTGCCGCCGTCGAAGCGTTCCAGACCGAAGCGTTCCGCCGCAAGGAGCGGCTGATGCCCGCGTTCCGTGCCTTCTGCGAAGAGAAGGGATATGAGTTCCGCCTGCCCGTGGAGGAGATTTTCGACTATTGCGTGCTCGAATACGCCTTCTCGTTCTGGCAGTGGGGGAGGCCCGTCGAGGAGATTCCCTCCGCCGAAGCCTCCGACAAGGAGCTGCTCGACTATCTGCTCGCCTCCGTGGGGCCCGAGTATTTCACGGCCGAGAACCCCACCACGCCCTTCTTCGTGCAGGCCGCACGGGAGCTGGGCTACTATCCCTATGACATCGAACCGTTCCGCGAGTACGTCTCGGTGCGTACCGCGAAGGATTATCTGCGGCGCATCTTCCTGCCCGAAGAGCTGCGGCGTGCGAAATTCTCGAAGAAGCTCTACCGCAAGGTGGCCCGATACCTCGAAAAGAACGATCCGCGCATGATCTTCGTCTACGGCGGCGACGATCCGTGGACGGCGCCCGGGGCGGCGTGGACCGTAACGCCCGACAAACGCAACATGCGCGTCTTCGTCCAGCCCGGCGGCAGCCACCGCACGCGCATCTCCACGCTGCCCGACTCCATGCGCCGCGAAGCCATCGCCACGCTGCAGGGCTGGCTGGCGGAGTAGCGGGACAGGGGCGGCGGCGCCCGCCGGCGAGACGCCGCGCGACACCGGTCGCGCCGTGCTTCGGCCGCAGCGCCGGAGGATTCGCCCCCCCCCCCCCGCGGCGGTCTGCGGAAAATCCCGCGGGGCGGGGCGTGCATGCGCCGGGACGGCGAAAAAAATTACGGCGGTCAAGTTTCATTCTTCATGAAATATGTCGTATCTTTGCAGGCCGATTCCGGAAGTGAAACAACAAAATATAGAACCCATTCAGTATGAATATCGTTAGAGAACAACGCGAACAGAACACATCGCTCGTCAAAGTAACCGTGGGCGAACAGGACTACGGCGAAGCCGTCGAGAAGTCGCTCCGCGACTACAAACGCAAAGCCAACATTCCGGGATTCCGGCCGGGCATGGTGCCGATGGGGCTCGTGAAGAAGATGTACGGCAAGGGCGTGCTGGCCGAGCAGTCCTATCGTCTGGCCTCGAACGCCGTTTTCGAATACCTCCGGAAGGAGAAGATCGACTACCTCGGCGACGTGATCCCGTCGGACGAACAGGGCGGTTTCGACTTCGAGAACGGCACCGAGTTCGAGTTCGTGTTCGAGATCGGCGAAGCTCCGAAGATCGACCTCGCGTTGTCGGACAAGGATAAACTGACCTACTACAAGATCAAGGTCGACAAGAAGATGCGCGACGACTACCGTGCGAATTTCCTGCGCCGCTTCGGCCGTCTGGTCGACGCCGAGGAGGTAACGTCGGACGAGGCGCTGAACGTAACGCTCGACAACGGCGATATGCGCGTCGAGGATGCGTACGTCGGTCTGATCTCGATGTCGGAGGAGGAGCGCAAGCCCTTCATCGGCAAAAGGACGGGCTACAAAACCACGGTCGACGTCAACGAACTCTACAAGACGCCCTCGCAACGTGCGGCCGTGCTGCATGTCAAGGAGAGCGAGCTGGAGGGCATCAAACCCGAGTTCACGCTCGAAATCACCAAGATCCGCAGGTTCGCCGAGCCGGAGCTGAACGAAGAGTTCTTCAAGATGGCCTTCCCCGCAGGCGACGTGAAGTCCGCGGCGGAGTTCGACGCCTATGTGGACGACCGGATTTCGAAGGAGCTCGGCCGCGAGAGCGACTACCTCTTTACGCTCCAGCTGCGCGACTATCTTCTGAAAAAGGCGGACCTGCCGATGCCCGAAGCGTTCCTCAAGCGCTGGCTCTACACCATCAACGAAGGCAAGTTCACGATGGAGGAGATCGAGCGCGACTTCGCGCAGTTCCTCAAGATGTTCACGTGGAACTACCTCCAGAAGCACTTCATCGCCGAGGACAAGCTCGCCGTTGCGAAGGAGGAGGCCGAGGCCGAAGCCAAGGCGCTGGCCCAGTCGCAGTTCGCGCAGTACGGAATGCCGTCGGCGCCCGACGACATGCTGGCCGGATACGCCAAGCAGATTCTCGAAAACAAGGAGCAGGCCCAGAAGATCTACGAGAAACTCTATGAGACGAAGGTCGTCGAAGACCTCAAATCGAAGATCAAGGTAACGGAAAAAGCCGTTTCTGCCGATGATTTCGCCAAGTTGGCCAAAGAGCTTTAGGATTCGGCGGAATTGACGTGCCTATGAACTCTGTGGGTTTGATTTTTGCAATCGCTCCACAGAGTTCTCGTTTTGTTGAATCACAAAAAGCGTAATATACCATGTCAGAATCAGAATTCGAAAAATACGCCCGCCTGCATCGCGGCATCAGCTCGCTCAAGCTCCGCGATTTCCGATCGGTGTCGGCGGCCTATGTCTCGCCCACGATCATCGAGGAGCGGCAGCTGAACGTGGCGACGATGGACGTCTTCTCGCGGTTGATGATGGACCGCATCATCTTCCTCGGCGCACCGATCTACGACGATGCGGCCAACATCATCCAAGCCCAGCTGCTCTTTCTCGAATCGGTCGATCCCGAGAAGGACATCCAGATCTACATCAATTCACCGGGCGGTTCGGTCTCGGCGGGGCTGGGCATCTACGATACGATGCAGCTCGTGTGCTCGGACGTTGCGACCATCTGTACGGGGCTGGCCGCTTCGATGGGTGCCGTGCTGCTCACGGCGGGCGCCGCGGGCAAACGCTCGGCGCTGCCTCATTCGCGGGTGATGATCCATCAGCCGTTGGGCGGTGCGCAGGGTCAGGCCGCCGACATCGAGATCACGGCCCGCGAGATCCTGAAGACGCGGCGCGAACTCTACGAGATCCTTTCGCACCATTCGGGCGTGCCCGTGAAGAAACTCGAAAAGGATGCCGACCGCGACTACTGGCTGACGGCGGCCGAAGCGAAGAACTACGGTCTGATCGACGAAGTGCTCACCAAAAGGAACAACAAGTAATGGCTCAGAATACCAAAAACAACAATAACAACGGCGGCGGCAGTCAGAAGGGCGGCGGCGACTGCTGCTCGTTCTGCGGCAAGCGCCGGGCGGACGTGGAGCTGATGTTCTCCTCCAACCAAACCGGCGCCAACATCTGCAACGAGTGCATCGAGAACGGCTATAAGATCATCGTCGACAACGACCGTCTGACGTTCCGTCGTCGTCAGGCCGCTCCGCTCACACGCGACGAACTGCTCAAGCCCATGCAGATCAAGGAGTTCCTCGATCAGTACGTGATCGGGCAGGACGAGGCCAAACGCTATATGGCGGTCGCGGTGTACAACCACTACAAGCGGCTGATGTACGCCCCGCAGGACGACGGGATCGAGATCGACAAGTCGAATATCGTGCTCGTGGGGCCCACGGGTACGGGCAAGACGCTGATGGCCCGCACGATCGCCCGTCTGCTCAAGGTGCCCTTCACGATCGTCGACGCCACGGTGCTCACCGAAGCCGGTTACGTGGGCGAGGACGTGGAGAGCATCCTCTCGCGTCTGTTGCAGGTGGCCGACTACGACGTCGAGCAGGCCGAGCGGGGCATCGTTTTCATCGACGAGATCGACAAGATCGCCCGCAAGGGCGACAACCCGTCGATCACGCGCGACGTCTCGGGCGAAGGCGTGCAGCAGGCTTTGCTGAAGATTCTGGAGGGTACGACGGTCAACGTGCCGCCGCAGGGAGGCCGCAAGCATCCCGACCAGAAGTTCATTCAGGTCGACACGCGCAACATCCTCTTCATCTGCGGCGGAGCGTTCGACGGCATCGAACGCCAGATCGCCAAACGACTCAACACGCGCGCCGTCGGCTACGGCCGCATCGGCGCTGCGGGCGCGATCGACCGCAGCAATCTGATGCGCTACATCACGCCGCAGGATCTCAAAGCGTTCGGGCTGATCCCCGAGCTGGTGGGGCGTCTGCCGGTGCTCGCGTCGATGGAGCCCCTCACGCCCGAGGCGCTGCGTTCGATCCTCACCGAGCCCCGGAACGCCATCGTCAAGCAGTACGAGCGGCTTTTCGAACTGGACGGCGTGGCGCTCGCTTTCGACGACGAGGTGCTGGATTACATCGTCGGAAAGGCCGTCGAATTCAAACTCGGCGCCCGGGGGCTGCGCTCGATCTGCGAGGCCGTGATGATGGATACGATGTACGAACTCCCTTCGACCGACACGCGCAAATTCACCGTTACGCTCCCTTATGCCCGTAAAAAAATCGAAAAAGCGCATTTTTCGGAGCTCAAACAGGTAGGATAAGCGCGGAAATGATTATCTTCGTATGCGGAAATCAAAACCTATCGAAACCAATATGTCTGTAAATTCCAAACTTAAGCGGGCTGCCGACAACATCCGTATTCTGGCGGCCGCCATGGTCGAAAAGGCCAAGTCGGGCCACCCGGGCGGAGCTATGGGCGGAGCCGATTTCATCGCACTGCTCTATGCCGAGTTCCTGCGCTACGATCCGGAGCAGACGGACTACCCCTTCCGCGACCGGCTGTTCCTCGATCCGGGCCATATGTCGCCGATGCTCTACTCGGTGCTGGCTCTGGCGGGAAACTACACGCTCGAAGACCTCCGTCGGTTCCGCCAGTGGGGCAGCGTTACTCCGGGCCATCCCGAGGCGGACGTGCTGCGCGGCGTGGAGAATACCTCGGGTCCGCTCGGACAGGGACATGCCATGGGCCTCGGCGCCGCCCTTGCGGAGCGGTTCCTTGCAGCCCGTTTCGGCGAGTGGACGGCGCACAAGACCTATGCCTACATTTCGGACGGCGGCGTGGAGGAGGAGATTTCGCAGGGCGTGGGTCGCATCGCCGGCCACCTCGGGCTTTCGAATTTCATCATGTACTACGACGCCAACAACGTCCAGCTTTCGACCAAGGTGGACGAAGTGGATACGGAGAACGTGGCGATGAAGTACGAGGCGTGGGGTTGGAACGTCCTCTCGGTGGACGGACATGATTTCGACGCGCTCCGCGGAGCCCTTGCGGCTGCGGGTGCCGAGAAGGAGCGCCCGACGCTCATCATCGGCCGCACGACGATGGGCAAGGGGGCCGTGGCCGCCGACGGCACGAGCTTCGAGGACAAGGTTTCGACCCACGGGCAGCCGCTCAGCGCCGCCGGCGCCGACTTCGCGGCTACGGTCCGCAACCTCGGCGGCGATCCCGAAAATCCGTTCGTCGTCTTCGGCGAGTCCGAAGAGCTCTTCGCCGAGCGCCGCACGGCTCTGAGGGAGTGGCGCAAGGAGCAGGACGAAAAAGAGAAGAAATGGCGTGCCGACAACCGCGATCTGGCCCGCAAACTCGATACGTTCCTTTCGGGCCGGTTGCCCGAAATCGACTACAAGGCCATCGAGATGAAGGCCGACTCGGCGACCCGGGCCGCTTCGGCGACCATGCTGGGCCTGTTCGCCGACAAGGTCGAGAACATGGTGGTGGCTTCGGCCGATCTCGCAAATTCGGACAAGACGGACGGGTTCCTCAAGAAAACCAAGGCTTTCGCGAAGGGCGACTTCACGGGCCGCTTCTTTCAGGCGGGCGTTTCGGAGCTTACGATGGCCTGCGTGATGAACGGCATGGCGCTGCACGGGGGCGTGATCCCCGCGGCGGGTACGTTCTTCGTCTTCTCAGACTACATGAAACCGGCCGTCCGTCTGGCGGCGCTCATGCGCCTGCACGTGATCTACATCTGGTCGCACGATTCGTTCCGCGTGGGCGAGGACGGACCGACCCATCAGCCCGTGGAGCACGAGGCGCAGATCCGTCTGATGGAGCACCTGCGCAACCACAAGGGCGAGCGGTCGATGCTCGTGCTGCGGCCGGCCGACGCCGAGGAGACGGTCGTGGCATGGAAGATGGCGCTCGAAGAGCACCGTCCCGTGGCGCTGATCCTCTCGCGCCAGAACATCAGGAACCTGCCGACGCTCGGCCGCAGCCGCCGCGAGGAGGCCATGCAGGCTGCGAAGGGCGCTTATGTGGTCGTCGACTCGGCCAAACCGGCCGTGGTGATGCTCGCCTCGGGTTCGGAGGTGTCGACGCTCGTCGAGGGCGCCGAGCTGCTCTCGAAGGAGGGCATCAACGTCCGCATCGTGAGCGTGCCGAGCGAAGGGCTGTTCCGCGACCAACCCAAATCCTATCAGGAGAGCGTGCTGCCGCAGGGCATCGTCCGCTACGGCATGACCTCCGGACTGCCCGTTACGTTGCAGGGGCTCGTGGGCGAGAACGGTACGATCCACGGTTTGGATCATTTCGGTTACTCGGCCCCCTACAAGGTGCTCGACGAGAAGTTCGGTTACAACGGACAGACCGTCTGCGACGAAGTGAAGAAATTGCTCGGAAAGTAGTTTCGCGGCATGTATAAGATATAAGGAGCGGCCGGATCCCGGGGATCCCGGCCGCTCCTTATATTATACGGACGAGTTCCGGCCTTGCGGCGGCCTGTGTCCGGGGCCGCTTACCGGCGTTTGCGGTGCGATGACCCCGGCTTTGAAACCGGGGCGGCCGGGAGGTCGGCGACGAGCCGGCTGACGGAGCGTTCGCTCCGTTCCGGTTCCGGGGACGAGCGGCTTCCGGCCGGGCTGACGAATGTCTCCTGCGACACGTGTTTTACCCTGTTTCGAAATGAAACGGGCTTCAGCGGGCCTTCGAAGCTAAAAGATTCGCTTCGGCTCCGGGAGCATGGCGGAAAATCGAGCCGACTGCGGGGCAGCCATCCAGCTCCTCGCACTCGCCGCAGGTGTCGAATCCCTTACGGCGCACGCATTTGCGGATTTCGCAACAGTCGCGGCAAAATGCGAATTTCGTTCCGTCGGTGCGGCAGCCCATGCAAGCGATGGTGTCCGCCGTAATTTCCGGTGCGTGGTTCATCGCACTCCATGCCCGGGCGGTTTTCTCCCGGAGCGCACGGTCGTTCGAGACCGTGGCTCTGCGGGCGTCGCAGCTTTCGCAATCCAGTCCGCAGCACGCGATCAGTCGTTTCATCGTTTGTTTTCGGTTTTTTGCGTGCAAATATAGAAAAATACGATTCGTTGCGATTCCGGAAACTGCATTCATTCCCGGTGCATGAACTGTTCGGCCGTGCGGAGGCTCTTCCCTCTCCGTTTCCCGTTCGGGACTGATTCGGTCGGAAAAGCGCGGCATCCGTGCCGGGATACCGCGCTTCCTTTTGCCGAATCCGACAGGATTAGATCCCGAACTCTTTTTTCAACGGTTCCACCGCGTCGAGCTTCTCCCAGCCGAAGAATTCGATTTCGCGTTCGACTTCGCGGCCGTGTTCCCAGACTCGCTCCGTGGCGGTGTAGGGGCGGTTGCCGAAGTGGCCGTAGGAGGCCGTCGCTTCGAAGATCGGGTTTTTCAGTCCGAAACGCTTCACGATGGCCGCGGGCCGCAGGTCGAAGAGCCGTCCGATCCGTTCGGCGATTTCGCCTTCGCCGATCGGAAGACGGTTGGTGCCGTAGGTGTCGACGTAGATCGAAAGGGGCCGGGCGATGCCGATGGCATAGCTCAATTGGACCAGCACTTCGTCCGCGATGCCTGCCGCCACCATGTTCTTGGCGATGTGGCGGGCGGCATAGGCCGCCGAACGGTCCACTTTCGACGGGTCCTTGCCCGAGAAGGCGCCGCCGCCGTGGGCGCCGCGTCCGCCGTAGGTGTCGACGATGATCTTGCGTCCCGTAACGCCCGTGTCGCCGTGAGGCCCGCCGATGACGAACTTGCCCGTGGGGTTCACGTGCAGGATGTAGTCGTCGCCGATCAAGGCGGCCAGTTTGTCGCCCGCGCGCTCCAGCCGCGCTTTGACGCGCGGAATGAGGATCGTGCGCACGTCCTCGCGGATGCGCTCCTGCATCAGCCGTTCGGCCTCCTTTTCGCTGAGGCCGTCGCCGGCTGCGATGAACTCGTCGTGCTGGGTCGAGACTACGATCGTGTGCACGCGCAGCGGACAGCGGGTCCGGTCGTCGTATTCGATCGTTACCTGACTTTTGGCGTCGGGCCGCAGATAGGGCATCGAGGCGCCTTCGCGGCGGATGACGGCCAGCTCCTTGAGGATCACATGCGAGAGGATGAGCGTCGCGGGCATGTACTCGCGGGTTTCGTTGCAGGCATAGCCGAACATGATGCCCTGATCGCCTGCGCCCTGCTCCTCCTCGGCTGCGCGGCAGACGCCTCGGTTGATGTCGGGCGACTGCTCGTGGATGGCCGACAGCACGCCGCACGAGTTGCCGTCGAAACGGTAGTCGCCCTGCGTGTAGCCGATGCGGTTGACCACGCGGCGCACTACGCCCTGCACGTCCACATAGGCATCCGAGCGCACTTCGCCCGCCACGACCACGAGGCCCGTCGTGCAGAGCGTCTCGCACGCGACCTTGGCGTTGCTGTCGCGGCGCAGGAATTCGTCGAGGATCGCATCCGAGATCTGATCCGAGATTTTGTCGGGGTGGCCTTCCGAGACCGATTCCGACGTAAAAAGAAATTTTCCCATTTTACATTTATTGAAAGGTTAAACGCAACTGGGAAAGGATTGGCTGTTGGGAAATAAAAAATGTGCTGTTTTAGCGATTTTTTATTGTGGTTTGCAATCAGTCAAATCTTTCCACATTTTCCGCATTTCCGCTGCGGATCGACAAATATAAGACATTTCGGCGGAAAAATCCGAATTCCGGCGGGAAAAATTTTTCCGGACGCTCCGCGCCGCGGGGCATCCGACCGGCGGCGGTGCGGTTCCGAAGCCTGCCTGCGGCCGTCGAAGCGGAGGCCGCACCTTCGTCGCCGGCTTCGGAGACGGAGTGTGCGACCCTTTGCATGCGCAGAAGTCGCAGTCCGATCGCACCGCTTGGCCTGCGGCGACCCGGAACCTTCGCGTCGCCGCGGGCCGCCTTCGGCGGACGGTCCTGTGCGCACCCGCCCGTTCGTGCTGCGTGGGGCGCCGGAGGCGGGAGCCGTCGCAGGGACGGGTCTCCGCGGCATATGCGGGGCGGCGGGAGACGGTCTGCGGCTGTTCCGTCGCCGGGAAGGGCCGGGGGCGTCGCAGCGGACGGTCCGTGATAGCCCGTCCGTTCCATGCTTTTGCACCCGCCGCGAGGAGGTCCCTGCGCGGACGAAAAAATACGGACGGGATATACTAATCCGCCCGAAGGGTTCGTTTGTCCTTCGAAACGAACTTTCAAGACGAATGTACGGTTGCCTATGACGGATGTTGCCTCTGAATGACGCAAACTAAAACGGTTCATGTAATTTGTATTATGAAAAAGGCATTTTTATTTTTGGGTGTCGTCGCCGTCGCCGCGGCAGCGGGCGGTACGGCGGCTTGGCTGACGGCGCGTGCGTCGTCGCACGAGATAGAATACGTCGAACGCGAGGTGGTCCGCACCCCGGGACTGGGGACGCAGTTCACCTCCTATGAGGCGGACAAATATCCCGACCTGACCTATGCCGCCGAAAACGCCGTGAAGGCCGTGGTGAATATAGAGGTGGTGCAGGAGGTCGAGATGCGCCGGCGCAGTTACGATCCGTTCCTCGAATTTTTCGGGATTCCGCAGGGGTACGGCGGCGGGCAGCCCTTCAAGCAGGAGCGCCGCGGCGGCGGTTCGGGCGTCGTCATTTCGGAGGACGGTTATATCGTTACCAACAACCATGTAGTCGATCAGGCGACCAAGCTGCGCGTGAAGCTCAACGACGGCCGCAAGTTCGACGCCAAGGTGATCGGCACCGATCCCGCGACGGACGTGGCGCTCATCAAGATCGAGGCCGAGAAACTGCCGACGCTGCCCTTCGGATCGTCCGACGCGCTGCGGCTGGGCGAGTGGGTGCTGGCGATCGGTTCGCCCTTCGATCTGCAATCGACCATCACCGCCGGCATCGTGAGTGCCAAGGCGCGGCAGCTCGGCGCCATTCCCGACCAGTTCAGCATCGAGTCGTTCATCCAGACCGACGCCGCGGTGAACCCGGGCAATTCGGGCGGCGCGCTGGTCAACACGCACGGCGAGCTGGTGGGCATCAATACGCTCATCAAGTCCCAGACGGGCAGCTATATCGGTTATTCGTTCGCCATTCCCGAGTCGATCGTCCGCAAGGTGGTGATGGACCTGCGGGAGTACGGCGTCGTACAGCGGGCCATGCTGGGCATACAGTACAGGTTCATCGACCAGTCGTTCCTCGATGCCGAAGGCGAGGAGCTGGGGATCGACGAGCTGGGCGGCGTCTATGTCGCCAGCGTGCAGGAGGGCGGCGCGGCTTCCGAAGCGGGCGTGCGCAAGGGAGATGTGATTCTCGCGGTGGACGGCGTGAAACTCGACGGCGCCTCGACCCTGCAGGAGCAGATCGCCAAGCACCGCCCCAACGATCGGGTGAAATTGTCGGTAAAAAGAGGCGGTTCGGTGAAACAAATTGACGTTACTTTGCGTAATAAGGCAGGTAAAACGGATCTAATCACCAAAGAGGACGTAGATGTGGTCGAAGTGCTGGGCGGCAAGTTCGCGGACGCCGGTACGAAATTGTGCCGTGAGCTCGATATAGAGGGCGGCGTACAGGTCGTGCGCGTGAAGAGCGGCGGCATTCTGGCCCGCGCACGGGTGCGCGAAGGATTCGTCATCACGCACATCAACGACCGGCCGGTGCGTTCGTTGCAGGATATGCAGCGCATGACCGAAAAGGTGCGTTCGATCGACGGCATCTATCCGAACGGCCGCTCGGCGAGCTACATGCTCGTCGAATAGACTGCCGGACGGGGCCGACCGATAATGAACGATCGGCGATCGCTGCCGCTCGGTCCGAAGCCGTGGAACCTGTGATTGCCGATTGTTTATTATAAATTATTTGGAGAAATAGAAAATGCGTCAACTGAAAATTACCAAATCCATCACCAACCGCGAGAGCGCTTCGCTCGACAAATACCTTCAGGAGATCGGCAAGGAGGAGCTCATCACGGTGGAGGAGGAGGTGGAACTGGCCCAACGAATCAAGAAAGGCGATCAGGAGGCCCTCGAAAAACTCACGAAAGCCAACCTGCGTTTCGTGGTCTCGGTGGCCAAACAGTATCAGAATCAGGGCTTGAGCCTGCCCGACCTGATCAACGAGGGCAACCTCGGACTGATCAAGGCGGCCGAGAAATTCGACGAGACCCGCGGTTTCAAGTTCATCTCCTACGCCGTGTGGTGGATCCGTCAGTCGATTCTTCAGGCATTGGCCGAGCAGTCGCGCATCGTGCGTCTGCCGCTCAATCAGGTGGGATCGCTCAATAAGATCAACAAGGCGTTCGCCCGCTTCGAGCAGGAGCACGAGCGCACGCCGTCGCCCGAAGAGCTGGCGTCGGAGCTGGAGCTTCCGAAGGAGAAGGTTACGGACACGCTCCGCGTGGCGGGGCGGCACGTCTCGGTGGACGCTCCGTTCGCCGACGGCGAGGACAACAGCCTGCTGGATGTGCTGATCAACCCCGATTCGCCCAATGCGGACCGCGGCCTGATCAACGAGTCGCTCGCCACGGAGGTGGACCGTGCGCTGGAGACGCTGACCGAGCGCGAACGCGACATCATCAAATATTTCTTCGGCATCGGCTGCTCGGAGATGACGCTCGAAGAGATCGGCGAGAAGTTCGACCTCACGCGCGAGCGGGTGCGCCAGATCAAGGAGAAGGCGATCCGCCGCCTGCGCCACTCCTCGCGCAGCAAGCTGCTGAAATCCTATCTGGGATGAGGATGATCTCAAAAGGAGCTGTCTAACAAGTCTGATTCCAACGATTTCACCCCTGCCGGAATGAATTCCGGCAGGGGTGATTTCCGATTTTCGGGACTTGTTAGACAGCCCCTTTTTGGATTGGATTGGAGCCCGTGTTATAATTCAATCATTTTGAAATCAGTCGGGGCAATACCTGCGGATGCCAGTTTCTTGAGGGTCGCTTCGACGGCAAAATCGGACTGATCGATCCCGATCCAGTTCCTTCCGTTCAGCGCTGCGGCTTTCAATGTGGTTCCGCTTCCGCAGAAACAATCCAGAACCGTACTGTCTCGATTCGACGAGGTTTTGACGATCCGGTCTATGAGATCCATATTTTTTTCAGTGGGATAGACCGGATACTGCGGGTCTTTGAACTGATACCAAATATCCTGCACTCGTTTACCTGCCCTTTCGGAGGCATATACGATTTTTCGCGGGTTCCCGGAGGGGGACCATTCGATCAGCCCCTCCCTGTCCCATTGCTCCAGTGTCTCGACGTCGGTTCTCCAATGTCTGCCCGAGGGAGGGGTGAGACCTTTGAACTTCTTGGGATTATTGGTCTCTCCGGGGGCATGGATGGGGACGGTCGTATATCTGCGGCCGGATTTATCCGTTTTGGGAAACAGTCTTGCGAGGTCCGCGTCGCTGTATTTTTCCAAAGGTTCGTGCCAGATGGGACGCGGTCCTTTGGAGTAGAACAGAATCATGTCTTTGATGTTTCCGTATCCGGTCCTTTTGAAGTTTTTGGGATTGCATTTCACGCGGGTTATGTCGTTGCGAAAATTTTCGATGCCGAAAACTTCGTCCATCATTACTTTCATGTAATGACCGATTTTATAATCCGTATGCAGGTATATGGAACCCTTGTCGGACAGTAGGATTTTGATGAGTTCGAGCCTTTTTCGTATGAAGCGGATGAATTCGCTGCCCAATATACGATCCGTATATGCGACCTCGCCCTTTTTACTGTTGCTTATCGTCGACGCTCTGTTTTCGGTAATCGTGAAATCGCAGTTCGTGGCGAAAGGAGGGTCGATATACACCAGATCGATCGCTCCTTTCAGTTTCAGTTCGTCTCCGAGATAGGTCAATCCGTCGATGTTATCTGCTTTTATCAGGATATTTTCTTTCATAACTGATAGAGAAATTCGCGCAAAACGAGAGCACTCATGATGTTGAGATCCCGGTATTTTCCGGTGATTGCCGTGTACATTTTGTTATTGCCGCGAATATACAAAACTCCGTCCAGAATGGCGATTTTGACTGCATCGACGCCTTCAGCCGTTACGGTGCCGATCGCATCGTTGAACTGGGCATTCTGGTGGCCTCCGAAATCGCTGAGAAATTTGGCTTCGCCGATAACGTATTTCCCGTTGAAGCGGGCGACGAAATCCAACCCTTTGTTGTGGCGGTAATTGAGGTACTGGGCTGCGAACGCTTTCATTTTATCGTCCGAAGCTCTCAGCACGGCATTTGCATCGCTTGCCAGAAATTCGTCCATGGGCACGGGATTCATTCCGAGGACACCTGAATTTATCCATGATTTGAACATCGGACCGATCTGTCGGTTGGTCTCCTTGGGTTCCGAACATCTCTGGTAGAGTTTGTCGATACCCAATTCATAGATGCGTCCGGCGATGCGGTTCACCGTATTCGGATTCCGTTCGATGGCGCTCGGGTTTCGTCTCAGATAAGCGATATAGCTGTCCTTGATCGGAAACAGTTTTAATTTGAGCAGATTCCTTATCAGGTTTACATTGTCTTTCTTGTCGAATGATTCCTCCACCTTTATCCATAACTTTCCGTCGATCTCTCGCAATCCTTCAGGGATGGTTGGATAGATCTTGAACAAATCGTCCAAGTAGGAACGTTGGTTGGCATATTCGATGCTCTGTTGCAGACTTCTGTGCATAATGGTCGGGTTGTCGGTTATTGGTTGTCACCACACGATCGGTTCTTTGCCGACCGAACGCAGGTATTCGTTGGCGCGTGAGAAGTGGCGGCAGCCGAAGAAGCCCCGGTAGACCGAGAGGGGCGAGGGATGGACGGCCTTCAGAATGAGATTCTGCTGCGGGTTGGCGATGGCGCCTTTCTTTTGGGCGTAACTGCCCCAGAGCATGTAGACGATGCCCTGCCGGCGCATGGCGATGGCGCGGACGACGGCGTCGGTGAAGGTCTCCCAGCCCTGTCCGGCGTGCGAGGCCGCTTCGTGGGCCCGCACGGTGAGCACCGAGTTGAGCAGCAGTACGCCCTGCTCGGCCCAGCGGTCGAGGTTGCCCGTGAGCGGCACGGGTACGCCCGTATCGTCGGAGACCTCCTTGAAAATGTTCTGGAGCGAAGGCGGAAAGGGTACGCCGTCGGCCACGGAGAAACAGAGGCCGTTGGCCTGTCCGGGTCCGTGGTAGGGGTCCTGCCCGATGATGACCACCTTCAGGCGGTCGAACGGGCATTTGTCGAATGCGCGGAAGATGTTGCTGCCGCGCGGAAAAATGCGGTGCGCGGCATATTCGCTGCGCACGAAATCGACCAGTCGTGCGAAATAGGGCTTCTCGAATTCGGGAGCCAGCAGTTCCTTCCAGTCGGGGGCTATTTTTACATCCATAGGCATTTTGTGTGTCGTGTCCGGCCGTTCGGCGTATGACATTTCGGTTAAAACAGTGTAAATATAGCGATTTGTTTGGAATCGGAGGCGTGTTTGGGTATATTTGTAATCATGAAAAGTCAATTTTATATTTTAACATTATGAGAAGACTTCTATTTCTTCTTTGCGCGTTCGCACTGCCGTTCGGGGCGGTGCATGCCCGGACGGCTCCGTCCGGCGGCGAGGTGAAAAATCTGATCTACATGATCGGCGACGGTATGGGACTGGCGCAGGTGTCGCTGCTGATGATCGAACGCGGGTACGAGCCCGTGGCGTTCGACCGCGCGCAGAACGTCGCCCTCGTCTCGACCTACTCGGCCAACAATCGCGTAACCGACTCCGCAGCCGCGGGCACGGCGCTCGCAACGGGCCGGAAGACCGACAACGGCATGCTGGGGCAGACGCCCGACGGAGCGCCCGTGGAGTCGATGATCGCTCGGGCCGTCCGTGAGGGCCGTCCGACGGGCGAGGTCGTAACGAGTACGCTCCAGCACGCCACGCCGGCGGCTTTCTATGCGCATGCAGCGGACCGCGACGACGACCGGACCATCACCGAGTGGCTCGTGCGGAGCGGCGTGGACGTCCTGTTCGGCGGCGGAGGCGGTTCGTTCTCGGACGAGCAGCTCGCCGTATTGCGGGACAAAGGCTACCGGATCGTCCGCGACCCGGACCAGCTGGACGCCGTCTCCTCGGGCAAGGTGCTGGGGCTGTTCGCCGACGGGCATCTCGCTTCGGCACGGAAGGGACGCGGCGACTACCTGCCGCGCGCCACGCAGAAAGCGCTCGAAATCCTCGATGCCGATGCGCGCGAGACGGGGCGGGGATTCCTGCTGATGGTCGAAGGTTCGCAGATCGACTGGGCCGGACACGACAACGATGCCGAACTGCTGCTCGCGGAGATGACCGATTTCGACCGTGCGGTGTCCGCCGCGATGGACTTCGCCGACGAACATCCCGGAACGCTGGTCGTCGTAACGGCCGACCACGAGACGGGCGGACTCTCGATCCCGAGCAACGAGGAGGATTTCCACCTCTCGGACAGCGGCGTGCAGTACGATTTCAGCACCGGGGGCCATTCGGGCACGCTCGTGCCGGTTTACCTCTACGGCACGGGTGCCGAGCGGATCAACGGCATCCTCGACAATACGGAACTCGCGCAGCGGCTCATGCAGCTGCTCGGACTGGAGTAGGTCGCGGAGTGTTCCCGTGATGGAAGCCCGCAAGGGCTGGGGGAGCAGTCGTGCGGGGGCTGTGGGCGGATCCCGTCCTCTTCTCTTCGAAAAAGGGCTGTCTGACAAGTCTCAGACAGCCCTTTTTCTATTTTACTGTTCGGGGAGGAGCCGAATGCTGCGCCTGTCTGCCGAATCGGGCAGGGCGGACTATTCGAGCAGTTCCATCGCTTCGAGGCACATGCGCGTGTTGTGGTAGGGGCATTTCCAGAATCCGGCCTTGTCGTTGGCGCGGTCGGGCGTACCGTCGCTCAGAATGCCCCACCACCATTCGCCGCCCGCGGAGTCGACCAGACGGTCGCGGATATACGACCAGCAGGCGGCGGCCCGTGCGAGGGCCGTGTCGTCGCCGTGATGACGCCACAGCCAGAGCTGCCCCACGACGTTCTCGGCCTGCACCCACCAGTGGCGTTCGAGGTCGCAGGTGCCGTCCGCACGTCGTTCGCAGATCAGGCTGCCGTCGGATTGCAGCCCTTCGCCGGCGGCTGCGGCGATGCGGGCCGCGGCATCGAGCACGCGGGCCGTGAGCGCCGCATCGCCCGCTTCGAGGGCCGCTTCGAGCAGCAGCCACGAAGCCTCGATGTCGTGGCCGTAGGAGACCCCGGCGTCGCGGCTGTGCCAGTCGTCGTCGAAAAAGAGCCCCAGATGTCCCGTCGAGGGGGACCAGATGCGTCCGAGGAAGAGCTCGATCAGATGCACGAGCCGTGCCCGCAGCTCCTCGGTCCGGTGGACGCGGTAGAGGTTCGTGTAGGGTTCGAGAATGTGCAGATGGGTGTTCATCGTTTTGCGCTCGTTGGCGTCTTTGGCCGAGAGGCGCACGTCGTCCAGTTCGCTCCAGTCGCGGGCGGCCGCTTCGATGTAGCCGTCGCGGACGGGGTCGAAGCTGTGGGCTTCGATCTGGCGGTAGAGCCGCACGGCATACTCCAGCGCTTCGGCATCGCCCGTGGCGCGGGCGTATTCCGAGAGGCCGTAGACGGCGAATCCGAGGGCGTAGAACTGTTTCTTGGTGTCGAGCGGCGTGCCGTCGGCCGCGAGCGACCAGTAGAGGCCGCCGTAGGTGCGGTCGTAGAAGCGCGAGAGCAAATACTCTTCGGCGCGTGCGGCCTGTGCGAGGTAGGCCGGACGACCCGTCGTACGGTAAGCGGCCGAGAAGGCCCACAGGATGCGTGCGTGGAGCACGGCCCCTTTCGGGGCGTCGCGCAGGAGCGTGCCGTCGCCCCGCACCGCTCCGTACCATCCGCCGCGCGTTTCGTCGGCCAGACGGATCCAGAACGGAAGGATGTTCTCGTGCAGGACGGCTTCGGCCTCTGCGCGGAATCGTTGCGTGTCGATCGTAGAGTGCATGTCGTTTCTGTCGGGTGTTTTTTTCTGAATTTTATCGGAGGCGTTTCCGCGGCTTCCGGGGCCGGCTCCGGGGGTCGTCCGAAGCCGTTTGCCGTTCCTCTCTCCCGCATCTTCGGTGCCGCCGCATTCGGTGCCGGATTGCGGAGTGGAGCAGGTATGCTCCGGTGCGGTTCCGGATCGTCCCGGCACGGACGGACCGTGCCGTGGCTTCGCTGCCGGTCTGCGCGGAGGGCCGTACCCGTCCGGGG
>NZ_FCNT01000097.1 GCF_900021155.1 Alistipes sp. CHKCI003
TTTCATACAATGGAGAGTTTGATCCTGGCTCAGGATGAACGCTAGCGGCAGGCTTAACACATGCAAGTCGAGGGGCATCATTGGAGTAGCAATACTTCAGATGGCGACCGGCGCACGGGTGCGTAACGCGTATGCAACCTACCTTTAACAGGGGGATAACACTGAGAAATTGGTACTAATACCCCATAACATCGCAGACGGCATCGTTTGCGGTTGAAAACTCCGGTGGTTAGAGATGGGCATGCGTTGTATTAGCTGGTTGGTGGGGTAACGGCTCACCAAGGCGACGATACATAGGGGGACTGAGAGGTTAACCCCCCACATTGGTACTGAGACACGGACCAAACTCCTACGGGAGGCAGCAGTGAGGAATATTGGTCAATGGACGCAAGTCTGAACCAGCCATGCCGCGTGCAGGATGACGGCTCTATGAGTTGTAAACTGCTTTTGTACGAGGGTAAACGCAGATACGAGTATCTGTCTGAAAGTATCGTACGAATAAGGATCGGCTAACTCCGTGCCAGCAGCCGCGGTAATACGGAGGATCCGAGCGTTATCCGGATTTATTGGGTTTAAAGGGTGCGTAGGCGGTTCGATAAGTTGGAGGTGAAATGTTAGGGCTTAACCCTGAAACTGCCTCCAATACTGTTGGGCTAGAGAGTAGTTGCGGTAGGCGGAATGTATGGTGTAGCGGTGAAATGCTTAGAGATCATACAGAACACCGATTGCGAAGGCAGCTTACCAAACTATATCTGACGTTGAGGCACGAAAGCGTGGGGAGCAAACAGGATTAGATACCCTGGTAGTCCACGCAGTAAACGATGATAACTCGTTGTCGGCGATACACAGTCGGTGACTAAGCGAAAGCGATAAGTTATCCACCTGGGGAGTACGTTCGCAAGAATGAAACTCAAAGGAATTGACGGGGGCCCGCACAAGCGGAGGAACATGTGGTTTAATTCGATGATACGCGAGGAACCTTACCCGGGCTTGAAAGTTAGCGACAGACATTGAAAGATGTTTTCCCTACGGGGCGCGAAACTAGGTGCTGCATGGTTGTCGTCAGCTCGTGCCGTGAGGTGTCGGGTTAAGTCCCATAACGAGCGCAACCCCTACCGTTAGTTGCCATCAGGTCGAGCTGGGCACTCTGGCGGGACTGCCGGTGTAAGCCGAGAGGAAGGTGGGGATGAGGTCAAATCAGCACGGCCCTTACGTCCGGGGCTACACACGTGTTACAATGGTAGGTACAGAGGGCAGCTACCCTGCGAAGGGATGCGAATCTCGAAAGCCTATCTCAGTTCGGATTGGAGGCTGAAACCCGCCTCCATGAAGTTGGATTCGCTAGTAATCGCGCATCAGCCATGGCGCGGTGAATACGTTCCCGGGCCTTGTACACACCGCCCGTCAAGCCATGGGAGCTGGGGGTGCCTGAAGTTCGTGACCGCGAGGAGCGACCTAGGGCAAAACCGGTGACTGGGGCTAAGTCGTAACAAGGTAGCCGTACCGGAAGGTGCGGCTGGAACACCTCCTTTCTGGAG
>NZ_FCNT01000045.1 GCF_900021155.1 Alistipes sp. CHKCI003
GTCGTTCAGCGTGTTGTAAACGACATATCCGTCTTCGTTGTCGATCGTTATATTGTATTTGCTCGGTTTCATAACATGCGTTTCGAAACTTCGGGGAACGGCAGGGCTTCCGAAGACGCCCTGAGAAAAACGGAATCGAAAGTCGTTTCAGCAGCCTAACTGAGTACCGCACGCGCTGTTGTTTTCAAAGTCGGTTTTTCCGCCACCGCATCTACAAGTTGTCCTGCAATTCCTGTTCGAGCATTCGTCGCTGTTCATCGTATCTTGCGGACAATTGGTATTATCACAATAGCCCTTGTTTTTAAGATCCGCCATCGCCGGGAGGCTCATATCCACATCGGCGAATCCGCCCGTCAGCTGCCCAGCCTCGTCTTCGGTAAGAGGCTGCACCTTCTCCCGGAAGGTCATGAATTTCTTCGCTTGCATAGTTTCGGTGTTTTCGAGCGCCTACTCTTTCGTCGGGTTTTCGGCATTTCCCCCGGTTACCTTATAACATGCTGCTCGCATTCA
>NZ_FCNT01000043.1 GCF_900021155.1 Alistipes sp. CHKCI003
ATGGGAGCTGGGGGTGCCTGAAGTTCGTGACCGCGAGGAGCGACCTAGGGCAAAACCGGTGACTGGGGCTAAGTCGTAACAAGGTAGCCGTACCGGAAGGTGCGGCTGGAACACCTCCTTTCTGGAGCTTTGTTTCGAAGGTATGTTTTGCTGCTCGCTTCAAAGAAACGTTACAACAGCACCGCTTCAGGCGTAGGTTCGAACCGAGTGCTGTTCATCGCAAGCGAAAGTTTGCAGCGTTCATTGACATACTTAAGGAGATGAGATAAAGTTTTCGGATGCAACAATAGGTGTATCCGGGAATGTAAGAAAGTATAGAAGGGCGTATGGGGGATGCCTAGGCTCTTGGAGGCGATGTTCGTTG
>NZ_FCNT01000067.1 GCF_900021155.1 Alistipes sp. CHKCI003
GCCCGAAGGTGCACCGGAAGCGCCGGAAGGGGCTTGCTTCGCCCGCGCCCCCCCCTCCGGCCTCCGAAGGGCCGTTCGAATGCCGGACGGGGCGCCTCGGAGGGGCCATGACGCGACGCCCCTTCCTTCTCGGAAAATACCCCGCATGTCCGGCGGTCGGCTCCGGGACGAACCGGTCTGCACGAATCTGTTCCGCACTCCGCCTTCCGATGATTCCGGCCGCTCTCCGCTGCGGACGGACAAAGCCCCTTCCCCGTCCGCGCCTCCCGTCCGCCGGCTGGACGGAAACCTTCGGGCGCGGCGCGGCCCTTCCCCCCCTCGGTTGCAGGAGCAGCGATCGTCCGCAGGCCCGTGCAGGAGCCTATTCCGCCGGCCATCCGTCGAAATTTGCCCGCACCGGCGGCGATTCCGGAATTTTTGTATTATCTTTGCATTCGGTTTCCACGCAAACTCGGGGCTGACCGGTTTTGACAGCAGGCAGAGTTTGTCGGTAAGCACGCCGAGCGCTGTGTGGCGGCTCGTTAATCCCGACGCTCAACATTCAAATGGCAATAACAGCTATGCACTCGCTGCCTAATTTTCAAGGAAAATTGGCTTAATCGCGTGGCCCGAGGCGGTCGTGCGACGAGTATCCCGAACGGCGGTTCCGCCCTTTAACCGCTGTTCATACGGGGTATCATCTCTTTAGGGATAGTCCGCCGGAGGCTTCGGCCGGCGGGCGAAACGAAGAAGCTGGGTCCCGGGCGAGGCTGCCGCCTGCCGTGAACGGGAAGAAGGATCGAATGGCGGCTAAGCGTGTAGAAAGCCTTCGGGCTCCCTGTTTGGACGCGGGTTCGACTCCCGCCAGCTCCACCGGACGAGGCTCTCCAACGAGCCTCCGTTTCACGATTCCGCCCCTGACGGAGTGGCTCCGTCGGGGGCGGTTTCCGATTTTCGGGATCTGTCGGACGGCCTTTCTTTCCGCTCCTGTCGCTCCCGCCCTCCAGCCGAAGGAGGGGTTTCCGCGAGTGGGGGAGGCGCTTGCCGCGCGATCTTTGTTTCGTTGCGAATTTCGGCAGGCAGCGGTGGCCGCTGCTGCGCCGTCCTGCCGTTTGCCCCGAATCCGGCGGACTTCCGAATTTCCGCCTGTGCCCGCTGGCCGTTTCCGTCTTCGTGTGCGATGCGGAAGAACGCCCTCGCGGAATCCGCTTTCCCCCTTCCTGCGATGCCGCGACGCATGCCGCCCGCCGGACCTCCGCCATCTGCCGGACGTTATGGGAGGGGCTTCCGGCATCCCCCGAAGCCCCTTTCCGCGCCGGGAAACTCGGGGTTGCTGCTGTGCACGGCATCCCGTCCGTCTGCGGCGCCGTGCCGTCTCGGCCCGTTTCTGTCCGGACGCCTGTTCCGCAGTCTTTCGCGGGTCTCACTTCTCCGTCGGTGCGCACGGCATCCCGTCCGTCTGCGGCGCCGTGCCGTCTCGGCCCGCACGCAGGATCAGCCGAAGCGACTGGTCGTAGGTGAAATAGTTCCAGACCCAATTTACGAATACGATGATTCTGTTCTTCACGCCGAGGATCGAGCGCAGGTGCACCACGAGCCACATCGTCCATGCCGCCCAGCCGTCGATGCGCAGCTTCCCGATTTCGGCCACGGCGCGGTTGCGCCCCACGGTCGCCATGACGCCCGGATTGCGGTATCGGAACGGCACCATCGGCCTTCCCGACGCCTTGCGGCAGAGGTTGTCCGCGAGACGTTCTCCCTGCTGAATGGCGGGCTGCGCCAGTTGGGGGTGCCCGTCCGGATAGTCCGGATCGCCTCGCAGGATGCACTGGTCTCCGATCGCGTAGATGTTGTCGTACCCTTCCACGCGGTTGAAGGCATCGACGCGGATACGGCCCCCGCGGCCCGTGGGCAGCAGGCCCTCGTCTCCGATGCGTTCGGCTTCGACGCCGCTCACCCAGATGAAGGTCAGCGAGGGCAGCCCGCTCCCGTCGTCGAACACCACGCTGCGGTCGCGGTAGTCCGTAACCTTTTTGCCGAGCAGAATCTCCACGCCCATGCGGCTCAGAAAACGCCTCGCGGCATCCGACGAGGGGGCCGACATTCCGGCCAGCAGACGGTCGCCCGCTTCGACCAGATGGATGCGCATCCGCTCCGCCGGAAGATCCGGATAGTCGCGCGGCAGCACGAAACGCTTCATTTCGGCGAGCGCTCCGGCGATCTCGACGCCCGTTGCGCCTCCGCCCGCGACGACCACGTTCAGCAGTTCGTCGCGTTCGCGCTCCGAGGACGAGGTGAGCGCCCGTTCGAAGTTCGTCAACAGCGTATTGCGCAGTGCCGTCGCCTCCGCGACGCTCTTCATCGGCAGCGCGTGGCTCCGGAGGTGTTCGTTTCCGTAGAAGTTGGTCGTCGTGCCCGCGGCCAGCACGAGTTCGTCGTACTCCAGCGACCCGATCGAGGTCCGCAGGGTGTTGCGCTGCGGGTCGACGGCCTGCGCTTCGGCCATTCTGAAGTGGAAATCGCGTTGTTTGCGGAAGATCCTGCGGAACGGAAACGAGATCGAAGAGGGCTCCAGACCGGCCGACGCCACCTGATAAATCAACGGCTGGAATTGATGATAGTTGTTCCGGTCCACGAGCACCACCTGATAGTCCGATCGGCGCAGCCGGCGGGCGAGCTTCACTCCTGCGAAACCGCCGCCGATGATTACGACCCGCCTTTGCGGGGTTCTTGGTATATTGAAACTCATCGTATTGCGATTGTTCGTCCCGGCTTCTTGCCGATGCGGTCCGCCGCTTGCGGGGCCTCTCTCCGGCGAAGAGCCTGTTGCGTACTGGCCGGGCACCTTTCGTGCCGAAACCGCCGCCCGGCGCGGGAAATGCACCGCCCCGGCCGCACGTCCCCTCCCTGCATGCCTCTGCGCCGGACTTCCCTGCGCCGCGGCCCGTCCGGCGAGACGGCGCACGACGTTTTCGCAGCCGGGCTTCCGACGACCGCAGGTGCGGGCTGAAGCAGGTACGCCCGCGATCGCCCCGGCGATGCCGCGCTGCGCGGACGCTTCTCCGTCCGGCGCTCCCGTGTAAAACCCTGCGGAAAACGGGATTCGCCGGGGCACCCGTCCCGTTGCGCTCGCTCCGCACCGGCGGGCGCACGTGCGGCCAAGGCGGCGCCTTCCCTCCCCGGGAATGCCTCATTCCCCGTTGCCGGCGGACCCGATGCCGCGGTCCGGCTTTCCGGCAGGCTCCGCACCGCCGGCGGTGCAGCGTTTCGGAGCGCATTTCCGCCCGCCCCGATCCCGGTCTCGCTTCTTCCGCCGCACCGACGCGAGCCCCGCACTCTGCGGGAAGCATCTGCGGACCTCTTCATTCCGCGCCTCCGATCCCGGTCTCGCCTCTTCCGCCGCACCGACGCGAGCCTCGTACTTTGCGGGAAGCATCTGCGGACCTCTTCATTCCGCGCCTCCGATCCCGGTCTCGCCTCTTCCGCCGCACCGACGCGAGCCTCGTACTTTGCGGGAAGCGGCTGCGAACCTCTTCATTCCGCGCCTCCGATCCCAGTCTCGCTTCTTCCGCCGCACCGACGCGAGCCCCGCACTCTGCGGGAAGCATCTGCGAACCTCCTCCTTCCGCCCGCCTCCGATCCTCCCGATTCCGGACGATCTACTCACAGCCACCTTTCCCCCCCCCCGGACGGCATCGTTTCCGCTCCGGTGCGCCCGCGCGGCATCTCGCCTCCCGACTGCCGGGCCGGCGGCGGATATTCTCCCCGGTCGTCCGCCGCCTTCGATCCGCCCGGCTTCCGTGCGTTCCGGCAAAACGCGGAAAAACGGCTTTTACCCCCGGCTTCTCCGCGACGTTCGGCCCCGCCTCGGGTATCGCCTCCCGGCGAAATGCAAAAAAAAGTTGCTTTTGCCCCCGATTTATTCGTACCTTTGCCGCTCGGATGACGGGACTTTTCTACATACTGCTTTTCTGGCTCGCCGGCAACGTCCTGAGCCATTGCACGGGAGGGTACGTGCCGGGCAACATCGCGGGCATGGTGCTGCTCTTCGCGGCGCTCAGCCTGCGGTGGGTGAAGGCCGAGACCGTGCGCCCCGCGGCCCGCTTCCTGCTGGGCGCCATGGCGCTCTTTTTCGTGCCGTACGGCGTGGGGCTGATGGTTTCGTGGCGGACGATCGCCGAGAATCTCTGGGCCATCGTCGTCTCGGGTATCGTGAGCACCGTCGTCGTGCTGGTGAGCGTCGGGCGGACCTTCCAGTCGATCAACCGCCGCAAGAGAGAAGATGATCCGGTCTATCGTCCATAGCGACCTTTTCCTGCTGACGGCCACCGTCGGCTTCTACTGCCTCGGCGCGTCGCTCTACCGCCGGACGCATGCCGTCGTGCTCCATCCCGTCCTGCTCGCCTTCGCCGCGATGATCGGCGTGCTCGAAGTCTGCGGCATCGAGTACGCCCGGTACGAACAGGCGACCGGCCTCCTCGATTTCGGCCTCGGTCTTTCGGTCGTGGCTCTGGGCTATCTGATGTACGAACAGGTGAATCGGATCCGCGGACGTCTGCTTCCGGTGCTCGTCTCGGCGGTCGTGGGGTGCGTCTTGGGGGTGCTGAGCGTCGTCTACATCGCCATGGCTTTCGGGGCCGAACGCACGGTGCTCACCTCGCTGGCCCCCAAGTCCGTTACGGTCCCCATCGCCGTCTCGGTGGCCGAGCCGCTGGGCGGCATGGTTACGCTGACCTCGGTCGTGGTCTTCTGCGTCGGCATCTTCGGCAGCCTCTTCGGCGAGTGGATACTCCGCCGCTGCGGGGTCCGCGATCCCGAAGCCCTCGGTTTCGCACTGGGTTCGGCGGCCCACGGAATCGGCACGGCGCGCGCCATCGAACTCGGCGCCGTCGAGGGTGCGCTCTCGGGTTTGGCGATGGCGCTGATGGGACTGGTTACGGCGGTTCTGCTGCCTCTGATGGAAAAATACCTCTATTAAGTTTTTTTAATCTCCGGAAAATACTACTTTTGCGGCACCTAAAACTTTACCCTACACAAAAGCGGCTTTTCATATGGAGTGGCTCTACTCTCTCTTTTTCGGCAGCGGCATCGCCCATGCCGTCCTGACGTTCGCGTTGGCCATCACCGCCGGCATCCTGCTCGGCCGGGTGAAGATCGGCGGCGTCTCGCTCGGCATCACGTGGGTGCTCTTCGTGGGCATCGCGCTCAGCCATTTCGGCATGACCGTCGACGGCGACGTGCTCCATTTCGTCAAGGAGTTCGGATTGATTCTCTTCGTCTTCTCGATCGGCCTTCAGGTCGGCCCGGGCTTTTTCTCCTCGTTCAAGCAGGGCGGCTTGCAGCTCGTCGGCTGCGCTGCGGCGATCGTGCTGCTCGGCGTGGCCGTGGCCTATGCGATCCACGTCGCCACCGGGACGCCGATCCCGACAATGGTGGGCGTGCTCTCGGGCGCCGTTACCAACACCCCGGGCCTCGGCGCCGCACAGCAGGCTTACACCGACGCCTCGGGCATCGACGATCCTTCGATCGCATTGGGCTATGCGGTGGCCTATCCGCTGGGCGTGGTCGGCATCATCGCCTCGATGATCTTCGTCCGCTATGCGCTGCGCGTGAAGTTCGAGCAGGAGAACGAAGCGCTCGCGGCGCTCTCCCGCGAGCATAAGCTCGCTTCGAAGGTTTCGATCGAATTCAACAACGAACTGCTCGACGGCCGCACGGTGGCCTACATGCGCGATCTGGTGAAGCGTCAGTTCGTCATTTCGCGCATCATGCGCCCCGACGGCTCGGTCGCAATGGCCGACGCCGACAGCACGGTGCATCAGGGCGACCGGCTGTGGGTCATCGCCGACGCCGAGGACCTGCCGGCGATCGTGGCCTTTTTCGGTCATGAGGTGGAGATGGACGACGTGGCGTGGGGCAACAACACGCCCGACTCGGAGCTCGTCTCGCGCCGCATTCTCGTTACGCGCTCCGAGATCAACGGCAAGAAGTTCTCCGACCTGCGCCTGCGCACCAAGTACGGCATCAACATCACGCGCGTCAACCGTTCGGGCGTGGACCTGATTCCCTATCAGGGGCTCGAACTCCAGATCGGCGACCGCGTGATGGTCGTCGGCCCCCGTTCGGCGGTGGAGCAGACGGCCAAGGTGCTGGGCAACTCGCTCAAGAAACTCGACCAGCCCAACCTGCTGACGATCTTCGTCGGCATCGCGCTCGGCGTGCTGCTGGGCTCCGTGCCGCTGCTCAATGTACCCCAGCCCGTGAAACTGGGGCTGGCGGGCGGTCCGCTGATCGTGGCGATCCTCATCGGCCGCTTCGGCACCCACTTCCACCTCGTAACCTACACCACGCAGAGCGCCAACCTCATGCTGCGCGAAGTGGGCATCGCGCTCTTTCTCGCTGCGGTGGGCATCGGCGCCGGCGACGGTTTCGTGGATGCGATCCTGAACGGCGGCTATCGCTGGATCGGTTACGGCGTGTTGATTACCGTGATTCCGATTCTCATCGTGGCGGTCGCGGCGCGCCTGTGGCTCAGGATGAACTATTATACGCTCATGGGACTGATCGCCGGCAGTACGACCGATCCCCCCGCGCTGGCCTACGCCAATGCCACTGCGGGCAACGACATGCCGGCCGTGGGCTATTCGACGGTCTATCCCGTGGTGATGTTCCTTCGCGTGCTGACGGCCCAGATATTCATCCTGTTCGCTCTCTGACGGGGCGGAACCGAGTAGTAGAAAGGAGAGAAGGGGGGGGGAGACGAGGTGAGGTGAGGTGAGGTGAGGAAGCCGGCCCCACTCCCTATCCGCTTTCCGACCGAAAGAAGAGACTGTCCGACGAATTGCGCAGGGCGGCCTCATTTCATTCCTACCGCCTCCGAGTGTTTTCCGCGAACCGGCAGTTCCCGAAAGGGGAGGGGCCTACCGGCTTTTCCTCGTTCCCTCCGCGCTTCGGGCGCCCCTCGCTGACGGACGATCCCTCCGGCGTAACGACCGCAGACTGCCGCATGCGTGTCCGTATCCGCTCTTCCGTGCCCCTCGCAGCCGCACGCCGTCTTCGCTCCGCTTCCCGTCCGCCCTGAAGCGCTGTCCGACCTGCATCGCGCGGCCGGGGCGCATCGTCTGCGGCGGGCACGGTTCCAGTTCGGAGCTTGACCCGTCGGAATTCGGCCCAATCCGCTAAGAACGCAACTCTCAGCCGAACCTGCCGCGCGCAGCTCGCCGAACCCGCTCCGCAATTCCCTCTTCCGTTGAGAGGCTTTTATACGCAAGAAAGCCGGCGGCCGCGACGAACCGCCGCCCTCCGCCGGAACCGAGTATTCCCGTGCGCCTGCCCGCAATAACCCGCGAAGTGCCGCCCTCCCTCCGTTGAGAGGCTTTTATACGCAAGAAGCCGGCGGCCGCGACGAACCGCCGCCCTCCGCCGGAACCGAGTGTTCCCGTGCACCTGCCCGCAATAACCCGCGAAGTGCCGCCCTCCTCCGTGGAGAGGCTTTTATACGCAAGAAAGCCGGCGGCCGCGACGAACCGCCGCCCTCCGCCGGAACCGAGTGTTCCCGTGCGCCTGCCCGGTCATC
Source organism: Alistipes sp. CHKCI003 (assembly GCF_900021155.1). Taxonomy (GTDB): domain Bacteria; phylum Bacteroidota; class Bacteroidia; order Bacteroidales; family Rikenellaceae; genus Alistipes; species Alistipes excrementavium. The sequence goes on from NZ_FCNT01000067.1 coordinate 7,556, forward strand.
CGAGCGGATGGCGCGAAAAACGGCTGCCTAACGGGTATTTTCAACGCTCTGAGAATTGCGTATTCGGAAAAGTTCTCGAATAGCGGCACGAATGAAAAAGGGGGTGCCACCAAACTTGTCGGACACCCCCGTTCCCGTCCTGCCTTTCCGGCCGGCTCTTCTCCTGCCGCGTCCGTATCGGGCCGGCACACCGTCGCCTCCGGCCCCGGCGCTCGTCCGTCTTCAGCGCTTGCGTCTGTCCCGCGTGCCGGCGCCGTGCATCGGACAGCCCCTCGAACCGCACGAGGCGCACCCGCCCCTGCGTTTGCCGCGCAAGGCGCACACGAGCCGCCGGCCTACCGCTGCGACGACGGCCGCACCGATGATCCAGACGACTATGTCCTGCCACGTGGGTTGCATCGCTCACACGAAGAATTGCACGATCCGATAGGTCAGATAGGACATGATCCAAGCCAGCGCGGTGCTGTAAACGACGCTTCCGGCCGCCCATTTCCACCCCGACTCCGCCGCGATCGCCGCGATGGTCGCCAGACAGGGGAAGTATATGAGGATGAAGACGAGGAATCCGGCCGCCGAAGCCGCCGTGAAATCGCCGCTCGCCAGCAGACGTTGCGGCAGATTGTCGATCGCCTCCTCTTCGTCCGCGGAGGCGCCGGTTCCGTCGTCCGCCGCCTCTGCGGAAGCATTCTCGGCGACACGTATTCCGGTCGGGCCGTCCGCGCCTCCGATGCGCTCCGTGCGGAGCTTCTCCGGCGCATCGGCTTCGGCGGGTGCGTCCGCGCTCTCGGAGTAGAGCACGCCCATCGTGCTCACGACGATCTCCTTGGCCGCCACGCCCGACAGCACGGCCACGCTGGCCTTCCAGTTGAGCCCCAGCGGTTCGAACACCGGCTCGCAGGCTTTGCCCACGCGGCCCAGATAGGAGTTTTCGTAGTGCTGTTCGTAGCTCTGGCCCGCTTCGGGACGCGGGTAGTAGCTCAGGAACCAGACGATCACCGAAGCCGCGAGGATCAGTCCGCCCATCTTGCGCAGGTATTGCGCGCACTTGTCCCACATGTGCGACATCGTGGCCTTCCACGTCGGCATGCGATAGGGGGGGAGCTCCATGACGAAGGGCGTTTCGTCCACCTTGAAGAAGCTGCGGCGCATGAGCCGGGCGGTCATCACGGCGACCAGAATGCCCAGCACGTAGAGGCCGAACAACACCAGCCCCGCGTGCGACGGGAAGAAGGTCCCGGCCAGCAGCAGATAGATCGGCAGCCGGGCGCTGCACGACATGAAGGGGGTGATGAGCGCCGTGATGAGCCGGCTGCTGCGGCTTTCGATCGTGCGCGTGGCCATGATGGCGGGCACGTTGCACCCGAAGCCCATGATGAGCGGTATGAACGACTTGCCGTGCAGGCCGATGCGGTGCATCACCTTGTCCATGATGAAAGCCGCGCGGGCCAGATAGCCCGAGTCCTCCATGAACGAGATGAAGAGGTAGAGGATCATGATCTGGGGCAGGAAGACGATCACGCTGCCCACGCCTCCGACGACGCCGTCGACGAGCAGGTCCTTGAGCGATCCGTCGGGCATCCACGTCTCGATGCCCGTGCCGATCCAGCCCACGAGCGTCTCGATCCACTCCTGCGGATAGGCCCCGAGGCTGAACGTGCAGTAGAACATGAGCCACATGAGGAAGAAGAAGATCGGGAACCCCCAGAGCTTGTGCGTTACGAAGGCGTCGATCACCGACGTGGCCGTCGCCTCCTCCTGCCGCCCGGGCGTGTAGGTCTCCTTCAGGGCGCCCGAGATGAACCCGTATTTCTGGTTCGCGAGCGCCGTTTCGACATCTTCGCCCAGCGCCTCCTCGATGCGCCGGGCTTCGCGGTCGCGGATTTCGATCCACTTCGGATAGCGTTCGCACGTGCGGAGCGCCTGCTCGGCCTGCCGGTCGCGTTCGAGCAGCTTGAGCGAGAAGTAGCGGGGCGGGAAGTACTGCGGCAGCTGGGTGCGGTGGGCGCTGAGGTCGCCGTTGAGCTCGCGCAGGCTCTCTTCGATGACGGGGCCTTCGTTGATGTGTATGTGCCGCACGCGGCTGTCGCGGTTCTCGTAGACGGCGACCACCGTGTCGAGCAGTTCCTCGATCCCCCGTCCGCTGCGGGCCACGACGGGCACCATCGGCACGCCGAGCATCCGCCCGAGGCTGTCGTAGTCGAGCCGCGCGCCGCTGGCCTCCAGTTCGTCGTACATGTTCAGCGCCACGACCATGCGCTGGCTCAGGTCGATCAGTTCGGTGGTGAGGTAGAGGTTGCGTTCGAGGTTCGAAGCGACCACCGCGTTGACGATCACGTCGGGCGCCTGCTCGGCCAGATGGCGCCGCACGTAGAGTTCCTCGGGCGTATAGGCCGAGAGGGCATAGGTGCCCGGCAGATCGGTGATCTCGATGCGGTATCCCTTGTAGAGGGCATATCCCCGCTTGGCGTCCACCGTAACGCCGCCGTAGTTGCCCACGTGCTCGTGCCGGCCGGATATGGCGTTGAACAGCGACGTCTTGCCGCTGTTGGGGTTGCCCACGAGCGCCACGTAGATGGTCTCGGGGCCGGCCGCCTGCGCCGTCCCGGGTGCCGGAGCCCCGTCGCCCGGGGTGCATCCGCAGCACTCCTCGCACCGTTCGCGGCGTTCGGACGCATCCCCGCCTGCGGTGCCGGCCCGGCGTCCGCGTCCGGCCTCGTCGTCCGGCACGACCACCACCATGTCGGCTTCGCTGCGCCGCAGCGACAGGTCGTAGCCCATGATGCGGTATTCGATCGGGTCGCGCAGCGGTGCGTTGAGCACCACCTCCACGCGCTGTCCGCGCACGAATCCCATTTCCATGATGCGGCGGCGGAATCCTCCGTGGCCCGTTACCTTGAGGATCGTGGCCGATTCGCCCGTTTTCAGTTCGGAAAGACGCATACTTTTTCGCAATGTTTTTTTGCCCGCAAAGATAGCGAATTCCGTCCGAACGGACTATCCCCATTAGTAGGTATTTCACCAGCCGCCGCCCAGCGCCTTGCAGAGGTCGATGCAGGCGATGTACTGCTGCGCCGTGAGGTTCGCCAGCTCCATCTGCGATTCGTAGAGGCTGCGTTCGGCGTCGATCACCGAGAGGTAGTCCGCCATGCCGCTCAGATAGAGCGCGCGCGTCATGTCCGCAAGACGTTCGTTGGCTTCGACCAGCCGCCGGGTCTGCTCGGTCTGCGAGCGGTAGGTCCCGATGGCCGCGAGCGCCGTCTCTACGTCGGCGAACGCTTCGAGCACCGTCTGTTCGTAGGCGAAGACGCTCTGCATGTAGCTCTCCTTCGCGGCCAGCTCCCTGCGGCGGAGTTTGCCGAACGAGAAGATCGGCTGCGCGAGCGACCCCACGGCGGTCCACGCCCACGGGTCGCCCGAGGTCAGCCCTTTGACCGACGTGCTGGCGACGCCGCCCTTGCCCGTCAGCGCGATCGAGGGATAGCGCGCCGCACGGGCGATTCCCACCTCGAAGGCCGCCTGCTGCATGGTGTAGTAGGCTTCCATCACGTCGGGCCGCCGCTCCAGCAGCGCCGAAGGCAGTCCGGCGGGGATCTCCTCCGGACGGCAGTCCGTCTCCAGCGCCCGGCAGTCGCAGAGGGTGTCGGCCAGCTGGGGCGTCTGCCCGAGCAGCGTCGAGAGCGACAGCCGCGTCTGCTCCACGGCGCGGCTGTATTGCGGGATGTCGGCCGCCGCCGTGTAGACCAGACTGCGGGCCTGTTCGAGCGCCACGCCGTCCGACATGCCGTAGCGGAACATCGAGTCGATCAGCGCGGCCGATTCGCGCCGCAGCCCGCAGCTGCGGCGGGCTATTTCCAGATCGCTCCGGTATTGCAGCAGCGTGAAGTAGGTCGTGGCGACCTCGGCCGCGAGCGACAGCCCGACGCCGCGCCATGCCCATTCGCTGGCGAGGATCCGGGCGCGTGCGGCGCGGTCCGTATTCCGGAGTGCGCCGAAGAGCGACACCTCCCACGTGAGCGCGGGTTCGACGGCGTAGCTCTGCACGATCTCGGTCCGGGACGTGTAGTCGCCCTCGGCCGAGACGTCCAGCCCCACCGACGGCATGAACTCCGACCGCGCCACGGCCAGCTGGTCGCGTGCTTGGGCGATGCGCGATGCGGCCGAGAGGAGGTCGCGGTTGTTCGTGAGGGCCGTCTCGACGAGCAGGTTCAGCTGCGGATCGCAGAACATCTCCCACCAGCGGACGGGGATCGTCGTGCTGTCGCCGGCGTCCCGTCCGGCATGGAGATACTTTTCGGGCACGTCGACCTCGGGCGGGTAGAGCTTCGGCATGCAGGAGGCGAAGAGTGCGGCGCAGCATAGCGCGGCGATCAGTCTGTGTTTCATTTCAATTCGGCTTCAAGTTCTTTTTTGCGTTCGCGCCGGCGTTCGAAGCGTCCGATGCGCCCCACGAGGTAGTAGAGCGCGGGGTAGACGAAGATGCCCAGCAGCGTGGCGAAGAGCATGCCGCCCACGAGCGCCACGCCCATGATGTTGCGCGCGGTGGCATAGACGCCGCTGGCGAAGATGAGCGGCATGACGCCCAGAATGAACGCGAAGGCGGTCATGACGATCGGCCTCACGCGCAGCCGGGCGGCACCGACGGTCGCTTCGAGCAGCGACTTGCCCTCTTCGAAGAAGAGCCGGTCGGCGTACTCCACGACGAGAATGGCGTTCTTGGCCGCCAGCCCGATGAGCATCACCAGCGAAATCTGCATGTAGATGTTGTTCACGAAGAGCGGGTCCGTCAGGTGCGCGCCTGCGATGAAGAGCACCGCGCCCAGCACGGCCACCGGCACGCTCATGAGTATGGCGAGCGGCAGCCCCCACGATTCGTAGAGGGCCGCCAGCGCGAGGAAGACGAAGACGAGCGCCAGCAGATAGACCAGCCCGCCGGTTTTCGAGGCGTTGGCCTCCTGATAGGATATGCCGCTCCATGCGATCCCCACGTCGTCGGGCAGCACTTCGTCCGCCGCAGCTTCGACGGCTTTCATCGCGGTCGAAGTCGATGCGTCGGCCGCGGGGCTGATCGTCAGCGAGATCGAGCGGTAGAGATTGAACTGCGAGACGTATTCCACGCCCACCGTGTCGACCACCTCCACCAGCGCCGCGACGGGCACGCTCGCGCCCGAACCGTTCTCGATGTAGTAGCTGTCGAGCGACCGGCGGCCGATCCGGTAGTCGGGCGCCGCTTGCAGATAGGTCTGGTAGAGTTTGCCGAAACGGTTGAAGTTGTTGATGTACGAGCCGCCCAGCAGGGCCGTCAGTTCGCCGTAGAGTTCGCCGAGGTCGACTCCCTGACTGAGGGCCTGCTCCTTGTCGATGCGCAGGCGCCGCTGGGGGATGCCGGCGTTGAACTGCGTCGTTACCGAGGCGATCCCCTCCGTCTTGCGCAGCGTGTCGATCAGCCGGTCGGTCTGGGCCGCGAGGTAGGCGGTCCCCCGGCCTTCGAGGTCCTGCACCTCGACCGATACGCCCGACGAGATGCCGATGCCCGGGATCGAGGGCGGGATGAAGGCGTAGCATTCGGCTCCGGGGACCGCCGCGTAGAGCTCTGCGTTGAGCTGCTGCGCGATCTGCATGGCCGAGAGCTTGCGGTCGGCGTAGTCCACGAGCGAAACGAAGATGATGCCGCTGTCGGTCGAGGCGATGCCGGCCATCATGTTGAAGCCGGCGGCGAACGACGTGGACTGCACCTCGGGCAGCCGTTTGATGACGGCGTCCGCTTCGAGCATCGTCTGCTGCGTGGTTTGCAGCGACGAGGCTTCGGGCGTGTTGACCATCACCATGACGTATCCCTGATCCTCCTCGGGCAGGAATCCGGCCGGGAGCGTGCGCCAGACGAAGAAGATCGCGAGGAGGACGGCCGCGACGAAGATGCCCGTGCGGGCCACGTGCTTCACGGCCGTCGACGAGAAGTGCGTGTAGCGGTCCATCTGGCGTCCGAACCAGCGGTTGAAGGCGGCGAAGAAGCCCTTTTTCGCGGGCTCCTTGGGCCGTAGCAGCAGGGCGCAGAGCGCGGGCGAGAGCGTGAGGGCGTTGAAGGCCGAGAGCACCACCGAGACCGCGATCGTGATGGCGAACTGCCGGAACAGCAGCCCCGTGATTCCGCCCGTGAACGACACGGGGACGAACACCGCGAGCAGCACCACCGTGGTGGCCACGATCGGCGACGAGACGTTGTGCATGGCTTCGAGCGCCGCCTTGCGGGGCGTCATGCCGGCCGCGATGTTGACCTGCGCGGCTTCCACGACGACGATCGCGTCGTCCACGACCAGTCCGATCGCCAGCACCAGCCCCAGCAGCGAGATGATGTTGATCGAGAATCCCATGAGCGGGAAGAGCATGAAGGCGCCGACGAGCGACACGGGAATCGCCACGAGCGGAATGATCGTCGCGCGCCAGTCCTGAATGAAGAGGTAGATGATCAGGATCACCAGCACGAGGGCGATGACGAGCGTGCGGAATATATCCTCGATGCCGGCCTTGATGCTGGTCGTCGTATCCACGACCGTGGTGCAGCGGATGCCGTCCGGCAGCCGTTTTTCGAGCTTTGCGATGGCATCGCCGACTTTCGCGCCGACCTCCACGGCATTGCTGCCCGGCTCCTGATAGACCACCACGAGCGCCGTCGGAGCGCCGCCGAAGAGCGAGCTGACGCCGTAGCTCTGGCTTCCGAGCGAGACCTCCGCCACGTCGCGTATGCGGATCTGCTGTCCCTGCTGCGTGGTGCGGATCACGATGTCGCCGAACTCCTCGGCAGTCGAGATCTGCGCGGGCATCGTTACGGTGTAGGTGTAGGCCGTGCCGTCGGGCGCGGGTTCCGCCCCGAACTGTCCGGCGGGGTAGATGCCGCCCTGCATTTCGATGGCCGATGTAACCTCGCCGATCGAGATGCCGTAGTATTTGAGCACGTCGGGGCGGAGCCAGATGCGCATGGCGTACTCCCCGGCGCCCATGATGCTCACCTTTCCCACGCCGTCGATCTTGAGCAGTTCGTTCTGGAGGTTGATGTAGGCGTAGTTCGAGAGGAACTCGTCGTCGTAGCGGCCGTCGCTGTAGAGGGCGTACACGAGCAGGAATCCGGTCATGGTCTTCTGCGTCGTTACGCCCTGTTTGGTAACCGTGGCCGGCAGCAGCGGCGTGGCGGTCGACACGCGGTTCTGCGTGAAGATGGCGTCCAGATCGGGGTCCGATCCGATGTCGAACGTTACTTGCAGGCTCATCGAGCCGTCGTTGGCGCTGGTGGCCTGCATGTAGAGCATGTCGCTCACGCCCATGACGTTCTGCGCCACGGGCGTGGCCACGGCATTGTTCACCGTCTCGGCGTCGGCCCCGTCGTAGGTGGCCGAGACCTCCACCACGGGCGGCGTGATGTCGGGATATTGTTCGATCGGGAGCGTCCCGATCGAGACGGCCCCCACGAGCACGATGACCACGGCCAGCGCGATGGCGAAGATGGGCCTCGATACGAAGAATTTTTCCATAGCCCCTCCTACTCTTTTACGGGCACGACCTTCATGCCGTCGCGCAGTTTCTGACGCCCCGAAACCACGACGGTCTCGCCGGCCCCGACGCCCGATTCGATGCACCACATTTTACCATAGGTGTCGCCCAGCTCCACACGTCTGTATTCCGCCGTGCTGTCCGGCTTCACGATCCACACGGAGTTGAGCCCCTGCGCCTGATCCACGGCCTGCTGCGGCACCACGATGCGGGGCCGCGCGCCGCCGACGTTGGCCTCCACGCGGGCGAACTGCCCCGCCTTGAGCGTGAGGTCGGGGTTGGGGAACATCACCACGAGCACGATCGTCCCCGTGGTGTTCGACACGTCCTTGCGCGTGTAGTCGTATCGGCCTTCGAGCGGATATTGCACGCCGTCGGCCAGCGTGAGCCGTATGTCGGACAGCAGTCCGTCGTTTTCGTAGATCGACCGTCCGGGCGCGGCATAGCTCAGATATTGCGACATGGGGATCGCCACGTCCACGGTCATCGTGTCGAGGTTCGAGATGGTCGTGAGCACGCTGAACTGCGTCCCGGGTCCCACGTAGTCGCCCACGTGCGCGGGCGTGTGTTCGATGATGCCGTCGATGGGGGCGTAGAGATTCGTGTACCCCACTTCGAGCTGGGCGTTGCGCAGGGTTTGTTCGGCCGAACGCACCGCTGCGGCGGCCGCCTCGTACTGCGCGGTGTACTGGTCGAGCTGCGACCGGCTGATGGCGTTGATCTTCGACAGCGGCACGGCGCGTTCGTAGTTGTTCTTGGCTTCTATCTCCTGTGCGCGGGCCGATTGCAGCGCCGCTTCGGCCGCGAGCATCGTGGTCGAGAGCTGCACGGGGTCGATCGTGAAGAGAAGCTGCCCCTTCTTCACGGGCATGCCGTTCTCGTACCGCTTGGAAGCGAGGTACCCGTTGACGCGAGGCTGGATCACGGCGTCGTAGTTGCTTTCGAGATACCCGATGAAACTCATGCGGACGGGCAGGCTGTCCGCTGCGGCTCGGGCCGTAACGACCCGCAGGGGAGGCATGGCCTCCGGTTTTTTGCGACTTTCGCATCCTGCGGCGAGGAGCGCCGCAGCCAGCAGGAGCGAGGTGATGATCTTGCACATAACGTTGGAATTATGCCGGGGACACGGACAAAAAATATACCGCCGCGATATTCCGTCCGTACCTAAAAAAGCACGATCAGAGCCCGTACAGGCGTTTTTTTTACGCAAAATAATTGGAAAATCGATAAATTTTATATCTTTGCGAAGACAACAGACCCAAAATTTAATCGAAACACGTTATGAAAGAGTTAGTAGATCAGATCAAAGAACAGTACGAGGCGTTCGCCGAGAACGCCGAACTTCAGGTGGTGAAAGGCAACAAAGCGGCCGGCATGCGTGCCCGCAAAGCCGCGCTGGAGCTTTCGAAACTGATGAAAGAGTTCCGCAAAGTATCGGTAGAGGCTACGAAATAAGCACTGCCCGATGAGGGATAAGGGGCTGTCCGGGACTTGTCGGGCAGCCCTTTTTCATGCCCTCCTTCCGGTCGTCCCGCCGCTGTCCGGGAGCGTTCCCGAGCAGGGCGATTCTCAAGAGGGCGGGGGCGGGCGAATACCGTCAGCCGCTCCTTTTTCTCCCGCGGCCCCGCGCTGCGCCTCGTCCGGCGGTTCGCTCCGTTCGGACGCTTCGTCCCCGTCTCTTCACGCCCGCCGCCGCTCCGTTCTCTCTCCGCACATTTCTCGCTGCGAGAATCTGCCATCCGCTGCGCGGACGAATATCGCACGAGGGCGCCCTGTTCCGAACACCGGGCTGGACGCACCCGCCGCCGGGCTGCGACGACCGCTAACTGCGCTCTTTCGCCCTCGAAAGGACGAGCCCCCCCCCGGCGTCGGGACCGGAAATAGGGGGCTTTCCCCGCTTTCGTCCGCTTCGTTCCGCGGCGGAAAGGGCGCCATGCCCTCCTCCTTCGGAGAGCTTCGGGCGGTGCGAAAGGCTGCGGGAGCGGGAGCGGGAGATGCGAAACCGGCCCTTTCCTTCTTCGGGGCGGGCGTTACAACTCCACGCCGTAGCTCCGCAGCGTGTCGATGTCGAGCCGTGTCAGGCCGGTCCGGACGAACGGCACCGCTTCGTTGTGGTCGTTCAGATAGCGCCTCGGCGCCGTGCGGTCGTATCGGGGGTTGACGAGCGAAACCGACCGGCGGATATGATCCCCCTCGATCGAGGCCATATCGGCCATCGTGTGGAACAGCGCATGCGTCGTAGCGGGCGCATCGCCGTTCGCCTCGGCGGCCGCGGCCTTCTCCGGGAAATGCTGCCGGTAACGGTCCGAGAACCACGCCAGCGAGGCCACGTAGATCTGATAGGCGGTCGTGGTGGGCGAAGCGTGGAGGAAGCGCTGGCGGCTGTCGTCGAGCATGTCCTCGCCGTGGTCCGCACAATAGAGCAGCGCCGCATCGGCGTCGAGACCGTCGAGATAGGCGATGGTCTCCGCCAGAAAATGATCGGTGTAGACGACCGAATTGTCGTAGGCGTTTCGGAGTTTTTCGAGGTGTTTGGCAGAGATCGCCACGTCGCCGTCGGGCCGGAAGCGGGCGAATTCGCGCGGATAACGCTGGTGGTAGCTGAAGTGCGAACCGTAGCAGTGCAGGACGAAGAGCATCTTCCGGGCGTCGCTGTTTTCGACGGCGCGCTGCATTTCGTCGAGCAGCTGCATGTCGTAGCGGGGCGTCCGGATGTAGAGCAGATGGTCGGCATCGCGGGCCAGCTTGTCGATCATGGCCCCCTGCGGCGACTGGTTCGAGATGAACCACGTTTCGAATCCCGCCTCCTTGAACAGCGCCGGCAGCCCCTTGCGGCGGTAGAGTTCGCTGTGCTGGTCCGTGCCCACGGACGAGAGGATCAGCGGCACGCTTTTGTGCGTGGTATTGCTCTGGGTGAGCATGTTGCGGAACACCACGAGCCCCTCGGTCCGTGCGAGGCGGGGATTCGTTTCGCGGCCGTATCCGTAGAGCTGCCAGTTCATCGCGCGGGAGGCTTCGCCGATGACGTACACGTATATTTCGCGGCCGTCCGTCTGCGCCGTGCGCTTCGCATGGAAGCGGAAGTCCGCCGAGGTGCGCTCGAAGTGCTGCATCCGGCGGAACTCCTGCGCGCAGATGGTGATGTTGTAAAAGACGTTGACCGGAAAAATCTCGTCGCGCATCACGTGTTTGTCGCGGCTCGTACGATAGGCGGGGTAGAGTGCGAGCAGTCCGATGGCCATGAGCGACGCTCCGATCAGGCTGATCGTTACGCGGGACGTGCGCGAGATGTAGCGTTTGTGTCCTATTTCGCGTGCGGCGAACCACAGCAGCGGCAGATAGATGACGCACACGACGATGATCGCCGGATAGATGTTGCTCAGCAGCTCGCCCGCCTCGCCCGGATTGGTCGTCAGCACGTTGGTGAACATGTCCGTGGCGATGATCGAGTTCCCGAACAGATAGAGCAGCACGATCTGGAAAGCCGCGAGGAAGAGGAACGGGAATCCCAGCCAGATCATGATCCCCGAGCGGCGCAGCGCCACGCTCCAGAGCATGTAGAACCCGAGCGGCAGCAGGATCAGCGATTCGACCGTCCAGAGGGAGTAATGCTCCGTGTTGGCGAGGATGCAGTTCGGGATAATCAGCGCCGCGAAGAACCAGACGGACAGCAGGGTGGTGAACCTGCTCCGGCTCCGCACGACGGCTCTTCTCGGATCTTCTTTGGGAGAGTGGCCCTTCATCGCGGGGTTCCGTTACCGGTAGTCGTCCACCGTTTCGTAGAAAGCCTCGATGTCCTGTTCGGAGAGCGGACCTTTGCGCAGGAAGACCAGTTCGCCCTCCTTCGACACGAGCATCAGCACGAACCGGTTGTTGCAGTCGCCCAGCCCCCACGCCGTGCTCAGCGTGCGGTCTTGGTCGGCCAGCACGACGGCACCGTTGGTCTCCGTGCGCTTTTTCGCCATGCTGCGGGCCATGCCGTTGGGCACCATCGGCGCATCCTTGAGGTTCATCACTCCGAATGCATAGAGGTTGTCGCCCTCGGCGCGGTGGTTGCGTTCGAGTTCATCGGTGAAATCGCTGTTCTGCCTGTGGTGATCCGGATCGACGTAGAAGATCATCAGATTCTTTTCCCCGAAGTAGGGCAGCCCGGTCGGCTTGCCGTCGAGGTCGAGCACTTCGACGTTGTTCACTTTGCGGGGCAGCTCTTGTGCGGCTGCGGCCGAGACGCAGAGCGTGCAGGCGAGCAGGAGCGAAAAAAACTTCGTTTTCATATCGTCATGGTTTAGTAATCCGATCTCCGGTTGAATTTTGGGTACAAAGGTATAACATTTCCGTGAAACTCGGTCGACCGGTAGGCCGCAATATTGTTCTATCGGTTCTCATTCGCGGTTTTGCGGGGCGCCGCGAATCCGTCGAACGAGAAAAGGCCGCCGCCGGTGATGACGAGGGCCGCATAGACGGCCGCATAGACCAGTGCGGTTTCGCCCGAGGGGATTCCGTCGGCGAAGAAGAGCCACAGCATGCCTGCGGCCATCGCCGCTGCGGCCAAACGCACCCGGAACCCCAGCAGCAACAGGACGGCCATCAGCACCTCCGCGGTGCTCGCGACGACGAACGACGTCGCGCCGCCCGAGCCGAAGAGCGACGGATACGAGCCTATGATTTCGTTGTAGTTCTGCATCTTCCACACGTTGTGGAAGAAGATGCTCCCGCCGAGGAAGATGCGCAGGTAAAGCGTTCCCCAATCCATGCACCTGTAACGTGCCGCCCAGTCCGATATGCTTCGTCTCATGCCCCACCCGCTACAATTTGCATTCCAATCCGCCGGTCCGCTGCCCGCGCGGAGCCTGTCCTGTCGGCTTTGCCGGGACGCATCGTCTCCTCTCCCGCCTTCTTCGGATGTCGGAAAATTCATCCGGGGCGCCGCCTTTCCGACCGCCCGTGCGGGATTGCGGCGTCCGCAGATGCGGTCCGCGGCCCTCTTTCGCCCGTCCGACGGATTTTCGGCACGCCCCGGCAATGTCGCCGCCCCGTGCGGCGGGGTGCATTCCGGCTCCGGCAACGAACCGCCCGCGCGGAGCTTGTCCGATCGGCTTTGCCGGGACGCATCGTCTTCTCTCCCGCCTTCTCCGGATGTCGGAGAATTCATCCGGGGCGCCGCCTTTCCGATCGCCCGTGCGGGATTGCGGCGTCCGCAGATGCGTTCCGCAGCGGAATACTCCCGCCCCGCGGCCCTCTTTCGCGCGCCTGACGGACTTTCGGCACGCCCCGGCAATGTCGCCGCCCCGTGCGGCGGGGCATTCCGGCTCCGGCAACGAACCGCCCGTGCGGAGCTTGTCCGGTCGGCTTTGCCGGGACGCATCGTCTTCTCGCCCGCCTTCTCCGGATGTCGGAAAATTCATCCGGGGCGCCGCCTTTCCGATCGCCCGTGCGGGATTGCGGCGTCCGCTGATGCGTTCCGCCGTGGAATGCTCCCGCCCCGCGGCCCTCTTTCGCGCGCCTGACGGACTTTCGGCACGCCCCGGCATGTCGCCGCCCCGTGCGGCGGGGGGCATTCCGGCTCCGGCAACGAACCGCCCGCGCGGAGCTTGTCCGGTCGGCTTTGCCGGGACGCATCGTCTTCTCTCCCGCCTTCTCCGGATGTCGGAAAATTCATCCGGGGGCACCGCCTTTCCGATCGCCCGTGCGGGATTGCGGTGTCCGCAGATGCGGTCCGCAGCGCTCTTTCGCCCGTCCGACGGATTTTCGGCACGCCCCGGCATGTCGCCGCCCCGTGCGGCGGGGGGGGGCATTCCGGCTCCGGCAACGAACCGCCCGCGCGGAACAGCCCCGGAGGTCAGACGCCCCCGGGCGCCGCAGCTGCGACCGTACAGCTCTCCGGAAGCCCCCTCCCCGTCCCGATGCGTCCCGTTCGCCCGAAGCGCGAAGTTCGCACGGGCGCAGCCCGCCGCTTTCGCCCGAATCATGCGGTACGCCCGCCCCTTGCGGATGTTCGCCTGTTCGGAAACGGCTCCGCACGAAACATAGAGGGGCTGTCTAACAAGTCCCGAAAATCGGAAATCACCCCTGTCGGAATTCATTCCGGCAGGGGTAAAATCGTTGAAATCAGACTTGTTAGACAGCTCCAATTCGCACATACGTGAAAACCCCGGCAGCGCGGAACGAACGGAAAGAGGCGGTCGAGCGGCTTCCATTGCAGGACGGAAAATCCGCATGCTGCGCGACGCGGAAAGCCCCGGGGAAGCCCGCAAAGCCCCCCCCCGCAGGGCGTAAGGGGTGCGGGCGCTGCCGGGCGGCAGACCGAACGGGCGGCGGCGCGGATTTCCGCACGGGAAGGGTATGCCTTTCGTGCTGCCGCGGCTCGGCGCGAAGCGACCCGTCGGCCGCCCTGTTCGTCCCGGACCCGCGGCCGGCCGTTTCGGGCATCGGGCCGGGAGTATTCCGGCTTTCGGCCGCTTTTCGGGCACCTTTCGGCGGACCGAGACGTACGAAGACGCAAATGCATCCCGCTTCCGTTCCCGGTTCGTTCCCGGCTTCGGCCTTCGCTTCGGGGCCGTCCGCCCGGCGAAAATCCGAACCGATTCGCATCCGTTGCCGATTTATTCGTACCTTTGCCGCATGAAAACGAAGATTCTGTTCGTCTGCCTCGGCAACATCTGCCGTTCGCCGGCCGCGGAAGGCATCCTGCGGCATATGGTCGCGCGAAGCGGATTGGAAGACCGGATCGAGGCCGACTCCGCCGGCACCTATGCCGGCCACGCGGGCGAACTGCCCGACCCGCGCATGCGTCGGGCGGCGGCGCGGCGCGGATACGATCTGACGCACCGTGCGCGCCGGATCCGGCGAGAGGATTTCCATGCCTTCGACCGGATCGTGGTGATGGACGACGCGAACTACGAGAACGTACACCGTCTGGCCCCTTCGCGGGACTGTGCCGGGAAGATTTTCCGTATGACCGATTTCTGCCGCCGCTCGGCCCGCACTTGCGTCCCCGATCCCTATTACGGGGGAGACGAAGGTTTCGAGCTGGTGCTCGACCTGCTCGAAGAGGGCTGCGAGGGGCTGCTCGACGAACTCAGAAATCGAAGCCGAGACTGAAGCTGTACGTGTTGCGCAGATAGGTGCCCTTTTCGGCGAAGAGATAGGCGAAGTCGAGTCTCAGATGCAGAAACCGCACGCCGGCGCCCACCGAAGCGTAACTCGGACAGACGCTCTTTTCGCCGTAGTGGTAGCCGCCGCGGATCTGGAAGAGCTGCATGAGGTTGTACTCCGCGCCGACCGAGGCTTGGAATCCGCGCACGGACGAAGGGTTGAAGCAATACCCCAGATCGGCCGCCACCGTTATTTCGTGGGCGTCCGTGATGAAGGTGTCGAATGCGGCGCCCGCCGTGAACTCCGCCGGCATCCCGCAGCCATTGTCTCCGAAGTATCCGCCCAGCCCCGCGAGTTTCGCACCGGCCCGGAGCGTGGAGTAGTGCCCGATGTTTTCGAGCGGCAGCAGGTACATCGCGCTGAGGTCCGCCGCCAGTCCGTCGTCGTTCCCGCCGGGCCGCTTGAGGTGGGTGTATCGCCCGACGAGGCCCACCGACCAGCGTTCGCCGATGCGGCGTGCGTATCCGAGGTCGACCATCATGTCGCTGTTGCCTTTCTCCCGCCGGAACAGGCGCCATCCGGCCTGCAAATAGTTGCGGGCGTCGAAGTTGTAGGAGCCCGAGGCCGTGTAGTAGTTGTATTCCTTCTGCGTGAAGTAGGTCGTCGAAAGCTGCATCTTCATGGGCGAGAAGGCCGCGCCGGCGGCGTTGTTGTAGATGGCGTGCGAAGCCGCGAGGGTGGTCGTTACGACGCCGCCCATACTCATGCTCTTCGCATCGGGGCTGGGGAGCACCGGCTCTTGCGCCCGCACACCGAGCGCCGCGGCGCAGGCCGCGAGGAGGATTCCGATTCTTTTCATACGGCAAATATAACAAAAAAGATGCAATCCCGGGCCTTCTCCGCCGATTTC
>NZ_FCNT01000074.1 GCF_900021155.1 Alistipes sp. CHKCI003
CCCCCGCGACCGACCGCCGCTCCCGCCGTTTCCCCTCTGCCCCCCGAAGCAGCTCCGAGCCCGCAGCCGGCCGGTCCGACCCGATTTCCATCCGCCGACGCCGCGGCCCGGTCCGGCCTTCACGAAAAAAAGTCAGAACAACGATTGTTCGTAAAACGCGAAAAGCTCCTTGCTTTCCGCCTCCTCCTTCTTGCGACGGGCACGGCGGAGTTTCCTCGCGCCGGTATCCACGCCCTCGTCCGCACCGTCCTCCGGCGTCTCATCGTCCGGCCGAGCAGCGCTACCCGCGAGTCGCACCACCGCTTTGGTACGCCTCGCCGGCTTCGGAGCGGCCGCTGCGGCAATGTCCCGCGCACCGTCCGCCGCCACGCCGACGACGATCTCCCCGTCGTCCGCCTTCAGCTCTTCGCGCACCTCTTCGAGCAGGGCGCGGACCCGCTGCAAGCGTTCGAGCAGTTCCAAATCCCGGTCGGCACCCGCCTCGGGTCTCTTGCGCCGAAGGGCTTTCCTCGCCCCTTCGAGCGTCATCCCCTGCTCTTTGACCAGATGGTAGATGAGTTTGAGACGCTCCACGTCCTGAGGCGTATAAAGGCGGTTGCCCTTCTTGTTGCGCTTGGGACGGATCACGCTGAACTGCGTCTCCCAATGACGGAGCAGCGACGGGTTGACGTCGAACATCTCCGACACCTCGCCCATTGTATAAAAGAGTTTTTCGGCCATATATCGTTCTGTGTCTATTCGTTCTTCAATATGCGCAGCGAATCGGGATACAAATTGTTCACCCGTCCGCCGATCCGCTTGGCGAACCCGAGGGCACGCCCCCCGGCGCACACCAGATTCATCCCCTCGGCGAACCGTGCGGCCCCGACCTCCTGCCGGCGCAGGTAGCGGAGCGCATCCTCCGCCCCAAGTTCGGCCGCGGGCAGCGCCCTCCGGTCGAGTCCGGCGTAAAACGCCAGCGCCGGAGCGGGCTTGAGCCTCCCTTTGAAAAAGCGGCCCATCTCCACGCCCGACGCGATCGCCGAAAGCCCCTCCGACAGCGCGCGGACCGCATCGGCCTGCGCCTCGGGATAGGCGTAACACGTCTCGTCCAACCGCAGGAAGCGCATCCGTTCCGGGCGCAGCACCCAGCGTCCGAGCTCACGCACCTCGTCGCGCGTTACGGCTCCGAAGAGCGCTCGCCGCGCCTTGGGAGTCCGCATGCGGCCTCCGGCACCGGGCGTCTTGCGGGCCACGGCCGCGAAGAATCCCTCGCCGCGCGCCTTGTGCGGATAGAAACGGAAGGTCTGAAAGACCCCGACCCGGCCGCACGCCACGCCCCATGCCGGGTCGGTCGCCACCTCGGCCGCCTCGGCCAGCTCCTCCCCGCACGCTCCGGCGAAAGCCTCAAGCACCTCCTCGTTCTCCGTGCGGCTGAAGGTACAAGTGCTGTATATCAACACGCCGCCGGGTTTCAACGACCGCCACGCCTCGCACAGGATGGCCGACTGCCGCACGGCGCACGCACGCACGTTGCCCTCGCTCCACTCGGCGCGGGCTCCCCCGTCCTTGCGGAACATCCCCTCGCCCGAGCAGGGAGCGTCCACCGCCACCAGATCGAACCACTCTTCGAAGGCCGCTACCTCGCGGGGTTCGTTCACCGTAACCACGACGTTGCCCGTACCCCATTTGCGGACATTGTCGGCCAGCGTCTGCGCCCGACGGCGGTCGATTTCGTTGGCGACGACCAACCCGTCGGCTCCCACGAGCGAGGCGTAGAGAGTGGTCTTGCCGCCCGGAGCCGCACAAAGGTCGAGTACGCGCCACCCCGTCGGATCGTACGGCGCAAGGATGCGGTCGACGAACTGCGAACCGGCCTCCTGCACGTAGTAGGTGCCGGCGTGGAACGCAGGGTCGAACGTAAACTGCGGCCGTACCGGCAGATAGTATCCCCACCTGCTCCACGGGACCTTTTCCGCGCCGGTGCACGGCGCGGAAGCCGCGGCCGCTACCGAAGCGCCGGCCGAATCCCCGACGGCGGAATCGGCATCCGCCGCTTCGGCGGCAAAGGGGTTCGCACCGAACACGGACGCCGACCCGGTCTGCACTTCACGCCGCGGAACGGGGGACGGAATGTCCGCATCCGGTTTCTCCGCAACGGCCGCGGCCTCCGGTCCGCGCAAAGCATCCGTCCCGGCGGCAGCCCCCCGCACGCCTGCCGCGCCATCGGACCCCGATCCGCAGCAGGCAGCCTCCGGTCCGACACCGCACGAAGCGGCGCCGGTTCCGGCCCTTACCGGTCCCTCCGGCTGCGGCGCTTTCGCAGGATTGAGCCGCACGGACACGGGCGGCACGCCGTCCAGCGCGGCGCAGAGGGCCCGGCCCTCCGTTTCGCCCAGATCGGACAACACGCGGGCGACGAATCGTTCAGGCAGCGGCAGCATATCTTTCGTCTCTTTTATTCATCGGGTTCATGTACGTTCGCTTTCCCGCAATCGTTTTTCCGCCCCGCCCGGCTCGCGTGCATTCGGCTCGGCACGCGGCCCGACAACACGGTTCGGGATTCATCCAGCAGCCTCCGGCCGGCATCAGCGGCTCGCGGTGCGGGCTTTCACCTCGTCCAGCCGGGCGCAGATCTTCTCCACGACGGCCGGATTGCGGATGAAATCTTCGTGATCCTTGTCGACGACCAGCACCTCGCCGTCGTAGCGGTTCTCGATCCAGTCGTCGTACTTCTCGTTGAGCCGCTTGAGGTAGAGTTCGTCGATGTTGATCTCGTACTCGCGGCCGCGGCGGCGGATCTGGGCGATGAGCGTCGGGACGCTCGCCTTGAGGTAGATCAGCAGGTCGGGCCGCGGGATGAGGTTGGTTACCAAATTGAAAATCTTCATGTAGGTGTTGATGTCGCGTGTGGACATCAGCCCCATCTGATGCAGATTGTCGGCGAAAATGTAGGCGTCCTCGTAGACCGTCCTGTCCTGAAAAATATCGTTCGAGCGATCGCCCAGCATGTCCATCGTCTGCCGGATGCGGCTCCCGAGGAAGTACATCTGCAAATTGAACGACCAGCGGTTCATGTCGTTGTAAAAATCCCCGATGTAGGGGTTGTCCGTCTCTTCGAGATAGGACTTGGCGCCGTAGCGCTCGGTGAGCATCTCCGTCAGCGTGGTCTTGCCGCTGCCGATATTCCCTGCGATGGCTATATACATAAACTCGATCTGTTGTTTTCATTCGTTCTCCCGCTCCTGCGAAGCCCGAACCCGGCTCCGGAACCGCGCACGACCGAGCGGTAATGCTTTGCGCTCTCCGGCCATTCGGAATCGTACGGGCCGACCGATCGGGTCTGCGGGCGGTCGCGGCGGCGGGGCCGGTCCTTGCACGCTTTGTACGGATCGCCGAGCCGCCCGCGGGTCGAACGATACGGGCTCTTCGCGCCGCTCCTTCCTCGCGTTTCCCACCCGCCTCCGCTCCGTCCCCACGCCACGCTTTTCACCGTGCGCGATCTTTTGCCTCCGCACAGCGGATGATACATCTCTTTTCCCTCTTTCGGCGCCTCTCCGGCATGGCCGAGGCCATGCCTTCCGTTCGCCGCCTGCGGCGGACCGCACGCCGCTTCGCGGCCCGGGCCGCTCCTTCGACGACGCCGAAACGCAAAGACACCCCCGAGAGGCATCACGCGGTCGCACCGACGATCTCCTCCGCCACGCGGCGGTCGTTCGACAAGCGGGGCACCTTGTTCTTGCCGCGCCGGCGCAGCCACGCGAGGAACGTACCGGGCGGGACGCGCGTGATGCGCAACGGATCGAGCGTCGTGCGGCGCTTGGCGTCGTAGTCGGAGTTGATCTCCCGCAGCGCCCCGTCCAGCTCCTCGCCGAAGCGCCTCTCGTCGGCAGGCGGCACGGCGAACTCCACGACCCATTCGTGCGCGCCGCGCTCGTCGAGGCTCATATAGAGCGGCGCGACGGTATATTCGTCCACCACGGCCCCCGTGCGGTCGCAGGCCCGGGCCAGCGCCGCATCGGTGTTGCTTGCGATCACCTCCTCGCCGAAGACGTTGATGTATTGCGTCGTGCGTCCGGCGAAGCGGATGCGGTACGGATTCGTCGAGGTGAACTCGACCGTGTCGCCGATCTCGTAGCGCCACAAGCCGTTGTTCGAGGAGATCAGCATGGCATAGACACCGCCGCACTCGACCCCTTCGAGCGGCACGATCCGCCCGTCCCGGCGAAACTCGTAGTAGGTGCCGTAGTCGAGCATCAGCAGCATGTCGTCGCGCGTGAAATCGTCGGCGATGGCGAAAAAACCCTCCGATGCGTTGTAAGTCTCCATGTAGTGCATGTCGGGCGAGGGGACGAGCTCCTCGAACGACCGCCGGTAGGGGCCGAACTCCACGCCTCCGTGGGCGAAAAGCGTCAGATCGGGCCACACCTCCAGCAGATTTCGCCGCCCCGTATACTCCAGCACGCGGCGCATGAGTTCGAGGTTCCACGACGGCACGCCCGCAAAGGCCGTGATCCGCTCGCCCGTGCATTCGCGGCAGATGCGTTCGCACTTGAGGTCGAAATCGTCCAGAATGGCCGTCGCCGTGCGCGGAGCACGGAACCAGCCGCTCCACACGGTCGTCTCGTGGATCAGCACGGCCGACAGGTCGCCCACCAGATTCCGCCCTTCGCGGCAGCATGTTCCGCCCAGCGTGAGCGTCTTGCCCGCGAAGACCGACGACCGCGGAAAGGCCGCCGAAAAGAGCGTCGCCACATCGCGCATGCCGAGCGTATGGTTGCGCCACAGCGACTCGCGCGTAACGGGAATGTATTTGCTGCGGTCGGACGTGGTGCCCGACGACTTGGCGAAGAGCTCGACACGACCCTCGGTCGTAACGTTGCGCTCTCCGGCCAGCATCCGCTCGCGGTAGGGGCGGAACGTATCGTAGTCGAAGGTCTCGACCGACGAGGCGAACTGCTCCGGCGTCCGGATGCCTTTCAGGTTGTAGCGCCAGCCGAACTCGGTGTTCTGCCCCCGGCGGAGCAGATAGCGGAGCATCCGCTCCTGCACCTCGGCCGGATGGCGGCGGAAATAGTCTATGGCAGCCTCGCGGCGCGAGAAATACCCTTTCAGTATGATGCTTTTCAGCGACACGTCCCTATCGAATTGCTAATTGAAAAAATAACCCACCGTGCCTACCGACTCCGGCATCGAAAACACCACCACGCGGTCATAGGGCGCGATGGACATGCTGTCCACGGCGATGAACACCTTGTCGCCCCGCACGATGCCGCCGATGATGGCGTCCTCGGGAAAATCCAGATCGCGGATGCGGGCCTTCGTCGCCGGAGCGTTGGGCTTCACGATGAACTCCAGCACCTCGGCATCGCTGCCCGTGAGGCACTTGATGGCCTGCACGTCGGTGGACATCGTGAAGCGGAAGATGCTGGAAGCCGTTACCAGTTTCTTGTTGATGATCGTGTCGATGCCGATCGATTCGGCGAGGTTGATGTAGTTGAGATTCTCGACCTCCGCGATCACCTTCTTCACCCCCATGCGCTTGGCGAGCATCGCCGCGAGGATGTTCGTTTCGCTGCGGCCCGTTACGGCCACGAATGCGTCCATGTTCGACAGCCCCTCCTCCAGCATAGCCTCCGTATTGCGGCCGTCTTCGTTGATGATGAGCGTCTTGTCGAGCAACTCGGCCAGCCGGTAGGCCTTATCGGCGTTGTAATCCACGAGCTTGATGTTCAGCTCGTCCTGCAACTCCATGGCGATGCGGATGCCGATGCGCGAACCGCCCAGAATCATCAGATTCTTGATCCGGATGTTCGACTGTCCCGAGAGGTCCATCACCTCGCGCACGGCGTCCTGCCGCGCGATGACATAGACCACGTCCCCCTCGGCAAAGCGTTCGCCCCGGCGGGGAATGATCGTCTGACCGCCGCGCGAGAGGGCTACCGTGCGGTAGCTCAGGGCCGCTTCGTCGTCGTCGAAACCCGCGAGCGGCTGCCCCACCAGCGGCGAAGCCGGTTCGAGGCGGAAAACCGCGAGCGAGAGCTTGCCGCTCGAAAAATCGACGTATTCGGTGGTCGAGGTATGCCCCAGCAGGTTGATCACCTCGCGGGCCGCCACCTTCTCGGGATAGAACAGGTAGTCGATGCCCATGTCGATGAACATCTCCTTGTTGTTGGGTTCGAGATACTCGTTGTTGTCGATACGGG
Organism: Alistipes sp. CHKCI003; assembly: GCF_900021155.1. GTDB lineage: Bacteria > Bacteroidota > Bacteroidia > Bacteroidales > Rikenellaceae > Alistipes > Alistipes excrementavium. The sequence continues at coordinate 6,186 of NZ_FCNT01000074.1, forward strand.
CGATGGATTTCTTCGCCCCGAGCTGTTTGGCGAGCATCGCGGCCACGACATTGTCGTTCTCCTCGTGATTCACCGCGATGAAGAGGTCGCACTTGCGCACCGACGCCTTGCGCAGCACGGCGAAGGTCGTCGAGTCGCCCTCGACGGTAATCACGTCCGCCAGACTGACCACGTCGGCCAGCAGCTTGGGATCGCTGTCGATGACGGTGATGTCGTGTCCGTTGCCGCTCAGCATCCGGGCCAGATGGCTGCCCATCTCCCCGGCGCCCGCTATAACTATTTTCATTCGATCCGATGCAGTTTAACCGTAACTCCGCATACGCCGTGCCGCACGCCGCAGATTCCGCGGCAGGCCGGACGGCAGCATTTTTGCAATTTACCACACAAATGTATACATTTGTCCCGTAATACCCAAAATTCGGGGAACTTTAATTGAATTTCAACTTTAACATCGAATCCGTAAAACCATGCCGGCTTGGCTGATAGTCGTTCTCATTTCGATCCTCTGTGTCGGGTTGTTCGTCGCGGGTCTCTCGCTCACGCTGATCATCAAGGGCCATCACATCGACTCCGAAATCTCGACCAACAAGAACATGCAGCGGCTGGGCATCAAATGCGCCGTACAGGAAGCCCGCGAAGAGATGGCCGACGGCGATTGCGCGGCCCCGGGCTGCTCGGGCAACTGTGCAGGCTGCGACATCGACCGCGAAACGGCAGCGGACAAGGCGGACAAAGCAGACAAGACACCCTCGCCCAAGCGATAGAACGCCGGAAGCCTTCTCCCTCAGGGGCCGCAGGATTCTCAGGTTCCGCACGGACGCCATCCGACGGCTCCGGAAAATCCCGTCCGCCCTGCGGCACGGAGCCGCAGCCACTTCGAAGGACGCACGCCGCCGGAAACCGGAACCGGCCGCACCGGCCGGTACGGTCGTTTCCCGCCGCCCGGAAATCCCCACCGACACCGGCGCGGAACCGCACGATCATCGCGGACGCGAATGCGTTTCGGCAGGCTTCGAACGACGGCCGTATCCCCGTCAGAGCGCGCAGTACTTCGAGCGGCAGACGAACCACGGATTGTGCAGATCCTCCTTGTTGTAACGGAACACGGCTCCGTCGGCGAGCGTACGGGTCGAGCCGCCCGCCTCGGCGAGGATCAATTCGCCGGCCGCCGTGTCCCACTCGTAGGTATCGGACGTCCGCACGTAGTAATCCGCCGTCCCCTCGGCCAGCAGACAGAACTTATAGGAGCTGCCCTGCTCGAACACCTCAAGGGCACCGCACCGTTCGCGCAGCGCGTCGATGTGGGCGAACGTTTCGGGCGTCTGGTGCGAACGCGACACGGCCACGCGCGGCACGGCATGCCTCCTGTCGGACAGCGGCAGACGACGCCAGCCGTTCACGATACGATCGTAGGTAAACGCCGCCGCCGGATCGGGCATCACAGGCTCTTTCACATAGGCCCCCCAACCGCGTCCCGCGACATAGATTTTTCGCAGATAGGGCACATAAATCACCGCCGCCTGACACACGTTGTTCTCCATCAGAGCGATGTTGATCGTGAATTCGTTGTTGCCCCTGATGAATTCGACCGTGCCGTCGAGCGGATCGACCAGCCAGAACAGCTCCCAGTTGCAGCGCTCCTCGTAACGCATTTCGCGCCCTTCTTCCGAAAGGATCGGAATGCGCGTCGGTCCCAGCGCCTCCTTGATGATCCGGTGCGCCGTGCGGTCGGCGACCGTAATGGGGGTTTTGTCGTCCTTGATGCTTATGTCGTAGTCTTCGCGGTTCTCGTAGATTTCCATTACGGCTGCCCCGGCACGTACTGCCGCATTGAAAATGCTCGCCAGCAGATACTTTCTCACTTCGTCGCTAATCATCGTCTCCCTACATTTAGAGTCCGTCATCGGTTTTCCGAGGGTAAAGGTAACAAGAATAGTTGACAAAAATGAAATTATTCACACCGATTTGCGCGAAGCGGCCCGTGCCGTGCGTTCTTCGGGCGCACAGGTGCGGGCGTATTCCGCGGCGGCGGCCACGACAGCCAGCGTGAGCAGCACGGCGCACACCTCCCACCACCCTGCCGCGGCCGTCGCGGCGATGCACGCCGCAAGCAGCAGGGCCGCACCGCGACGCAGGACCGGTCTCCGCACCGAGGGCTTCGCAGCCCGCAGAAAAGGTTCGTAGAGCGTCCGCCGGCGGCTCCGCGGAATGCTCCGCACCAAATCCGGTCCGAAGCCGCCCGCAGCGACCGCTGCCTCGCGCGCAACCAGCAGCAGCGGCTCTCCGACGGGCGACCGCACAAGCTCCACCGCCCCCGCAGGCTCCAGACTCAGCTCGATGGCCAGACGACCGATGCAGAAGGGCATCATCCGGATACCGGGACGCAGAGGCAATACGTAGTCGTAAATCGCCACGCCGACCGCCGCGTCGAAATCGGCTCTGCACGACGTAAACGCCTTGTCGACGACGACGAGCCGCCTGTAACAACGTTTGCGGGAGCGGTAGAGCCCCCGCACCCCTTCCGCGGGCAGGTCGTCCGCCGGATCGTAATTGACGTCGATCAGGTGAAATTCCGCCAGCACCGCCGCGAACGCTTCGGGCCGGCGGACGCTGTCGAGCACCACCACGGCCTCGTAGCGCGGGTATCCCTCGTCGAGCAGACGGCGCACCTCCTCCACGCCCGCCACGCCGCTGCACAGCACGGAGATGCCCCGTCCGTCGGGAGCGTCGCACAGCATCCCGCGCGTCTCGGCCAGCAGCAGGCGCTTGTCGGCCGCACAGACGATCCGCACGAGCGCGACGAACGCTCCCGCGACGACGGCCGCAAGGGCTGCGACGAACACGATCTGGCCGGCGGCTAACATACGAGACAGCGTTTATAGGAGAGTACGAACGATTCGAAATAGGGCGTCTCCTCGTCGCCGACCGGGGAGCCGAAGGCCGTCTCGGAGTACCCTTCGAGCGCCATGCAGCGCAGAAGCGCCCGACGCTCGGCACGGCTCATCAGCCCCATTCTCCGCACGACTTCGCGCCGAGCCATGGGTCTGCGCAGGGCACAGAGCGCATAGAGCGCTTCGCGGCCCAGTTCGCCCGTCGTATCTTCCGAGGCGATCCGCAGCAGATTCTCTTCGGCCTCCTCGATCCCGAACTGACGCACGATGGCTATGCCGAGACTCCGGAGGTTGCGATTGGGGGATTCGATCAGCGGCTCGTAGGCCACGGGGAGCACGCCGCGCCGGAGCATGGAGACGATCTCCGACAGTTCGAAAGCCGAGAGCGGATCGGGATAGGCGCCGATGAGCTGTAAAGCCATCGAAGGATCGGCGGCGAGCCGCACCATGAGGGCATAAAATCGGACGGCCCGGTGGCGGTCGGAGCCATAGCGTTCGACGGCGGCGGCGACGGCGGCGTCTGCCGGCAACCGCGAAAGCAGCGACAGGTAGCGCGCACGCCGGCAGCCCCGCGTGCGGCGTGCGCAGCGGAGCAGAAACGGCTGAAGTCCCGCGTCCCGGAAAATACGGCGCAAGGGCCCGAGATCGAGCCCATAGGTCGAAGAGACGAGTCTGGCGAGCGTCTCGGCCAGCACCATGCGGGCACCGGCACTCTCCAGACGCGGAAAATGCGGGACGGTGTCCGTTTCCGACATGAGCGAGAGAATGACGATATGCAGATATTGGCGCGACAGCAGCGCATCGCGCCGGTGGCGGCGGCCGTCGACGAGGCGCCGCACGACGACCGCGCCGGACAGCAGCACGACCACGCACGCCGCGAAAGCGCAATAGAGCATCACGATCCGTGTCATGGCACCAACCGGTTGAGTTCGTCGGCGACCTTTCCCCGGAGCCGCTGAAGATTTACAGGGAAGGTCATGTATTGATCCGCGCCGTTCTCCAGCAGACTCAGCACGGTCTGCTCGGAGTGCTGCCACGCCACGACGTAGACCACGGGCCTCCGCAATCCGTTGCGGCGCCGGTCGAAACAATCGCAGCATGCGAAAGGAGAGACCGTGAGCACGATCACCACGTCGAAGAGCACACTGCGGCTCACGCGCCGGATTTCGCACGCTTCCGAAACCGAACGCACCTCGGCATCCAATCCGCCGAGGGCGAACCGGACCATGTCCCTGAGGAAAGGGTCGTCCGAAACGATCAGTATTCTGTGCATGCGCAAGGCTTGTTTTTCCGCCCGCCACACCCCGAAAACCGTGCCATGAGGCCGGAATCGGCGGACAACCCCGAAAAAATTAAATCGAAAGTATTGTTCCTCAAATAAAAATTACGTATATTTGCACGCTGAATTTATGTTCCAACACATAATTTATAATGTACGTTATAGTAGAGATTGCAGGTCAGCAATTTAAGGCTGAAAAAGGTCGGAAGCTCTATGTCCACCGTCTTCAGGGCGAAGAAAATTCGTCCGTAAGCTTCGACAAAGTCCTGCTCGCAGACAACGACGGTCAGGTCAAAGTAGGTGCACCTGTGGTAGAAGGCGCCTCGGTAAAATGCAAGATTCTGAAACACCTGAAGGACGACAAGGTCCTCGTGTTCAAGAAAAAACGCAGAACAGGCTATCAGAAATGCAATGGTCATCGCCAATATCTGACGCAAGTTCTGATCGAAGACATCGTTGCATAAACCTTTTAATTCAGACAGAGAAACATGGCACACAAGAAAGGTGTAGGTAGTTCGAAGAACGGTCGTGAATCCGAAAGCAAGCGTCTCGGCGTCAAGTTGTTCGGCGGTCAGTTCGCAAAGGCCGGCAACATCATCGTCCGTCAGCGCGGTACGGTCCACAACCCCGGCGAGAACGTCGGTATCGGCAAGGATCACACGTTGTTCGCTCTCGTAGACGGAACCGTGGAGTTCTGCAAGAAGGGCGAAGGCAAATCGTACGTAAGCGTTACTCCCCTTTCGGAGTAAGTTTTCCGATAACGAAGAAACGGGTTTCCGGTAACGGAAGCCCGTTTTTTCATGCCATACGCCTCCTGCCGCAGAGGCGGTGAAAGCACGGGATACGGTCGGATGGTCCGATGGCCGATATTCGATCTTTCCGCAAGGGTGCGGAACACCGGGAAAAATGTCCGCACGGCCGGCCGTACGCGTCCGCATTCCTTCGAGTGCGGGCATGCAAACAGCCCCCCGGTCCGCAGAAACGCATCGCATCTGTTTGCGGACGATTCGGCGCATTTGCATCCCGCCGCCGGAATAAAACGCATATCGACCCGAACAGCCGGTCGCACGGCGCGGCATTGCATCTGTGCGCCGTGCGACGGGATGTACATCGCACGGCAGGCGGTCCGCTGCCGACGGGAGCGGACCGCCTGTCGTCCTGAACAGCAATACGGATGCTGATTTTCGGCTCGGTTTCACGCTCCGAAGGATCCGGACACCCAAAAGAACGAGGCTGTCCGACATAGCATCGTCCAACGGTTTCGCCCCAGTCGGAACAAATTCCGGCCGGGGCGATTTCCAATTTTCGGACCTTGTCGAACAGCCTCCTTCCGACGGCCCGGATCGGACGTGCGCGACCTACTGCTTCGCCAGTGAGATGCCGATTTCAAGCGTTTCGCTCTTCGTGAAGAGACCTTCGAGCAGCTCCCGCACCAGATTCTTCACCGGCACGGCGATCGCCGTCTGGGGATCGTTCGGGTCCATCTGCACGGTGATCTCCTCGGGCAGCATCGTTTCGGCCAACTCGGAAATCAACGGGATGAAAGGCATCATCATCCCGCGGTCGACCCAAAGCTCGACCTTACCGCCGTCGATCCGATAGTTCAGCGGCAGGCCGAAAATCGTTTCGTTCGAAACGACGGCTCCGCCGATCCCGGGATACTGCGACAGCAGCGCCTCGATCATAGCCGTCAGGTCGGTCTGAAGTTCCGACTGGCCGACAGCCGTGAGGTAGGCTTTATCGACGCAGAAGCAGACCTTTCCGTTCTCCGTATAGTAGGTGATCGCATCGCCGGGCAGCAATTGCGACGTCTCTTCGTCGGGATAGGTGAAAACCTCTTCCGAGAAGATCGTACCGGCACCGTTCAGGTCGAATCCCTCCAGCTTGCGGTAGCGCACAGCCATAGTGCCGTCGTCGCGGAATTCGAAGCGATCCAGCCCTTTGGCATAGAACCATCCGCCGATGATCTGACCGGCGAGATCGGTTACGGCGTCGATCGGCAGCGGAGCACCCAAGATGAACGACAGATCGACGGTCGGAATCTCCGCTCCGTCGGGATAGGCCGGCGTGATGAAAAACTCGCCGACAGGGTTTGCCGGATCGGCGACAAACGGCCCATACACGCCCGTCAGTTCGGACTCGAAGCGCTCCTTCTGCGAAACGGGAATCGAAACCAGAGGCGTCTGTGTCGACCTGCCGCGCAGGACGATGACCGCGTCGCGTTTCGCACCGGTGTTTTTCGCCACCGCGACCTTCACCGTACCGTTGCAGGTCCCCTCCTCCATCCGTTGATCCAGCGTAATCCAGTCTGCCTCGGAATCCGCGACCCAATCCGTATCGGACTCGACCTCGAACACCTTGGTATGGTAATCACCCGAGGTGAAAGCGAGCCGCTCCACGTTCGCCGAAATCCGAGGCTCCCCGGCAGTTTCGGCCGCCTGTATCACGCGCACGCTAACGGTCTCGACACCTTCGCCCGAGAGGGCGATCGTCGCCTCCCGCGCCTGATCTCCCGTATGGGGGTCGGCCTTCACGCTCACCGTGCCGTCCGCCGTGCCGCTGTCGCTGACGAGGGTCAGCCAGTCGGCTGCGGTCGCGGCATGCCATTCGACATTGCGGGCCTTGACGGCGAGGGTCTTCGTCTCGCCCGCCGCCACAAACGAAAGCTCCGCAGGTGCGACGCTCAGCTCCTTCGGCACGGAATCGGCAGCACCTCCGTCGTTTCCGTCGTCGCCGCACGAAGCCAGCGACACCGCTGCGAGGCACAACAACCACGCGGTCGATTCAAGGACAAATCGTTTCATAAAGCAATCAATTAAATTAAGTGATCGGATATCTGTTGTTTACACGCACCAAAGGTATCCCGGAACACCGTCATCGTCAAATGATTTCAACGAACCGTGCGTTTTTCATCACCGACGGGCGTGCATCCGCGCCGGGCGTTTTCTCCGGACACGATCGACAGTTCCCCGCGGAACCGACGAAAAAAAGCCGGAGGAACGATCTCCTCCGGCTTTCCGACATCCGTATGCGGAACTTTTCAGTATGCGGCTTTCGACAGACGGACATAGCCGTTGTACCGCCACCGGGCATTTTCCTCGGCGGCGGCGAACAATTCGTCGGCCTCGGCCGGGAACGCCTTCTTGAGCGACGTGTAACGCACCTCCTTCATCAGGAAGTCGCGGAATTTCGACCAGTCGGGCTCTTTCGAATCGAGCACGAAGGGGTTCCTGCCCTCGGCTTCGAGCTGCGGATTGTAGTGCCACAGGTGCCAGTAGCCGCATGCCACGGCCTCCTTGCCGACGGTCTGCGTGCGGGTCATGCCGCCCTTGATGCCGTGGTTGATGCACGGTGCATAGGCGATCACGAGCGACGGTCCCGGATAAGCCTCGGCCTCCTTGAGCACGTTGAAGAGCTGCTGCTGCGAAGCACCGATCGACACCTGCGCCACATAGACATAGCCGTAGGTCATTGCGATGGCGCCGAGATCCTTCTTGCGGATGCGCTTGCCCGACGACGCGAACTTCGCCACGGCACCCACAGGCGTCGATTTGGACGACTGTCCGCCCGTATTGGAGTAGACTTCGGTATCCACGACGAGGATATTGACATCCATGCCCGAGGCGAGCACGTGGTCCACGCCGCCGAAACCGATGTCGTAGCCCCAGCCGTCGCCGCCGATGATCCACTGCGACTTCTTCACGAGCCAATCCCTGTGTGCGAGAATCTCGCGGCAGCAGTCGCAGCCGCACGTTTCGAGCAACGGAAGCAGACGGGCCGTCGCTTCGGCGGATTTCGCCGACGAACCGCGCATCGCGATCCACTCCCGCATGGCCTCCTTCAACTCTGCGGAGCACTCCGCGCAGCCGGCGATCGCCTCCTCCATCTTCTGCTGGATGCGGTCGCGGAGTTTCTCCACACCGATGTGCATGCCCAGACCGAACTCGGCGTTGTCCTCGAACAGCGAGTTGGCCCATGCCGGACCCTGCCCGGCGGCATTGGTGCAGTAGGGAGTCGACGGAGCCGAACCCGAGTAGATCGAGGTGCAGCCCGTGGCGTTGGCCACCATCATCTTGTCGCCGAAGAGCTGCGAAAGCGCCTTGATGTAGGGCGTCTCGCCGCAGCCGGCGCAGGCGCCCGAGAACTCGAACAGCGGTTGCGCGAACTGGAGGTTCTTCACGCTGCGGGTCTTGTCGACTACCTGTTTATAGCCGATGCGCTTCGTGATATAATCCCAGTTTTTCTGCTGCGGGAGCTGCGTTTCGAGCGGCTTCATCACGAGCGCCTTCTCCTTGGCCGGGCAGACGTCGACGCAATTGCTGCACCCCGTACAGTCGAGCGGCGAGATCTGGATGCGGAACCTGTACTCCTTATATTCGCCCATGCCCTGCTTCCACTCCGTGCCCGAGGCTTCGGCCTCGGCCTCCGAGGCAAGGAACGGACGGATCACGGCATGAGGGCAGACATAGGCGCACTGGTTGCACTGTATGCAGTTCTGAATCTGCCACTCGGGCACGTTCACCGCAATGCCGCGCTTCTCGTAGGCGGCCGTGCCGTTGTCCCACGTGCCGTCCTCGCGGCCGTTGAAGGCCGACACGGGCAGTTCGTCGCCCTTGAGAGCGTTGATCGGATCGACGATGCTGCGCACGAAATCCGGACGCGATGCGTCGCCGCAACGGGCGTCTTCGCATCCGTTGTCGGCGATCGAAGCCCACTCGGCCGGAATCTCGACCTTCACCACGGCGTCGCCGCCGGCATCCACCGCCGCGTAGTTCATGTTGACGATGTCCTCGCCTTTTCTGCCGTAGGATTTGAGGATCGCCTTCTTCATCTCCTCCACGGCCTTGTCGAACGGAATCACGTCGGCGATCTTGAAGAACGCGGACTGCATGATGGTGTTCGTGCGCGAGCCGAGCCCCAGCTCCGAAGCGATCTTCGTGGCGTTGATGATGTAGAAATTGATGCGGTTCTGCGCCATGTAGGCCTTCATGTGATCGGGCAGCGTCGCGCAGGTGGTCTCGGCGTCGTGCACCGAGTTCAGAAGGAACGAACCGCCCGGCTTGAGCCCCTTCAGCACGTCGTACTTGTCCACGTACGAAGGCACGTGGCACGCCACGAAGTCGGGCGTCGTAACCAGATAGGGCGACGTGATGGGGCGGTCGCCGAAACGAAGGTGCGACGAGGTGTAGCCGCCCGACTTCTTCGAGTCGTAGGCGAAGTAAGCCTGACAATACTTGTCGGTCGTACCGCCGATGATCTTGATCGAGTTCTTGTTGGCACCCACCGTACCGTCGGCGCCGAGGCCGAAGAAGAGCGCCTCGAACGTGCCGGGTTTGGCGAGCGAGATCTCCTCGCCGACGGGCAGCGAGCGGAACGTTACGTCGTCCGTGATGCCCACCGTAAACCGATTCTTCGGTTCGTCGGCCTTCAGGTTGCGGAACACCGCGAGCATCTGCGCAGGCGTGGTGTCTTTCGACGAGAGGCCGTAGCGGCCGCCGATGATGAGCGGCTTGCGATCGGCGGGGATGTCCTTGCGGGAAGCGAAGGCCTCCACCACGTCGAGGTAGAGGGGGTCGCCGTTGGCTCCGGGTTCTTTCGTGCGGTCCAGCACGCAGATGCGCTTCACGCTCTCGGGAATCACCTCGCCGAGATACTTCACCGAGAACGGACGGTAGAGATGCACCGTTACCACGCCGACCTTCTCGCCTTGTGCATTCAGGTAATCGACCGTCTCCTTGAGCGTCTCGGTTACGGAGCCCATGGCCACGACGATCCGCTCGGCATCGGCGGCGCCGTAGTAGGTGAACGGCTTGTAGGTGCGGCCGGTGATCTCCGAAATGCGTTTCATGGCATCGGCCACCATGTCGGGCACGGCGTCGTAGAACTTGTTGGCCGCCTCGCGGGTCTGGAAGTAGATGTCGGGGTTCTGGGCCGTGCCGCGCGTTACGGGATGCTCGGGATTGAGCGCCCGGGCACGGAACTCCCGAAGTGCCTCGCGGTCGAACATGGCCGTGAGCGCCGCCTCGTCGATCAGCTCGATCTTCTGGATCTCGTGCGAGGTGCGGAAGCCGTCGAAGAAGTGCAGGAAAGGCACGCGCGCCCGGAGCGAAACGATGTGGGCGATACCGGCCAAATCCATCACTTCCTGCACCGAAGAGGTGGCGAGCATGGCGAAGCCCGTCTGGCGGGCCGCCATCACATCCTGATGGTCGCCGAAGATAGAGAGCGACTGCGCCGCCAGCGCACGGGCCGAAACATGGAACACGCCGGGGAGCAGCTCGCCCGAAATTTTGTACATATTGGGAATCATCAGCAGGAGACCCTGCGATGCCGTGAAGGTCGAAGTCAGCGCCCCGCTCTGCAACGATCCGTGCACGGCACCGGCTGCACCGGCCTCGGACTGCATCTCAACGACTTTCACGGTCTCGCCGAAGATGTTTTTGCGGCCTTGGGCCGCCCATTCGTCCACGAGTTCCGCCATAGTCGAAGACGGCGTGATGGGGTAGATCGCCGCGACCTCCGAGAACATGTACGCCACATGAGCCGCCGCGTAGTTACCATCACAAGTGATGAATTTCTTTTCTGCCATAATCTTGCTAAAAAGGTTAATATCTGTATGTTATATTCGAATCTTCACTCATTGTACGGACCTAACGCACGGCAAAGGTACTAATTTCGTATGAAACCGCCTATTTATTGTCCCGAAAAAGCACAAAAAACGCCGCAGCGCCATCTCCGCCGAACCTGCGGAGCCCCCTGTACGGCAGGACGAACCGCAAGACGAACCGCAGGACACGCTCCCGCTCCGGTCGCATCCAGAGCCCCTGCATCGGTCGCGGAACGGCCGTAAGCCGGCCTGCCGAACCGGTCGCAGCCA
>NZ_FCNT01000040.1:0-567 GCF_900021155.1 Alistipes sp. CHKCI003
GGCGAGCAGGCTCAGCACGAGGGCGACACCTTCACCAACACGCAGCCTTACGTCGACGCCCAGACGACTCCCGATGCGGGCAAGTCGTGGCGGTGGGTGAAGTCGGGCGAGGCCTACGAATGGACCCTGATCGCGGACAGCGACGCCGTAAAAGCGCTGCGGGAGGCTGCCAAGGCGCAAGAGACGGCCGACGGCAAGAGCCGGACGTTCGTCGTGCAGCCCGCACCGCCGTACGATGTGGGCGACCTGTGGATGCAGGGGCCCTCGGGCGACGTGATGCGCTGCATCAAATCCCGCCAGACAGGCGCTTTCGATGCTTCGGATTGGGATAAGGCTTCGAAGTACACGGACGATACGCTGGCCCGGGATGCGAAGCAAACGGCCCGGACGGCCCAAGAGACGGCCGACAAGGCGAAAGCGTCGGCCGAAGCCGCGACCGGCAAGCTCGCCACATGGGCCTCGGACAGCTACATCTCGCCGCAGGAGAAAACGGCCCTCCGGCAGCAGCAGAAGGACATACAGTCGGAGCATGCCGAGATCACGGCGCAGGCGTCCAAATATTCGGTC
>NZ_FCNT01000040.1:605-1193 GCF_900021155.1 Alistipes sp. CHKCI003
CAACGATACACAATATCGTTTGTATAATAGTTGCGGTCAACCGGAGACGGCGCATCGCTCGAACACGAGACTGTATATAACAGCGTTTGACGTCTTTCAAACAGCACAGCTTGTAGAATATATCCTGTACAGGCGTCGGATAATATCGGCCGAATTCACGACGCAGGCGCTTCAATAATTTTGTTTTCATCCCAACAATTCGAATTCGTAAACAAACACCCACGGGTTGCCGTCCCAAGTACCCTTGCCGGAAACCTTGTCGATCAGCGAGGCGAAGGCGGCACGGGGTGTGTCGAACCATAAGCCGGTTCCCCGGTCATCTATATATCCATACTTGCCGATGCCTACGGATTCACTGAAAGAAGGCCGAATACCCTCCTTTAGGCAATCAGCGTATGAAATATCCTGTAACCGTTCACAGCGAACGTCCGTAATACGGATGCGATGTTTGTAGGCTTCGGCCCGAACGAACAGCTTATTGTTCCACCCCGCCGACTGTTTCAGCGTGCCTCGAACATGCTGTACGTCTTTAGGGTCTCTGTCCAAAGCAAAGTCGGAATAACCGAGGTCTTTATAGCTCTGTGCCAC
>NZ_FCNT01000033.1 GCF_900021155.1 Alistipes sp. CHKCI003
CCGTCGGTCCCCCTCCCTCGGCGCCCGCCGTCCGGGATCGGAGCCGGGGAGGAAGAGCGGCGGATAGGTGTGAAATGTTTCGGACAAAGATAGCATTTTCCGCCGAATGTGCTAACTTTGCCCTGTCGAAAACATCAAAACTATGGAACAGGATAGACGCTTGGCGGCCACGGCCCGTCTGCTGGAGGTGATGAACACCCTGCGCGAGAAGTGTCCGTGGGACCGCGAGCAGACCTTCGATTCGCTACGCAGCAACACGATCGAGGAGACCTACGAGCTGGCCGACGCGCTGCTCGATCACAATATGGAGGGCATCAAGGAGGAGCTGGGCGACCTGCTGCTCCACGTCGTGTTCTACTCCAAGTTGGGCGAAGAGGCCGGCGCGTTCGACTATGCGGACGTGGCCGACGCTCTGTGCGACAAGCTCATCTACCGCCATCCGCACGTCTACGGCGACATCCATGCCTCGACGCCCGATGCGGTGAAGGAGAACTGGGAGGCACTCAAGCTGCGCAAAAAAAAGCGCAGGAGCGGCACGCTGGGCGGCGTGCCCCGTTCGCTGCCGGCGCTGGTCAAGGCGCTCCGCATCGGCGAGAAGGCCGCCGCGACGGGTTTCGACTGGGAGCGGCGCGAAGATGTGTGGGCCAAGGTCAGGGAGGAGGCCGCCGAGGTGGAGGCCGAAATGGGTTCGCAGGACCGGGAGCGGCTCGAAGGCGAATTCGGCGACCTCTTTTTCGCACTCGTCAACGCCGCGCGCCTCTACGGCATCGACCCCGAATCGGCGCTCGAACGCACGAACAAGAAGTTCATCCGCCGCTTCAATTATATGGAGGAACGGGCTGCCGCCAAAGGACATACGCTCCACGAGTTGCCGCTCGCTGAGATGGAGGCCCTCTGGCAGGAGGCCAAAAAGACGGAATAGCCTCGGCGCTGCGCAGCGCCGGCGGCAGCGTCTTTGGCGTTTCGGGCCGCCGGTCCGTCTCCGTTCCGAGGGCGCCGTCGGGGCGGCACATGCCCTCCCCCCCCCTTCATGCGGGAGCCGGCTCCGGGGCGGTTCGGATGCGGCGCCGCGGGCGGCAGCGGTAACGGAGTGCCGCACAGGCATGACACGATATACAGTTATCTAATTCAATTATTGAGACGACAATGGCATTGATTCGAAAAGTACGGGGCCACGAGCCCGTGATCGGCGAGAACACGTTTGTGGCGGAGACCGCCGTCATTCTGGGCGACGTAACGATCGGTCGCGACTGCTCGATCTGGTATAACGCCGTGCTGCGCGGCGACGTGAACCGGATCGTCATCGGCGACCGCACCAACATTCAGGACGGCGTGGTGCTCCACACCATCTACGACCGGGCGAAGCACCCTTCGCAGACGATCATCGGCAACGACGTCTCGATCGGCCACAACGCCATCGTCCACGGAGGCGTGATCGGCGACAACTGCCTCATCGGCATGGGGGCCACGGTCCTCGACAACGCCGTGATCCCCCCGGGCTGCATCATCGCGGCCAATGCGCTGGTGCTCTCGAACGCACGGCTCGAACCCGATTCGGTCTATGCGGGCGTGCCGGCCAAGAAGGTCAGGGAGATCACGCCCGAGCAGCGGGACGAGATCGTGCTGCGCACGGCGCACGACTACATGCTCTACGCCTCGTGGTATAAAGAGGAATAGCCGGCACGCATGGGTCGTCCGCCGAAAAGCTCCGTCTGGGTGCCGAACCTGCTGGTCGCGTTGGCGATCACGCTGGTGGTCAACTTCTCGTACCTGCTGCTGCTGATCGTCGACAGGCGCAGCGAGCCTCATCCGGCCGGCGAACGGTTCGTCGAGATGCCCGGCGAAGGGATCCTTTCGGTCGATCCCGACGGCCACGGCTACATCGTCTACGCGGGGCGGGACAGCGTCTACGTGCCCATGTCGCGCATCCGGCGCCTCGGGCTCGCGGAGGGCGACCGGCTGGTGGTGGACCTGAGCGTCCCGCGGCGCGAGGGTGCCCACTATACGATGGGCGAGGTGAAACGGCGCAACGGCGTTCCGTTCGACTACCGCGCCGTGTTCAACCGTCCGTCGGAGACCGTCGAGACCGTCCACCAACTGCTCTACTACCTCGTCTTCGCCTTCGTGCTGCTCACGATTCTCTCTTCGGGCCGCCGCCATACGGCGCCGCGCTTCGCCGTGCGCTGTGCGTGGTGTCTCGTGGCGGCCGTTGCGCTCTACATGATCGCTCCGACGATCGACTGGCGGACGGGGCGCATCGTGATGAACTTCCGGAGCGGCGGCCGTCATTTCGACTTCGTGCTGATGCTCAAGTGCTCCTTCACGCTCGTGGTGGCGATCCTCTACGGCTGGATCTACCGGCTGGGCTCCCAGCGTCAGGCGATGGCCGTCGAGAACGAACAGCTCAAGAACGAAAACCTCATCACACGTTACAATATGCTGGTGAGTCAGGTCAACCCCCACTTTTTCTTCAATTCGCTCAACTCGCTGGCGATGCTCGTGCGCGGCCGGCACGACGACAAGGCGCTGACCTACATCGACCAGCTCTCCTACACGTTCCGCTACATCCTGCAAAGCGGTCAGAATACGCTGGTGGCGCTCGACGAGGAGATCCGGTTCGCCGAGGCCTATGCCTACCTTTTCAAGATCAGATACGCCGACAAACTCTTCTTCGACATCCACATCGAGGAGCGGTACCGCACTTGGCTGCTCCCCGCGCTCACGCTCCAGCCGCTTATCGACAACGCCGTGAAACACAACACCATCACCCGGAGCAAGCCTTTCCGCATCACGATCCGGACGCACGAGGATCACCTCGCGGTTTCCAATCCGATCGTCCCCAAGCTGCAACCCGAGCCGGGCACGGGCATCGGCCTCGAAAACCTGCGCAAGCGCTGGGAGCTCATCACGGGCCGCGAAATCGAGATCCGCGATACCGGCGGCGTGTTCGTCGTGCGGCTGCCGCTGCAAAAACCGCAGATGAAATGAAAGTACTGATTATCGAAGACGAAACGGCGGCGGCCGAGAACCTCCGGGCCATCCTCCGCGAGACCGAACCCGGCGCCGAGGTGCTCGACACGCTGGAGAGCATCGACGAGAGCGTGGCATGGCTGCGCACCCGTCCCCTGCCCGATCTGATCTTCATGGACATCCATCTGGCCGACGGAGAGTCGTTCCGCATCTTCGACGAGGTCGAGGTTACGGTTCCCGTGGTCTTCACGACCGCCTACGACCGCTATGCGCTCGAAGCCTTCCGGGTCAGCAGCATCGACTACCTGCTCAAGCCGATCAATGCGGCCGACGTGTCGCGGGCGCTGGCGAAGCTTCGCCGTCTGACGGGCAGCGAGCGCCGCGAATACGGCTCGCGCGTGCGGCGCATGGCGGCGGGACAAGGCGCCGAGAGCGTCTTTCTGGTCCACGTGCGCGATCGGATCATCCCCCTCCGCCGCGAGCAGATCGCCTATTGTTACACCGCCAACGAGAAGGTTACGGCCTGCACCTACGACGGTACGGTCTATCAGCTCGACAAGACCCTCGAAGCGTTGCAGGGGATCCTTCCCGACGCCGATTTCTTCCGCGCCAACCGTCAGTTCATCGTCGCCCGCCGGGCCGTGAAGGAGATCGCCGTGTGGTTCGGCAGCCGGCTGTCGCTCCGACTTGCGGTCGAGACGCCCGAGCGGATCGTCGTGTCGAAGGCCCGCGCCCCCGAATTCAAGGCGTGGCTGCGGGCGGTCCGGCCTGCGGATTAGCCGCTTCACCCCCGGAAAATACCGTTTGGCCCGAAGTTCCGCTTCGGGCTTTTCGTTTTGGTGCTACCTTTGCATCGGGTGCAGGACGGACGGGTGTCGCAACCCGTCGAATGTACAATAAAGTTTTCAGTCTTTATGAGAAAGAGTTTTTTTGCGGCATTGTTCGCCGTATGTACGATGATCGCGGCGGATGCCGCGGCACAGCACCGCGGTCGCTCCGCCGCGATGGATCCGGATGCAAAACGTCCCACGACCGAAGAGGCGGCCCGCATGCGCACCGAGCGGATGACCGAGGCGCTGGGGCTCGATGAAACGCAGGCCCGCACCGTTTACGACCAATGTCTGCGCGAGGCTCAGTTGCAACGGCAGTTATCTGAAGTCCGACAGGAGAATGCGGCGAATATGAAGCGGATTCTCAACGAGAAGCAGTATGCCGAATGGCAGCGGATGCACGAGCGCCGTCGGGGCCGCATGCACCACGGCACGAGGCCGGAAGGACCGTCCGGCGCAGCTTGCTGCGAGGGACCCTGCCCTGCGCAGAAAGAGGCGTGTCCCGCAGACTGCGGCACGCCGTCCGGCCGGTAGGCCGAAGCCGGTTGCATGGGTACCGGACCCCGGAAAGGGTGTCGGCCATACCGGCTGACACCCTGTTTTTGTCGATTCGCCCCGAAGATATGGGGAATGCGGAAGATTTGTCGTATCTTCGCCTCCCCGCAATCCAAGATAAATAAGATCCAAACAGATGAAACAGCTCGTTATCACTACACTGTTCACCTTCTTCGCAGCGGTTTCGTTCGCACAGCAAGGGACCGTTACGGCGACGGTGGTCGATGCAGATTCGAATCAGGGCATCGCAGGCGCGGTCGTGGAGGTCGCTCCCGCGCAGGCCCCCGACCGGAAAAGATTTTATACGACCGGATACGACGGTTCGCTGAGCATTCCCTCGCTCGCCTACGGCGAATACAAGGCCGTCTTCACCTTCCTCGGCTACGACAATCTGGAGAAGACCTTCACGGTCGGAGCTGACAGGACGGCGCTCGGCAAGGTGGCGATGATGCCTGCGGCCGAGCAGATCGCCGCCGTGGTGAAGGAGGCCAAGGCGCTGCGCGCGTCGCAGAAAGGCGACACGGTGAGCTACAATGCCGGCTCCTTCAAGGTTTCGACCGACGCCGACGTGGAGGGGCTGCTCAAGAAGATGCCGGGCATTACCGTGTCCGACGGTACGGTCGAAGCGCAGGGCGAGGAGATCAAAAAGGTCTTCGTCGACGGCAAGGAGTTCTTCGGCGACGACGTCGCTACGGCCATCAAGTCGCTGCCGGCCGAAGCCGTAGACCGCATCGAGGTCTACAACAAACTGAGCGACAACGCCGAATTTTCGGGCATGGACGACGGCGAAGGCTACAAGGCCATCAACATCGTTACGCGCGAGAACATGCGCCGCGGCCAGTTCGGCAAGCTCTACGCCGCCTTCGGCTACGACGCCGACACCCGAACCGAGTCCGAATTCAAGTATAATGCGGGCGGCAACGTCAACATCTTCAACGGCGACAGCCGTCTCTCGCTGCTGGCGCTGTTCAACAACGTCAACCAGCAGAATTTCTCGTTCGAGGACATCCTCGGCGTTACGGGCGGCACGCCCAGCCGCGGCATGCGTTCCTACATGACCCGTCCGCAGAGCGGCGTGGCTAAGGTCAACGCCATCGGCCTGAACTATTCCGACACGTGGGGCAAGCGGGATCAGGTGTCGTTTCAGGGCAGCTATTTTTTCAACGGGACCCGCACGACCAACCGTTCGACCCAATATAAATGGTACGAATATCCGTCGGTCGACACCCTTTCGACCACGGGTTATTCCGACACGGAGAACTACAACCACCGTCTCAATGCCCGCATCGAGTGGAAGATTTCGGACAACCAGAACCTCATGATTCGTCCGAGCTTCAGCTACCAGTCCAACGATCCGTGGAGCACGACCGACGGCTGGCAGTTCGGCCAGAGCGGTTACAGCCTGACGCGCACTTACAGCGACGCCGCCAACAGCGGTTACAACGCCCGTCTGTTCGCCGTCTATCGGGCCAAGCTCGGCAAAGACGGCCGCACGATCACGGTGGACGGTTCGGGCCGTTACCGCGACAATACGAGCCGCTCCAATTCGGCTTCGAATACCGCCCCCATTTCGGAGGTCCGTCCTGCGATCGACCCCGCGACGGGCGAAGTGATCGACCCCGACGACTACCTCCGGATGCGCTATCTCTATAACACGGCGCCGTCGAGCAACTACGAGGTCGAGGGAAACATCACCTACACGGAACCCGTCTCGAAATACGCGCAGCTCAGCGCGCAGTATCGCGCCGAGTACGAATACCAGCAGCGCGACAAGGCTTCCTACATCACGGGCGAGGATTTCGATCCCTCGGGCATCGCCCCCGACCCGGCGCTTTCGAACTCGTACAGCAGCGGCTACATGATCCACCGCGTCGGCCCGGGCTTCCGATATGCCAAGGACAAAAACAACATCGTGGCGAACGTCTACTACCAGCGTTCGACGCTCGACGGACAGGTCGAGAACTCCGATGCGGAGCAGATCCGCCATTCGTACAACGACTTCACCTATTTCCTGATGGGGCAGTTCAACATCAACCGCGAGAACTCCATCCGTCTGTTCGTGCGCTCCTATACGCAGAATCCCACCGTAACGAATCTGCAAAGCGTGTTCGACGTGTCGGACGCACAGTACATTTCGAGCGGCAATCCCGAGCTCAGCCCTTCGTACAGCCACCACATGATGATGCACTACATCCATTCCAATCTGGAGAAGGGGCGCACGTTCATGTGGATGTTCATGCTCCAGAACACGTCGGACTACATCACCTCGAACGTGGATTACAACGGTTCGGTTTCGATCGACGGCACGACGTACGACTATCTGCAATATTCGCGTCCGGTAAACATGGACGGATATTGGATGCTGCGCACGCATCTGAGCTACGGACTTCCGGTGAGTTTCCTCAAGTGCAACTTCAACATCATGGGCGGCATAACCTACACGCTCACCCCGAGCCGGATCAACGGCCTGCGCAACGATGCCGGCAACATGGGCTACGACCTGCGGGCGGTGCTGGGCAGCAACATTTCGGAGAACGTGGACTTCACCCTCTCGTGGGACGGCACCTACAACGTGGCCAAGAACTCGATCGCCTCGACGGGCAACAACAAGTACTTCAACCATACGGCGCAGGGCGATTTCAAGTTCGTCTTCTGGAAGGGATTCACCTTCACGGCGTCGGCGGCCTATACGCAGTACAAGGGCATCACCAACGACTACAACGACTCCTATCTTCTGTGCAGCGCCTCGATCGGCAAGAAGATTTTCCGCAACCGGCGGGGCGAGATCAGCTTCGGGGTGAACGACATCTTCAACCAGAATACGGCCTTCGTCCGCACGACGGGTTCGGGCTGGACGCAGAACGCCACCAACAGCGTGATCGGACGCTACTATCTGTTGAAGTTCACCTTCAATCTGCGGCGTTTCGGCAAGAAGGCTTCGACGAACATCGGCGACTACGAGGGGGCCGAGATGCCGACCCGTCGCCGGGGCATGATGGGCCCGCCGCCGGGCGGCCACCGCGGACCTGCGTTCTGAGCGGAATAGACCGTCCCGCGTAAGCCGTGCGCAACGGACATGGGGCTGTCCGACAAGTTTTTTTCAACCCTCCGGAATTGCGTATTGGGAAAAGTTCTCAATAGCAGTACGAATGAAAAGGAGCTGTCTGACAAGTCTGATTTCAACGATTTCACGGGGCTGTCTAACAAGTTTTTTTGACCCTCCGAAAATTGCGTATTCGGAAAAGTTCCCGAATAGCGGTGCGAATGAAAAAGGGGCGTTTACAACGTGTTAGACAGCCCCGTGATTTCCGATTTTCGGGACCTGTTGGACAGCCCCATGTCGCCGAACCGCACCGCATCGGCCTCTTGGGGAGGGCTGCCCCGTTCCCGGACGGACGCAGACGCTCGAATGTCGGGGGCATCCGCCCTTCCCGCTTCTGCTTCCGGATCGCCGGTCTCGGCGGCCTTCGCCCGCACCTGAGGCACCGCACCCTTCCCCTCGGCCGCCTCCCCTCCCCGCGTTCGACGGGCGT
>NZ_FCNT01000088.1 GCF_900021155.1 Alistipes sp. CHKCI003
GCTTCGGGCTCGAACAGTTCTACAAGGGCATCGAGACGATTCCCTATTTCTACGCCTATTTCGCCCGCAGCGGCAGGTAGGAGGCGCCCCGGCGGCATCCGATCGCGGAGAGGAGGGATAAAACCCCTCCTCTCCGCGATCCGTTTTTTTCCGTACATTTTCGTATCCTTCCCTTCGTTCCGGAGGCTTCCGACCGGCAAAATGCGAATAAATTTGTTTTTGCGCCCGACTTTTTCGTATCTTTGTCTCCCAACAAGCATGAAATTCTATGTGCGGAATCGTAGGTTACGTGGGTAGGCGCGAGGCTTATCCCGTTCTGATAAAAGGACTTCACCGCCTCGAATACCGGGGCTACGACAGCGCCGGCATCGCGCTGGTGAACAAAAGCGGACGGCTCAACGTCTACAAGTGCAGAGGCAAGGTCGCCGCGCTGGAGCACTTCGCCGAGTCCAAGGACCTCGAAGGTACGATCGGCATCGCCCACACGCGCTGGGCGACGCACGGCGAGCCGAACGACGCGAACGCCCACCCCCATTACTCCGAGTCGGAGAACATCGCACTGATCCACAACGGCATCATCGAGAACTACCGCGTGCTGAAGGATGCGCTCGTGGCCAACGGCTACACGTTCCGCAGCAGCACCGATTCGGAGGTGCTGGTGAACCTCATCGAATACGTCCGCGCGACGAACGGCTGCACCCTGCTCGAAGCCGTGCAGCAGGCGCTCAAACAGGTAATCGGCGCCTATGCCATCGCCATCATCGAGAAGGGCAACCACGACGAAATCATCGCCGCCCGCAAGAGCAGCCCGATGGTCGTGGGGATCGGCGAGGGAGAGTACTTCCTCGGCTCGGACGCCGCGTCGATCATCGAATACACCAACGACTTCGTCTACGTCAACGACGGCGAGGTGGCGGTCATCAACCGCAACCGCCCCCTGAAGATCGTAACGCTCGACAACGAGGAGAGCCGGATCGACATCAAGCAGCTGGAGCTGAGCATCTCGCAGCTCGAAAAGGGCGGCTATCCCCATTTCATGCTCAAGGAGATCTACGAGCAGCCCAAGACCATCGTCGACTGCATCCGCGGCCGCGTGAATCCCGACGACTACGACGTCAAACTGTCGGGCGTGATCGACAACCGCGACAAATTCGTGCATGCCAAACGGATCATCTTCGTGGCCTGCGGCACCTCGTGGCATGCGTCGCTCATCGGCGAACACCTGATCGAGAACATCTGCCGCATCCCCGTCGAGGTGGAGTACGCCTCCGAGTTCCGCTACCGCAATCCGATCATACATCCCGAAGACATCGTGATCGCCGTGTCGCAGTCGGGCGAGACGGCCGACACGCTGGCTGCCGTGGAGCTGGCCCGCAAGGCGGGTGCGTTCGTCTTCGGCATCTGCAACGTCGTCGGCTCCTCCATCGCGCGTGCGACGGATTCGGGGGCTTATATCCACGTAGGGCCCGAGATCGGCGTCGCCTCGACGAAGGCGTTCACCGGGCAGGTTACGGTGATGGCCATGCTGGCGCTGACCATCGGCAAGGAGCGCGGCACGGTGAGCGACAGCTACTTCCGCGAAGTATCCAAAGGATTGCTCGAACTGCCCGACACGCTGACCGAAGTACTCAAGCTCGACAAGCAGATCAGCGACCTTTCCAAAATCTTCACCTATGCCCACAACTTCATCTACCTCGGCCGCGGCTACAACTACCCCACGGCGCTCGAAGGCGCGCTGAAGCTGAAGGAGATTTCGTACATCCATGCCGAAGGCTACCCCGCCGCCGAGATGAAGCACGGCCCCATAGCCCTGATCGACAACGAGATGCCCACCGTGGCGATCGCCACGCCCGATCATACTTACGCCAAGACGCTCAGCAACATCGAGGAGGTCAAGGCCCGCGGCGGGCGCATCATCGCCGTGATCGCCAAAGACGACGAGCAGGCGCGCCGCTGCGCCGACTACTGCATCGAGGTGCCCGTGGTTACGGAGTGCCTCATGCCGATCGTGGTCAGCGTGCCGCTGCAGCTGTTGGCCTATTATATCGCCGTGTACAAGGGCCGCAACGTCGATCAGCCCCGCAACCTCGCCAAATCCGTAACGGTGGAATAACCCCCGCCGCGGCCGGGCGTCTGTAAACGGAAAAACGCCCCGCATCGGAAATGCACAACCGAAATGCGCCGATGAAACGCGCGCGCGCGCCACGGGCCCATGGCATAGTCGAACGAAAAACAACCGCTCGAACGGTCTTCAATTACCGTTCGAGCGGTTGTCGTTTCGTCGGCAACCGTCCTTATTGAACGCGCAAGAACGAACGAGTGCTTCCGCATGCCGTACACGCACTTTCGACGATGCCTCCGAACGCTCGACACGAGAGGCGAATCGTCGTAAGTACGGGTATTGTATCTGTGTATGAATGCCGCGCCGCGGTCGCCGCGGTCGCCCCCCCCTCCTTCCGAATCCGTTCGAAACGGCCGGAACCCGGAGCGTTTCGCCCCGTATCCCGGTGCGAATGCGCCCGAAACCGACCCCGGAATGAGAGCCGTATCGCTTCTCGGGAGCGATGCGGCGAGCGTCTGCATGAGAGTTCGATCCGAAAAACGAGTTCTGCCGACGGGAATGCCGGAGGGCTTCCGAAGGGTGTTTTCAGAGGGACGCGAACGGTTGCCTGAACAGTTGGAGGCGCTCGCTTAGGGGGTTGTCCCGACAGTGCGGCAAACCCGGCCGGAAACACCGTTTTACCGGCGTGCGGCAGGGGTTCTGTCGTTCGGACGAAGGGGGGGGGTATTCGCGGACAGTTCGCAGGCAATTTTCAGGGCTTCTTTCGACCGACGCCGCTTTCGGGTTCGCCCCCGTCCGTCCGTTCAAGCAAGGCACGGCCTTCCGATCCTGTCCGGATGAAGTCGCAAAGCGTTTGCGAACCTCAAATCGGGGAAACAGGCTCCAATCTGCTGCTCCATAATTCGTCGGCCTGCTTTTCTCGCTCCCCGCTTCCGACGCATCCCGTTCCTCGCCGCCTCCCGACGTGCCCGGCGGAGCCGTTATCTTTGCGGTCATCCGCGGGGGCGTCCGCCCGCGGTGCATGGCCCTATTGAATTTCGGGACCGGCTTCCGCATGTGCGGAAACCGATCCCGAAATCTCTTCATTGCCGCCTCCGAAAAACCGCCTCGGGAAAGCCCGGAGCGCCTTCGCCCGACATCTTCTGCGCTTATGTATAAACCC
>NZ_FCNT01000039.1 GCF_900021155.1 Alistipes sp. CHKCI003
CCGCAGAGATATGACACATGTAAACGACATCACGACCGTAGCACGCGGAATCAGCGACTTCGGGATGCTGGCCATTGCGGCCGCCTGCTTTCTGATTCTGTCGATGGGGATGATGGTGGCCTGCTTCCGGTGGTTCAAAAATCTCGTGGACGGCATCATCGCCGACAACCGCAACGGCATGGAGGAGCTGTTGCAGCAGACGCGCACGCAGAATGACCTGCTGAACGATTTGTCCGAGGGTCTTCGCCCCGAGACGATGCTGCGCATCAAGACGACAACCAACTGCTTCTTCGATCTGTCGGTGGAGAAAGTCTGCCGCATGATACGCAAGATACGGGAGGAAAACCACATCGCCGACAGAGAAGCCACGGCGGCGAAGATTCGCCGGCTGCTGACCGTCCTGTACGAAGACCGCAACAGCAAGTTCGACTGCTATTCGTTCCGCGGGCGCAAACTTTCCGAGTATACCTCGCGCGAATGGATCGAACAGGTGGCCGCTGTCATCGAAGGAGAGCTCTACGATACGCAAGGCCCCAACAACGGACGGGCCTATACCAATGTGCGGACCGCATACGACAACATCAAACTCGACTTTTATCACCGGCTTATCCGATAACTGCGATTTATGAAGCACTTCACCCTTGCGGAGCTTACGCGCTCCGACACGGCCCGCCGCATGGGCCTCGCGAACACCCCGACCGACGAACACCGCCGCAACCTTGAGGCGACCGTCGAAAAACTCATAGACCCCCTGCGCGAAGCGTGGGCCGTGCGATGCGCTCACGAGCTGTGGGGAACGCCGGCACTGAACGTTACATCCGGCTACCGCGGATTCCGGCTCAACGAAGCGGTCGGAGGATCGGCGACCTCGGCCCACTGCTGCGGATTCGCTCTCGACCTCGTGCCCGCGAACGGACGTCTGGACGAGTTCAAGGACTTCTGCCGATCGTATCTGACCGGAAAGGCGTTCGACCAGATGATCTCCGAAGACGAGAACTCAGCCGGCACTCCCCGCTGGATTCACATCGGATACAAGAACCGGCAGGGAGGACAGCGGCGGCAATTCCTCTCGATGGTAGGCGGGAAATATAAACCCATGACGGCATGAAAAAGCAGGTTATTCTAAATGAGGCCCTGCTCGTGGCAGTCTATTTCGTAATAGGATGCGTATTACTGTCCGTGATGTCGCTCGCCGCCTCCTGCACTCCGTGCCGTCGCCTCGTCGTCTCGACTGCCGACAGCGTGCGGGTCGAGACGATCGTGCGGACCGAGTATATCCCCGATACGGTATTCGTCGAGGTTCCGGCCCAAAGCGAGCGGCAGACCGTGCGGGACACGACGAGCCATCTGGAAACGTCGTACGCCGTTTCCGACGCCCGAATCAATGACGATGGAACCTTGTTCCACTCGCTCGCCAACAAGCCCCGGAAACGGCCCGTGCCGACCGAAAAAAAGGTAATATATCGGGACAGCATCGTTTACCGCGACCGGGCGAATACCGAAATCGTCGAGGTCGAACGCAAGCTGACGTGGTGGCAGCAGACGAAGATGAAAGGATTCTGGGTGCTTCTCGTCGTCATAGCGTTCGTCCTCCGTAAGAACATCGTTACGCTCGCACGGCGATTCATTTGAATTCGATCTGAGGGGCCGATATAAGAAGCCCCTGCCTTCGTTCGCCGTCCTCTTACCTCCGGCAGAATGATAAAGGTGCCACAACACCACGACAGGGGCGATTGCCCTTAGGTGTTGTGGCACCTTCTATTTTATACGTAAGAGGTTTACAAAAATAAATATAATATCGGACATGTGCAAATCGGAAATATTCGAACGCATCGTGCGGGTAGTGGCCGAGGAGACGGAAATACCCCGAGAGCGAATCTTGTCCAAGTCCAAGAACGCCGAGCTCGTCGACGCCCGCTATTTGCTGGTGCATTTTCTCTGGCGCCGAGGATTCCATGCCCCTGTGATTTCGGCCCTGATGAACTACTCGCGCCGGCCCGTGGAGAAGATGATTTCGCAGTTCGACCTGCGGCGCCGACAGAGCGGTCGGATGTTCGAAACCCTTTTGGTTCGTATTGCGTCCAAACTGCGTTCGTACGGCGACTGTAACGCTTGATCGCTGCGCCGGAAATCGAGACTTTTGCATTGTGAGCTTACCGGAAAAGCGCTCCCCGATGCGAGCGCGTATCATGTAAAAAGTCTTTATTTATGAACGAAAAAACGTTAGTGTTCGACAACGGCGGCGCGATGGACGGCAACCTCGTGGCCGCATTGATGAACGGGAACAACCGTAACGGCAACGCTTACGGCTGGGAGTGGATGTGGATGATCCTGCTGTGGGCCCTCTGGGGCGG
>NZ_FCNT01000017.1 GCF_900021155.1 Alistipes sp. CHKCI003
CCCCCCCTCCCTTCTGCTTGCTCCCCGGCGGAGCGGAACGTCGGAACCGCCGGCCCCGAGCGGGATCCGGCGGCGGCTTCGCCGTATGCTTCGAGGAAGGCCGAACGCGACCTCCGTTCCGTCGGCGCTTCGGTTATTTCAATGCGGCGAGCTGTTCGCGCAACGCCGTGATCTTGGCCTCGGCATCGGACCGCTTGGCCCGCTCGTTGGCCACCACCTTTTCGGGTGCCGAGGAGACGAACCGTTCGTTCGAGAGTTTTTTCAGTACGCCGGCAAGGAACCCTTCGTAGTAGGCCAGCTCCTTTTCCAATTTCTGCCGCTCGGCCTCGGGGTCGATGCAGCCGGCCAGCGGCACGAAGTACTGCGTGGTCTTCACGATGAAGGCCGCGGCCGCGGGGTCCTTCTCCGCCACGGTCTCGATGGTCGAGAGATTGGCCATCTTCCGGATGACGGGTTCGTACTCCGCAGGATAGTTCTCGTCGGCCACGACCCGCAGCGTCAGCGCCTCCTTCTGCGGGAGGTTCTTCTGATTGCGGATGTTGCGCACGGACGAGACGACTTCCTTGGCCAGTTCGAAGCGTGCGAGCAGGCGTTCGTCCGCCGCGACCGGTTCGGGCATCGGGGCCACCATAATCGACTCGCCCGCACG
The DNA here is from genome assembly GCF_900021155.1 of Alistipes sp. CHKCI003. Classification (GTDB taxonomy): domain Bacteria; phylum Bacteroidota; class Bacteroidia; order Bacteroidales; family Rikenellaceae; genus Alistipes; species Alistipes excrementavium. The sequence continues at coordinate 650 of NZ_FCNT01000017.1, forward strand.
GCGCGGTGCGAGGGCCTGCCAGAGCTCCTCCGTAACGAAGGGCATGAAAGGGTGCAGCAGACGCATCAGCGCATCGAAGAATCCGCGGGTCGCGGCGAGCGTTGCGCAGTCGACGGGTTGACCGAAGGCGGGCTTCGCCATTTCGAGGTAGAGGCCGCTGAAATCGTCCCAGAAGAGTTTGTAGGCCTTCATCAGCGCTTCGGAGATGCGGTACGATGCGAAGTCCGCGTCGATTTCGCGCAGGGCCCGGCCCAGCGTTTGCCCGAACCACTCGACGGCGAGGCGGTTGTTTTCGCTCTGCGCGAGCGTCTCGTCCGCCTTCCAGCCGTTCACCAGCCGGTAGGCGTTCCATATTTTGTTGCCGAAGTTGCGCCCCTGCTCGCAGAGCGCCTCGTCGAACATCACGTCGTTGCCGGCCGACGACGAGAGCAGCATCGCCACGCGCATGCCGTCGGCTCCGTACTGCGTGATCAGGTCCAGCGGGTCGGGCGAGTTGCCGAGCTGCTTGGACATCTTGCGGCCCAGCTTGTCGCGCACAATGCCCGTGAAGTAGACGTTGCGGAAGGGTTTTTCGCGGCGATACTCGTAACCCGCCATAATCATGCGCGCCACCCAGAAGAAGATGATGTCGGGGGCCGTTACCAGATCGTCGGCGGGGTAGTAGTAGTCGATTTCGGGATTGTGCGGGTGTCGGATGCCGTCGAAGACGGAGATCGGCCACAGCCACGACGAGAACCACGTGTCGAGCACGTCCTCGTCCTGCCGCAGATCGGAGAGACGCAAGGTCGCGTCGCCGCTCTTGGCGCGGGCCTTTTCGAGCGCCTCTTCGGCCGTGGGGGCCACGACGCAGCCGCCGCCGGGCAGGTAGTAGGCCGGTATGCGCTGGCCCCACCAGAGCTGGCGCGAGATGCACCAGTCCTTGATATTCTCCATCCAATGGCGGTAGGTATTCTTGTATTTCTCGGGCACGAAGCGGATCTCGTCCTCCATCACGGCGCGGATGGCCGGTTCGGCCAGCTCGCGCATCGAGAGGAACCACTGCATCGAGAGTTTCGGTTCGATCGCTGCGCCCGTGCGCTCCGAGTAGCCCACGTTGTTGGTATAGGGTTCGGTCCGGTCGAGCAGTCCCGCCGCGTCGAGGTCGCCCTCGATGCGTTCGCGCAGTTCGAAGCGGTCCATGCCGGCGTAGAGACCGACCTTGTCGTTGATCGTGCCGTCGTCGTTGAAGATGTCGATCGTTTCGAGCCCGTATTTCTCGCCCAGCATGTAGTCGTTCACGTCGTGTGCGGGCGTTACTTTCAGGGCGCCCGTGCCGAATTCGATGTCGACGTACTCGTCGCGGATGACGGGGATCGAACGGCCCACCAGCGGCACTACGACGCGCGCATCTCCGGGCAGGTCGGCATAGCGCGGATCGGCGGGGTTGACGCACAGGGCCGTGTCGCCCAGAATGGTCTCGGGGCGCGTGGTGGCCACGACGATGTGGCGGTCGGTGCCTTCGATCCGGTAGCGCAGGTAGTAGAGCTTGCCGTGCGACTCCTTGAAGACCACCTCTTCGTCCGAGAGGGCGGTGCGGGCCGAAGGGTCCCAGTTGACCATGCGCACGCCGCGGTAGATCTTGCCCTTGTCGTAGAGGTCGCAGAAGACGCGGACGACGCTCTCGGTGCGGGCTTCGTCCATCGTGAAGGCCGTGCGTTCCCAGTCGCACGAGGCGCCCAGCTTGCGCAGCTGGCGGAGGATCACGCCGCCGTACTGCTCCTTCCACTCCCATGCATGGCGCAGAAACTCCTCGCGCGTGAGCTGCGACTTCTCGATGCCCTGCTCCTTGAGGCGGGCCACCACCTTGGCTTCGGTGGCGATCGACGCATGGTCCATGCCCGGAACCCAGCAGGCGTTGCGGCCGGTCATGCGGGCGCGGCGCACCAGCACGTCCTGCAGCGTGTTGTTGAGCATGTGCCCCATGTGGAGCATGCCCGTAACGTTGGGGGGCGGGATGACGACGGTGAACGGTTCGCGGTCGTCGGGCTCGGAGTGGAAAAGGCGGTTTTCGATCCAGTAGTCGTACCACTTGGCCTCGATCTGCTGGGGCGTGTATTTGTCTGCGATCTGCATATGCGTGTCGGTCTATTCGTTTCGAACGACAAAGGTATGAAAAAAGTCGGGAAAGAGCGTGCGGGGGCGGCGAAAAGTGATGAAAAACGTTGCGTCCGGATGCGTCCGTCCGTTCGTGCGGTCGTTTCCGTCCGAATGGAGGCGGTCGGCGCATCGCCGACGGGGCTCCGGAGCGCAGTCAGCCGTGCGAATTATCAACAATCTGTTCAGAGGGAAATAAAATACGTGAAAAAAACGTTATCTTTGCGAATCTTTTATTTAATTCATGTGGGGCGTTCGCGTGCGCAGAGCTTTTGTTCCGCGACGCGCAGGAGCGGATGCGGCCTCCCGCCGCCGCATCGGCGGAGGAGGTTCGCAGAGACCGGAAAACGCCCGCCCATGAGGAAGGAAACGATTTATGAGTAAGAAAGATAAAGTAGTGGAAACCATTGAAATCGACGACCTGAATGCACTGCCCGAACTGGTGGACGGCAAGCATCACGTAATTCCGATCGTTACGGGCGGCGACGAAATGGCCGAAGAGGTCGACGTGCCCGAGATCCTGCCCATTCTGACCTTGCGCAGCTCGGTGCTGTTCCCCGGGTCGATCACGCCCATCACCGTAGGCCGCGACAAGAGCATCAGTCTGGTGCGGGCGGTGAATGCCGAGGGCGGCATTCTGGGCGCCGTGCTCCAGCGGGAGAGCGACGTGGAGGATCCGGCGCCGGACGACATGTACAAGGTCGGCACGGCGGCACGGATCATCAAGATACTGGAGATGCCCAACGGCAATCTGACGGTGATTCTGAACGGTCTGGAGAAGATCGAGATCAAGGAGTACGTGTCGGTCGAGCCCTATTTCAAAGCCCGTGTAACGCCATTGCGCGATTCGACGCCCGACCTGAAGAGCATCGAGTTCGAGGCGCTGGTGGACTCCGTGCGCGACGTGGCGCTCGGGATCATCAACGTCTCGCCCAACATGCCCAAGGAGGCGGCCTTCGCCATCAAGAACATCGACTCCAAGCGGGGCATCATCAACTTCATCTGCTCGAACCTCGAACTATCGGACGAGGACCGGCAGTCGTTGCTGGAGGCGCCCGGACTGCTGGCCCGAGCCCGCAAACTGCTGGAGATTCTGATCCGCGAGCAGCAGCTCGCCGAGCTGAAGAGCCAGATTCAGGAGCGCGTGAAGCAGGAGATCGACAAGCAGCAGCGCGACTACTATCTGCAACAGCAGATGCGCACCATACAGGACGAGCTGGGCGACGGCGAGGACGCCGACATCGAGAAGATGCGCGAACAGGCGGCCAAGAAGAACTGGCCGAAGGAGGTGGCCGAGACCTTCGAAAAGGAGCTTTCGAAGGTCGAGCGGCTCAACCCCGCCGTGGCGGAATATTCGGTGCAGATGACCTACCTGCAACTGATGCTCGACCTGCCGTGGAACGAAGTTACGCAGGATAATCTCGATCTGGAGGCGGCCCGCGCGCGGCTCGACCACGACCACTTCGGACTGGAGGAGGTGAAGGACCGGCTGCTCGAACACTTGGCCGTCATCAAGCTCAAAGGCGACCTCAAGTCCCCGATCCTGTGCCTCTACGGCCCTCCGGGCGTGGGCAAGACGTCGCTGGGCAAGTCGGTCGCCGCGGCGCTGGGCCGCAAATTCGGCCGCATCTCGCTGGGCGGTCTGCACGACGAGTCGGAGATCCGCGGACACCGCCGCACCTACATCGGCGCCATGCCGGGCCGCATCATCCAGACCATCAAGCGATGCGGGTCGTCCAATCCGGTTATCATCCTCGACGAGGTGGACAAGGTTACGGTTTCGAACCACGGCGATCCTTCGAGCGCGCTGTTGGAGGTGCTCGACCCGGAGCAGAACACGACTTTCCACGACAACTACCTCGACATGGAATACGACCTGTCGAAAGTGCTCTTCATCGCCACGGCCAACAACGTGGGCAATATAGCCCCTGCGCTGCGCGACCGCATGGAGATGATCAACATCGCGGGCTACCTGATGGAGGAGAAGGTCCGCATCGCGCTGGACCACCTGCTGCCCAAGCAGCGCGCCGCGCACGGCATCGGCGAAGAGCAGCTCACGCTGACGCCCGAGGTGGTGGAGTGCATCGTTGCGGGCTACACCCGCGAGGCGGGCGTGCGGTCGCTCGACAAGCATCTGGCCAAGATCGCCCGCGCCCGCGCCAAACAGATCGCTTTCGGCGAACGGTTCGAGCCGGCGCTCGCGGCGGCCGACGTGGAGAAGATTCTCGGCATGCCCAAGTTTCTGCGCGAGGAGTACGAGGTGGCCGACATGGTGGGCGTCGTTACGGGGCTCGCATGGACCGAGGTGGGCGGCGACATCCTCTATGTGGAGTCGGTGCTGACCCCGGGCAAGGGAAAGCTGAGCCTCACGGGCAACCTCGGCGACGTGATGAAGGAGTCGGCCACGATCGCCCACGAATGGGTGATGGCCCATCACAAGGAGCTGGGAATCGACCCCGCGATGTTCGCCGAGAACGACATCGACATCCACGTTCCCGAGGGAGCCATCCCGAAGGACGGACCGTCGGCCGGCATCACGATGGTTACGTCGATCGTCTCGACCTATACGGGGCGCAAGGTGAAGGAGCGCATCGCCATGACGGGCGAGACGACCCTGCGCGGACGGGTGATGCCCGTGGGCGGCGTGAAGGAGAAGATCCTCGCCGCCAAACGCGCCGGCATCACGGAACTGATCCTCTCGGAGGACAACCGCAAGGACATCGCCGAGATCAAGCCCGAGTACATCGCCGGGCTGACGTTCCACTACGTGCGGAATAATTCGGACGTGCTGCGGCTGGCATTGCAGTAACGACGGGACGACGACAGACGCATCCGTATGAATATCGAGGATTTCAGAGCCTACTGCCTCTCTTTCGCCGGAGCGCACGATGCGTTTCCGTTCGGGAAGGCCGTGTCGGAATACGACCGGAACCTGCTGGTCTTCTATGTGGGGGACAAATGGTTCTGTTTCGTGAATGCCGTGGAGTTCGATTGCTGCAACCTGAAGTGCGATCCCGGGCGGATCGCCCGATTGCAGGAGCGGTACGAAGGGGTGGGGCCGGCCTATCACATGAATAAACGGCACTGGATCGGCGTGCGTTTCGACAGCGACGTGCCCGATCCGGTGATCCGCGAACTGGTGCGGGACGCCTACGAACGTGTGGCCGGAAGCCTGACGCGGCGGCAGCGCGCAACGCTCGGGGCCGCCGCCTCTGCGCTCGGCACCGACCTCGCGCCCGACGCAGGACTTACGTCCGGGTTCGGGACCGGTTCGGAAAAGTAGGGGCGTGCACGACGTGTGCCGGCGGACTGCGGGGGCGTATAGGTGTGTACGACGTATGGAATACGGGCGGTCGCATGCATTTCCGTACCGGCGTCCGATCGGTTCGGTCTTGCGGCGCAGCCCGGCGGAAGTCCCTCCGTGAGGGGGATTGCGAAGCGAATGCCGTTTTCCCGGCGGGCGGTCCGGCTGTACGCACGGGATACGATCGCCCCTCCCTCCTCGGAACGGCGAAGGGGAGGGGGCCGCGGTCGCAAACCGCGAAGAGCGGCGGCCGTGAGCGGAACCCGCAGTCCGGAATTTCCGGCAGAGCGGAGTATGTGGATGTTTGAAACGATTTAGCCTATGAAATTCATAGCGATCATACCGGCTCGGTACGCTTCGACGCGCTTCCCGGGCAAGCCGCTGGCGATGCTGGGCGGCAAGCTCGTGATCCGTCGGGTCTACGAACAGGCGGCCCGCGTGCTGGACGATGTGGCGGTAGCCACGGACGACGAGCGGATCGCCGAGACGGTGGCCGCGTTCGGCGGGCGTGCCGTGATGACTTCGCCCGACCACCGCAGCGGCACGGACCGTTGCCGCGAAGCGTTCGAGCGCTTGGGGGGCGGATTCGACGGCGTGGTCAACGTGCAGGGCGACGAACCTTTCATCCGCCCCGAGCAGATCGAGGCGCTGTGCCGTTGCTTCGACGATCCCGCCACGGAGATCGCCACGCTCGTGAAGCCCTTCGCCGAGACGGACGGACTGGCGGCGCTGGAAAATCCCAACTCCCCGAAGGTGGCGCTCGGCGCCGGGTCGCGGGCGCTCTATTTCTCGCGTTCGGTGATCCCCTATCTGCGGGGCGTGCCGAAGGAGGAGTGGCTGCGCCGACACACTTTTTACAAGCACATCGGCATGTACGCCTTCCGCGCGGAGACGCTGCGCCGCATCGCGTCGCTGCCCCAGTCGCCGCTCGAAGTGGCCGAGTCGCTCGAGCAGCTTCGCTGGCTGGAGCACGGCTGCCGCATCGGGGCAGCCATCACCGATGCCGAGACGGTCGGGATCGACACTCCCGAGGACCTCGTGCGGGCGGAGGAATTTCTGAAAAAGAGGACCGGTTGAACGCAGGACCCGCGGCGCCGGAGGGGTGCGGCGGGCTTTTTTGCAGAATAAGCGAATTATGGACAAAGTATTTATCGCAGGCCCCTGCGTGATCGAATCGGCCGAGCTGCTCGACACGGTGGCCGCACGGCTCGCAGCGATCGGCCGCACGCTGGGTACCGAAATCATTTTCAAGGCCTCGTTCGACAAGGCCAACCGGACGTCGATATCGTCGTTCCGCGGCCCGGGTATCGACAAGGGGCTCCGTATGCTGGCCGACGTGCGGTCGAAGTGGGGCCTTCGGATCCTGACGGACATCCACGAAGCGTGGCAGGCCGCGCCCGCGGGCGAAGTGGCGGACGTGATTCAGATTCCGGCGTTTCTCTGCCGTCAGACCGATCTGCTGATCGCCGCAGCGAAGACGGGCCGCACGATCAACATCAAAAAGGCGCAGTTTCTTTCGGGGGCCGACATGCGGTATCCCTACGAGAAGGCGTGCGATGCCGGTGCGAAAGAGATCTGGCTCACCGAACGAGGCAATATCTACGGCTACAACAACCTCGTGGTCGATTTCCGCAATATCGCGGATATGCTGCGGATCGCGCGGACGGTCGTGATGGACTGCACCCACTCGGTGCAGCGGCCCGGGGCCGCTGGCGGCAAGACGGGCGGCGACCGCGAGTTCGTGCCTGCGATGGCCCGTGCGGCCCGCGCGTTCGGTGCCAACGGTTTCTTTTTCGAAGTGCACCCCGATCCCGACCGCGCGCTGAGCGACGGACCCAACATGCTGCGGTTAGACGATTTGGAGGAGCTCGTCGCTTCTCTCGTGCGGGATTGAACATGCGTCGGCCCGTTTGCCCTGACGGCCGGAAACGCCTGTTTTGCCGCTTGGCGCCCGTCCGGGGGGCGCTCTTCTCTGCCGGGGACGGGATTGCGGAGCGGAGTAGGCTGCTCCGGAGACGGCGGCATCCGTGTGCGGGGCGCCGTTCGGGGCGAGCCCGGATTCGCGGCCGGTCCCGAAGGCGGCGGACGAGGGCCGGCGCGACGGTGCGGAATATATATGGTTGCTTAAAAAACTGCATATGACCGATACGAAGAAAGCCCAGATTCTCGATGTGGCGCGCAAAGCCGTCCACACCGAAATGCTGGCACTCGAACATTTGGAAGAGACCCTCGGCGACGCTTTCGCCGAAGCCGTGGAGACGATCCTCGCCTGCCGCGGCAAAACGATCGTTACGGGCATGGGTAAATCGGGGCTCGTGGGGCGCAAGATCGCGGCGACGCTCGCTTCGACCGGTACGCCGAGTTTCTTTCTCCACCCGGGCGAAGCCTTTCACGGCGATCTGGGCATGATTTCGAAGGAGGATGCAGTGGTGGCGCTCTCCTTTTCGGGCGAGACGGACGAAATCCTGAAGATCGTACCCTTCATCCACTCCAACGGCAACAAGCTGATCTCCATGACGGGCAACGGCGAATCGACGCTGGCCAAGAACTCCGACGTGCACCTCGATGTCGGGGTGAAGGAGGAGGCTTGCATCCTTCACCTCGCGCCCACGACCTCCACGACGGCCCAGCTCGCCATGGGTGATGCGCTGGCCGTGGCGCTGATGAAGCTGCGCGGCTTCACGAGCGTCGATTTCGCGCGTCTGCACCCGGGCGGCAGTCTGGGCCGGCGCCTGCTGATGACCGTCGGCAATGTGATGCACAAGGAGAATCTGCCGGTCGTGCGGCCCGATTGTCCGGCCGCGGAGATGATCCATACGATCAGCAAGGGCGGACTGGGACTGATCGTCGTCTGCGACGCCGGACGCATCGAGGGCGTCGTAACCGACGGCGATATTCGTCGTGCGATGGAGCGCCGCCAGTCCGAATTCTTCGGCATCCGTGCCGCGGACATCGCTACGCGAAATCCCAAGACGATCCGCCCCGACGCGAAACTCATCGCCGCCGAGAAGGCGATGACCGAGAACAAGATCACGTCGCTGCTCGTAACGGACGAAGCGGACCGGCTCGTGGGCGTGATCCAGATCTACGACATCAAGTTGTAGCCGGCGGCGGACGAGATGGGGCGGTCGAGACGTTGCGGCCGGTTCGTTTCTGCGCCGAAATCGGTGTGCGATCTTTTTCGTTCCGGAGGAACTTCGTCGGATGCTGGTCGGTTTCGGTTTGACGCAAACGCCTCCGTCAGGAGGTGGTCTTCCCGCCTCGGCTGTCTTCGGACGAGTTCGGTTTGCCGAAAAGGTTTTGCTCCCTGCGGCTTTCGGGCCGTGCGGGCCTCGGCTTTCGATCCTCGTCTTCATACTGTCTTTATGCCGCACACATCGCGCATTGCGCGCTTTTTTTATTGCATCCGGATCGCTTGCGGCCGTCCGGCGGCTGTCAGTCGCTCTCTTCGAGCTGGAAGACGGTCTCGACGGACTTGCCGAAGCACCGTGCGATCTTGAGCGCCAGTACGGTCGAGGGTACGAACCGGCCCGCTTCGACGGCATTGATCGTCTGGCGGCTCACGCCGACGGCGTCGGCCAGCTGTTGCTGCGTCATCCGCACTTCGGCGCGCTCGACGCGGATTCTATTCTTCATCGCGCACCTCCTTTCCGAGCCGCCACAACTTCCAGCGGAAGATGCCGAGGAAGAGCAGGAGAAATCCCAGCATGTCGTACGTGATGACGAGCACGTAGCTCAGATCGTAGATGAAAAGCGTGGCCAGAATCACGAATGCATAGTTGATCCACAATGCGGCCATCAGCGATTGCTGGCGCAGCTGCATCGTCAGTTCGTCCTCGATCCGTTCGCGCGAGCAGGTGGTGAGGAAGGCTCCGATCACCATGCCGATGATGATGAGGTTGTTGATCCAGCGGTCGGCATTGGAGGTGAAGGAGTCGGGACCCGTCCGGACTTCGAGACCGAGCCAGCGGAAGATGTGCGACGGCTCGATCCCGCAGAGGGTGATGATGATGCCGAGGATCAAGAAGGGAATCAGAATCGCCCAACCCGTTTTCTGAAAGCGGTGGGGCAGTAACCATGTGTTGTGCATAATTGATGGATTTTTAGGGTAATCGTTTATTTCGACCTAATTTCCGTATTGTGTCTGCTTGCGGCACGGAGTTTCCGGTTTTCTGCATCGGAGGGTGTCTTCGGTCGTTTTTCGCCGTAACCGTAACGGGACCGTAACCGGGACCGCCGGCTGCCGGCCGTTCGGTTCAGTAGGTGCGTACCAGCCGGTCGAGCTGTGCGGCTGCGATGGGATCCTCCTCCGCCAGCAGCCCGACAAAGTCGGCGTAGGTGAGCGGCCGATAACGGTACGCGGTGTAGAAGCGCCGCATGAAGGCGATCCAACGTTCGTATCCCATGGCGGAGGCTACCTTTTCGAGAACGACGGGCCCTTTGGCATAAACCGCGCGGTCGTTGTTGTTGCGGCGCATGTCGATCAGCCGGCGGTCGTCTGCCGTGCCTCGCAGCGCTTGTGCCGGTCGCAGGTACTCCGTCTCGAAAAGGATGCGGAACCGCTCCCGGTCGTAGTAGCTCCTTGCGAAGAGAAGCGTCATGTATTCGACGAGCGACTCTTTGAGAAAGTAGGCAGCTTCGGTTCCGTCGGGTACGAACAGCGTCCACTCGCCGAGCCATCGATGCCCCAGTTCGTGAGCTACGGGCAGCAGGTGCGGTTTCGCGGCGACCTTCGCCTGCGACAGCGAGATCAGGTTGAGGTTGTTGCGGTTCGAATAGCCGCTGCCGTGGAACAGATAGACGGGCGGAGCCGAAATGCCGGCATGGGGATCGTCGTAGGGGCCGAGGCTCCGTTCGAAAAAGGCGATGGCGGCGGCGGTCAGCCGGTGAAGCTCTTCGATCCTCGACTCGGGGACGACGGGCTCCGGCATGAGCCAGTAGCGGAGCGTGTCGCCTTCGAGTACGTGCGTGCGCTCCCGATAGCGTGTCGTATCGACCAGTGCGAACACGAGCGAGTGGGAGGTAAGGGGATGCGTGCTTCGGAACACGAATCTGCGGATGGCTGTCGAATCGCTTCCGCAACTATTCGCAGTGCGACTGCCGGAGATGGGCTGCACGGCGTGGGTGTCGGGACCGGAGGGGGCGAACGGCGCACGGAAGGGAGCCGAGGCATCCGGAGTGCCGGAGCGTTGCCGGGCGGAGAGGGGGCCGGGGACGGACGGGGCATGGAACTCATCGGCCGGATAGCCTCCGACGGGACGGCAACCCTCCGGCAGTTCGAAATGCGCCTCGAACCGGCAGCGCTCCCCCGGGAGCAGCGGATAGTAAAATTCGTCGTAGGAGGTCTCCCACAATTCGCAGCCGCAATCCTGATAGATGAGGGCTGAGTGCAGGTTGAGGTAGTCGTACTCCATCCGGATGCGGCAGCGACGTTCGGAGCCGGATACGAACGTGATGCTCTTTCCGTCCGGATCGCGGTGCCATATCGTTTCGGGTTCGGTCCTCACTCGCAGGTCCGAAACCGAGAATTCCGGGGCGCCTCCGAAGCGCATGGCGATCGTGTCTTCGTCGCCGAAGTGCAGCGTGAACCGGCAGACGACGTGCAGACCGAAAGCCTCTCCCGCCTTTTTCTGAAAAAGAATCGCATAATCGTCGGCACGGTTTGCTGCCGATAAGGGTGTATCCGGATCGGTTGGGAGTGGTGTCCGGCCGGGCAGCGGGGACGGTCTCTCTGCGATGTTTTCTCGGGATGCGGCGATGCGCATGGCCAGTCGGTCCGGCCGGCTGTCCCGTCCGTCGTTTCCGCGGTTTCCGCTGCGGCTGCGGTCTCTGTCGTCCCTGTCGATGACAGGGCGCCTCTTGCCGCCGCTTTTCTCCTGCACGATGCTCTCTTTGTCCGCTCCGATGTTTTCCGATCCGTCATTCTCGCGTGCCGTTTCTCTCGGCTCCGCGATTTCCCGCTCGTCATTCTCGTGTGCCGTACTTTTCATCTCGACACTTTCCGCTTCGTCATCTTCTGGTGGCGTTTCTTTCCTTTCCGCGAAGACTGCATGCAGCTCCGGGACATGCAGCATGCGAGGCGCCGCCGGCCGATGCAGGCAGACGGAAGCCGCCCGCAGGGGGGGGCGCATCGGCAGCAGACAGCCTGCAACCAGAATCATGGCGATCCATAAAGTCCGTTTCATATTTGTCGGGTTTTATCGGTTTTTATGCAAATGTAAAACAAAATTTACAAAAAATCAAATAAACACGACATGAAAAAATCTGCGAAATCGAATAGTTACATGATATACAGAATTATGCGAACGAAATTTCCCGGATCGTAAGCGGTTCGCGGATGAGGCATGCAGCGGAAACGTTTTGTCCGGGGATCGTCGCACCGATCCCCGTTCGGCATGTTCCGGCGGGGGGAATGCCTCCTGAACGGAAAACCGGATGCGATTCGTTCCGAAAGCCGTGTCTGCATGTGTATCGGAAGGGGGCGGAGCGGATTGCGCGGAGGTCGAACATCATGGCGCAGGCGTTGCACGGCAGTGGGCGGTACTGAACCGGATTCGGCTGCGGGTGTCAGTCGGGGTGGGGTGCCTTGCGGACGGGGTCCGTGATGGACGGCGCTGCAAAGAGCGCCTGCCGGCTCTGCCGACAATTCTGCGCCCGAGCCGTGCAGCTCGAAGGTTGCCGGACGGTCGGTGGGCGGGGGCTTTTGTACGGAATCTCGCTCCCCTCCCTCATGGACAGAATCTCTCCGTCCCGGGCTTCTGCCGACAGCTCTGCGGACGGTCTTCTGGCCGGGACTGCAGCATCCGGCTGCGCAGGTTCGTTCGCGGAGAAGACCTTGAAGGAGCTGCCTGACGGATGCTCCGGGGAAAAGCTTCGGAAGACGAAGGCCGTAGGGGCGAATGCCCCGCATTACCGCCATTCGCGGACGGACGGTTTCAACTCCGGACGTAGTGGGGCATCTCTTCGGGAATCTCCATCGAGAACTCCACGAGGCCGGCGACGGCTCCCGCGCGGCGCCAGACGGTCTGATAGATCAGTTTGCGCACGTCGCGTTTCTGGATCGTGTAGACGTTGCGGCCGCCGTCGGACAAAAGACGGGCGATGATCGCGCGCGAGCGTTCGTTGTGGCAGGGGATGAGCGAGCGGCCGCGTACGTCGCCGTTCACCTCGATCGAGCGGCGGTTCTGGTAGAGTACGACCCCTTCGCGGTCGCAGACCGTCGTGGCGCAGTCGAGTTCGTCGGCCCAAGGAAAAGTTTCGGTGTTCATGTCGTGTACGTTTTTCGGGTTCCGTGATATTCGGGGCGGTCGGACCTGTCCCCTTTTCTTGGTTTCGTTTGTCGGTCGGCAGCCGGCGCAGGATGCGAGCGAGCCCTTGGATCCGGGCGCTCCTCCGCATCGGACGGTTGCGGGCCGTCCGATTTCGGGCTTGCCCGGAGTACGAACCGCTCCGGGGATTGGATTTATCATCCGGGAAAGTTCGATTCCATTGTTCTTATCGCTCTTTCGGCCATCCCTTCGGGGCGTTTTTGCAATGCCGGCGATCCGACGCCGCCCTATGCGGCGGACTGTGTCCGTCCGAGGCTTCGTGCCGCCATTTCCCGCTCTCCATTTCCTGCACTTCACTTCCCGCACTTCACTCCCCGTTTTCCTCTCCGCCTGTGCCGAACCGCGGAAACGCGCGACCGACCGTTGAAGATCGCCGGTCCTTTCGTCGCATTTCGATGCCGAAAGGATTCCGTCCGGCGCTCGCGGCGGGAGCAAGAAGAGGCGGTCGCCCCTTCGGATGCGGGACCGTTCTGCGGACAGGACACGGCTCCGAACGCTCTTACTGCGAAATCTTCACCAACTGCTCGCGGTAGGCGTTGAGGATGCGCGATTTGGAGATGAAGCCCGAGTAGTGCCCTTGTTTGTCCACCACGGGGAGCATCCACGTGTGTTTGTCTTCGAATTTGGGCAGGATGCTGCGGATCGACTCGTGTTCGAGGATCGTGTCGGGAGGAGGTATCATGTACTGGCTGATCGGTGTGCCGTACTTCTCGGGCTTGAACATGTCTTCGCGCAGGTCGTCGAGCTGGACGATGCCGATCAGCCGGTTGAAGTTGTCGATCACGGGGAAGATGTTGCGATGGGCCGTGGCGATCATGTGCACCACGTCGCCCAGCGTGAAGTGGGGCTTGACGCGCATGAAGTCGGTCTCCATCAGTTCGTCGAGCTTGAGGAAAACGCAGACCGATTCGTCCTTGTCGGTCGTGAGCAGTTCGCCCCTTTCGCGCAGGTGCTTGGTGTAGATCGAGTCGGGGTCGAGCCAGTAGTTGAGTGCGAACGAAATGCAGGCCGTGATCATCAGCGGGATGAAGAGCCCGTAGCCGTTCGAGAGCTCGGCGATGAGGAAGATCGAGGTGAGCGGGGCGTTCATCACGCCGGCCATCACACCGGCCATGCCCACGAGCGTGAACGACACGAGCGAGAGGTGCCAGCCGAAGATGAGGTTGAAGATCAGGGCTGTAACGGCACCGAGGAAGGCGCCGACGAAGAGCGACGGAGCGAACGTTCCGCCCACGCCTCCGGCGGCATTCGTGGAGGCCATCGCCACCACCTTGAAGAACATCGTGGCGAGAATGAAGAGGATCACCACCCAGTCGATGTCGCGGAAGGCATAGAAGAGCGAGTTGTCGAACAACTCCTGCGCATTGCCGTTCATGAGCGACGAGAACCCCTCGTAACCTTCGCCGTAGAGAGGCGGGAAGATGAAGATCAGCACGCCGAGCACGAGGGCGCCCGCGATCCACTTCTTATACTGCCGGTCGAAGCGCTGGAAGAGGAGCCCGACCTTCGAGTTGACCGTGGTGAAGTAGTAGGCCATCACTCCGCACAGACAGCCCAGCAGGATGAACATGGGTACCTGAATGGGCTGGAAGGCGTCGGCCGGCTTCAGCGTAACGGGCAGAATCGGATCGAAGCCCCGCAGCAGAAAAGCCATCGTCGTGGCGGTGATCGAGGCGATCAGCAGCGGTACGATCGAGCCGGCCGTGAGATCGAGCATGAGGATTTCGAGCACGAACATCACACCCGTGATCGGGGCCTTGAAGATGGCGGCGAGCGCCGCGCCGGCGCCGCAGCAGAGCAGCAGGGTGGAGTGCTTGTAGTTGAGGCGTGTCAGCCGGGCGACGTTCGAGCCGATGGCGGCGCCCGTCAGCACGATCGGAGCCTCCGGTCCGACCGAACCGCCGAATCCGATGGTCGTGGCGCCGCCCACGACCGAGGTCCAGCAGTTGTGCGAGGCGATGCGCGATCCCTTGCGCGACATGGCGTACAGAACGCGCGTTACCCCTTCTGAGATGTTGTCGCGCACGATGTAGCGCACGAAAAGCGTCGCCAGTACGATGCCCACGCCCGGATAGATGAAGTAGAGAAAATGGGCCCGGTCGACCGGAAACCAGTTCACGAGGCAGAACTTGATGGCCGCGAGCAGCATCTCGAAGACATAGGTGCCCAAGCCGGCAAGCACGCCGACGACGACGGCCAGCACCATGAGCATCTGCGAGGTGCTCAGACGCCGCGTGAGGTGGAAGAACCACGTCGAGATCCGCTCGGGATGTCGGATCGTCTTCCGTATGTTCCGCAGGAGGGGCTGCATTGCGCTTTCGGGAAGGGTCAGCGGGTTTCGTTGCGGTAGTGCCGCTCCTGCGAGGCGATCAGCTCCCTGTCGGCGAAGTAGTCGATCCTCATCGCGGCGCGGACCTCTTCGAGCGTCGCGGCGGCGGCGGCGCGTGCGGCGGCCGAACCGGCTTCGAGCATGTCGTAGACCTCGCCGATGCGCTGCTCGTATTCGGCGCGGCGGCGGCGGATCGGGTCGAGCGTCTCGTCGAGGATGGCGATGAGGAACTTCTTGACCTTCACGTCGCCCAGACCGCCTCGGCGGTAGTGGGCCTTCAATTCGTCGAGCGAGGGGTAGTCCGGCAGATGGCGGGCGAAGTGCTCCGGACGGCAGAAGGCGTCGAGGTAGGTGAAGACCGTGTTGCCCTCGATCCGGCCCGGGTCCTCCACGCGCAGGTGGTCCGGGTCGGTGTACATGCCCATCACCTTCTTGCGCACCTCCTCGGCCGGATCGCTCAGGTAGATGCAGTTGCCGAGCGATTTGGACATCTTGGCCTTGCCGTCGGTGCCCGGGAGCCGCTGGCAGGCGGCGTTCGCCGGAAGCAGGATTTCGGGTGCGACGAGCGTGGGGCCGTAGAGCGTGTTGAATTTGTGGACGATTTCGCGCGTCTGCTCGATCATCGGCTCCTGATCCTCGCCCGCCGGCACGGTCGTGGCCTTGAAGGCCGTGATGTCCGCCGCCTGACTGATCGGGTAGGTGAAGAAGCCGACGGGGATGCCCTGACGCTGCTGCGTGTCGCCCTCCGCAGCGCTCTCCGAGAAACCGCGGAGCTGGATCTCGGCCTTCACGGTCGGATTGCGCTGCAAGCGCTGCACCGTAACGAGGTTCATGTAGTAGAACGCCAGCTCGCACAACTGGGGAACCTGCGACTGTATGAAAAGGGTCGATTTCGAAGGGTCGAGGCCGCACGCAAGGTAGTCGAGCGCAACTTCCAGCACGTTGCGGCGCACCTTTTCGGGGTCGTCCGCGTTGTCGGTGAGTGCCTGCGCATCCGCGATCATGATGAATATGCGCTCGAACTGGCCCGAATCCTGCAATTCGACGCGGCGGCGCAGCGAACCGACGTAATGTCCGAGGTGGAGCTTTCCGGTGGGGCGGTCGCCCGTCAGGATGATTTTTCCCATATATTTATAGTGTATGCTTGTTCCGGCCCGCAAACATACGAAAAATTGCGTGCGGAACCTAAAAACAGACCCTCTATATAGTTTTTTTTTATATATTTGTTTCCCGAACCAACATACCCGTTATGACGATCATCCAACTCGAATACCTTTTGTCCGTGGCCAACTGCGGGAGTTTTTCGGCCGCTGCGGAGCATTGTTTCGTTACTCAACCCTCTTTGAGTATGCAGGTTAAGGCGCTCGAAGAGGAGTTGGGGGTGGTGCTGCTCGACCGTTCGAAAAAGCCCGTGATCCCCACCGAAGCGGGCGAAGTGGTGCTGTCCCGGGCGCGCGAGACGATCAAAGCCTACAATTGCATCAGGGAGTCGGTGGCCGAGCTCAAGGACGAGACCGCGGGCAAACTCCGTCTGGGGGTGATTCCGACTGTCGCGCCTTATCTGCTCCACAAGTTTCTGCCGGCCTTCGTGCGCGACTATCCGAAGGTCGAACTGGAGATCTCGGAGATGGTTACGGCCGACATCGTCGAGGCGCTGCGGCGCGACCGGCTCGACGCCGCGCTGGTGGCGGGCGGAACGTGCGGCGAGGGGATCGCCGAGCATGAGCTCTTCGGCGACCGTTTTTTCGCCTATGTCTCCCCGAACAATCCTCTGTACGAGCGCTCCAATGTCCGCATCGAAGATATCGACCTGAAGGATCTGGTGATTCTGAGTGCGGGCAACTGCATGCGCGATCAGGTGATCGAGCTGTGTCAGGCCAAACGCAACATGCCGTCGCACTACACCTTCGAATCGGGATCGCTCGATACGCTGATGCGCATCGTGGACTGCACCTCGTGTCTGACGATCATACCCGAAATGGCCGTCGAATACGTTCCCGCCGACCGCCGCGACCGGATCAAGACGCTGGCCAAGGGTGCCACCTCGCGCAAGATCGCCGTGGCGGTGCGCCGCACGTATGTCAAAAATTCGATTATCAGAGCTTTGACCGATACGGTCATGGCCTGCGTCGCCCGCTGATGCCTGTCTGCGGGCCGGAAAGCACGGGGTGCCGCCGCAAATTAGGCGGAAGGCATTTCGGCTTTTCGCCTTTTTTTCATACCTTTGGCTTCGCCTTAGATGCTTCGTCTCCGCAAAATGCAAATAAATTTGCTTTTGCGCGCGACTTATTCGTATCTTTGCCAAGTTATAGACATGTAAGATTTATGGACAAACTGATTCGGACGATCGTAAATGCGATAGAAGATAAAAAGGGTAGGGATATTGTATCGTTGGACCTCACGGGATTCGACGGTGCGATCACATCCCGCTTCGTAGTGTGCAACGCGGACTCCACCACGCAGGTGGCGGCCATTGCCGACGGCATCGAGGAGAAGGTGCTCGAAGAGCTGGGCGAGAAGCCGTGGCGAGTCGAAGGGCAGCAAAACGCCTTCTGGATCGCTATGGACTACGTGGACGTGGTGGTGCATATCTTTCAGACCGAGCTCCGCGGTTTTTACAAACTCGAAGAGTTGTGGGCCGACGCCCCCATGACCCGTTACGAATACGAAGAATAGAATTTTATGGCGAAGAAGAACAATAGCAAGATGAACGTCAATATGCCGCGTCCTTCGTGGATGTGGATTTACGGGGTGGTCGGGCTGATGATCCTCGGCTACTATCTGTTCAACGGCTCGAACGAGGCCCCCCTGCCGAGCGACTGGACCACCGTGGAGCGGATGGTCGAAGAGGGCGAGGTCGAGAAGATCCGGATCATGAACCGCGATGCGGCTCAGGTCTTCCTCACGAAGGAGGCCGTCCGGAAATACCGCAATGATCCCGAGGACAAACGGTATCGCCGCATGCCCGAGACGGGTGTGCAGCTCACCTTCACGATCGGTTCGGTCGATTCGTTCCGCGAAGATCTGAGCGCCGCCGAGCGGGCTTCGGGCCACAACGTGCCGGTGATCTACGAGAATCAGGACAAGGGCTGGTCGAATCTGCTCATCAACCTGCTGCCGTGGGTGCTCATCATCGGCGTGTGGTTTTTCCTCATGCGTTCCATGTCGCGCAATGCGGGCGGCGGCGCTGGCGGCGGCATCATGAACGTGGGCAAGGCCAAGGCGCAGGTCTTCGACAAGGACAATTCGAAACGGGTTACGTTCAAGGACGTGGCCGGACTCGAAGAGGCCAAGGTCGAGATCATGGAGATCGTGGACTTCCTCAAAAAATCGGATAAATACAAGGAACTCGGAGCGAAAATTCCCAAGGGCGCGCTGCTTGTAGGCCCTCCGGGGACCGGCAAGACCCTGCTGGCCAAAGCCGTCGCGGGCGAGGCGAACGTGCCGTTCCTCTCGATTTCGGGCTCGGATTTCGTCGAGATGTTCGTCGGCGTCGGAGCTTCGCGTGTGCGCGACCTCTTCGAGCAGGCCAAGCAGAAGGCGCCCTGCATCGTCTTCATCGACGAGATCGACGCCATCGGCCGCGCACGCGGCAAGAACGCCGGTTTTTCGGGCAACGACGAGCGCGAAAACACGCTCAACCAGCTGCTCACGGAGATGGACGGCTTCCAGACCAATCAGGGCGTCATCGTGCTCGCGGCTACGAACCGTGCCGACATCCTCGACAAGGCGCTGATGCGTGCGGGCCGTTTCGACCGGCAGATCGAGGTGGGGCTCCCCGACGTGAAGGAGCGCGAGGAGATTTTCGACGTGCACCTGCGGCCGCTGAAGCTCGATCCGCAGCTCGACCGCGCCTTCCTCGCGCGTCAGACTCCCGGCTTCTCGGGCGCCGACATCGCCAACGTCTGCAACGAGGCGGCCCTGATCGCGGCGCGCCACAACAAGAAATACGTTGCGAAGGAGGACTTCCTCGCGGCCATCGACCGCATCGTGGGAGGACTTGAGCGCAAGAATAAGATCATCACCGACGAGGAGAAGCGCGTGATCGCCTACCACGAGGCGGGGCATGCCACGGTGAGCTGGATTCTGGAGAACGCCAGTCCGCTCATCAAGGTTACGATCATTCCGCGCGGCAAGGCGCTCGGCGCGGCGTGGTATCTGCCCGAGGAGCGTCAGATCACCACGCGCGAGCAGCTGCTCGACGAATTGGCCGCCACGCTGGGCGGCCGCGTTTCGGAGCAGCTCACCTTCGGACAGGTGTCGACCGGAGCGCTCAACGACCTCGAACGGGTTACGAAACAGGCCTATGCGATGGTCGCCTACTACGGGATGAGCGAGTCGGTGGGTACGTTGAGCTACTACGATTCGACGGGACAGAGCGATATGGCGCTGACCAAGCCCTATTCGGAGCGGACGGCGCAGCAGATCGACGCCGAGGCCAAGCGCGTCATCGAGACGGCCTATGCCATGGCCGAGAAGGTACTGCGCGAACATGCCGACGGTCTGCGCGAGCTGGCCGAACTGCTGCTCGAACGCGAAGTGGTCTTT
Source organism: Alistipes sp. CHKCI003 (assembly GCF_900021155.1). GTDB lineage: Bacteria > Bacteroidota > Bacteroidia > Bacteroidales > Rikenellaceae > Alistipes > Alistipes excrementavium. Next base: position 20,292 of record NZ_FCNT01000017.1, read on the forward strand.
ACGGAGGATGTCGAACGCATCTTCGGCAAACGCAAAAAGGACATGCTCCGCGAAGCGAAGGAGGCCGCGGCCAAGGCTGCCGAAGAGGCGGAAGGGAACGTTTCCGGAGGGTTCCGGGCGGAGGGCTCCGAAGCCGGCGGGACCGGAGACGCAGGAGCGAAGGCGTCGGATGCCGCTATGGGGGCCGCTGTCGCAGCGGGGGCGGCGGATGATGCCGCAACGGATGCCGCTGCCGGCGCGAAGACCGCGGCAGCGACCTTCGGGAAGCCCGGCGAGCCCGGGACGGCCGGAAAGAGTGCGGCCGAAGCCGATGCGGGCGCGTCGCGGTCCGAGACCCGATGACGGGCTGCGTGCGCCGCGGATCGTCCGGCGGTGCCGAACGGCCGGGCCATGTAGGCAGGTCGGACTACGCCGCACCCGAAGGGACCGCAGAACCGGAGACCGGTGAGAGCCGGGAAACGACGGGGCGGAGGCTCCGTGAGAACCCGTCAACCGAAGAATTGAGTGTTTGTCTGCAAAATACCTCTTGCCGCAGAGTGCGTGCCGTTCGCCGCTGCTGCGTGCCGGAATGCGATGCGGGCCGCGCGCCCGGACCGTGGAGTGCGACCGCCCGTCTCCGCCGATCCGGAGGATGGGTGAGTGGGCGAGCGAAAGGGAGAGGTGGTTGCGGACAAAGCTGTACGATTTAATTTGCTTTTTGCAATGAGTGAGAAGATGAAGAACCTCGCGGTGCGCGCGCTGAGCGGTGCCGTGCTCGCCGTGGTTACGGTGGGGGCGATCCTGCTTTCGAAGTGGACCTACGGCGCATTGTTGCTTGCGATCCTCGCGGGCGGCATGTACGAAACCTATCGCCTCGCGGCATGCAACGGTGCCAGACCGCAGTACGGGATGGGCTTGGCCGCGGGCGTCGCACTGTTTGCGGTCAACTTTTTCGCCGGCACGGGGCTGCTCGAAACCACCGACCTGCCGCGGTTGCTGACGCTCTATTTCCTCGTGATGCTGCCGGCGGTTTTCATCTGCGAACTGTTCCGCAGGCTCGAACGGCCCGAAACCAACGTTGGCGCGACGCTGCTGGGCGTCGGATACGTCGCGTTGCCGCTGTCGCTCATGTGCTACATTCCGGCTGTCGGAGGTGTGTGGCAGCCGTGGACGATGATCGCGTTCGTCTTCATCATCTGGGCCAACGACGTGTGCGCCTATCTGATCGGCATGACGCTCGGGCGGCATCCGCTTTGCGAGCGGATCTCGCCCAAGAAGACGTGGGAGGGATTCCTCGGGGGGCTCGCGGGAGCCGTGGGCACGGGACTTGCCGCGGCCCGTTTCCTCGATGCCGATCCGTGGCATTGGGCGGGCTTGGCGCTCGTGGCGGCTGTCGCGGGCGTGCTGGGCGATCTGGTGGAGTCGATGTTCAAGCGTTCGGCCGGTGTCAAGGATTCGGGCGGTGCGATCCCGGGACACGGCGGCGTGCTCGACCGCTTCGACGCTTTGCTGCTTGCCGCTCCCTTCGTGTTCGTATATATGGTGCTCGTGCGGATGATCTGAAATCAAACTACAATGTCCGAATATGAAAATCAACAAGGAAGGCTATAAAATCATCTTTCTCTCGGGGCTTTTCTGCCTGTTGTGCTGGTGGCTGATCCGCTACCTGCTCTCGCAGCATGCAGGGTTGAGTCTCATGTGGTTCTCGACGGCGCTGCTCTTGCTGTTCTGGTTCTTCATCGTGGCATTCTTCCGCGAGCCGCGCCGCGTGCGCATCCACGATGCCGATCTGGTTTTCGCACCCTGCGACGGCCGGGTCGTCGTAACCGAGGTGGTGCGCGAACCGGAGTACCTCGGAGAGGATATGATGCAGATTTCGATCTTCATGTCGATTACCAACGTACACATGAACTGGGTGCCCGTAGGCGGTAAGGTGGAGTATTTCAAGTACCATCCGGGCCGTTTTCTGGTCGCGTGGCATCCCAAGTCCTCGACCGAGAACGAACGGACCACGACCGTCATCCGCACGGCCGACGGCCGCAGGGTGCTCTTCCGGCAGGTGGCCGGACTTATCGCCCGCCGGATCGTCTCCTACATGAAGGTGGGGCACGAGGTCGAGCAGAACAGCGTTTCGGGTTTCATCAAGTTCGGCTCGCGAATTGATGTGCTGATCCCCAAGGACAGCGAACTGCTGGTCGAAATCGGCGATCCCGTCGTGGGGTCGCAGACGCCGATCGCGCGGCTGCGCAAACCTGAGGAATGACAACTCACTCGGACTCCGGCTATGACAGCGACACCACAGACTCTCACGAGATTCGTCATGGGTGCGGCGGTTACGGCGGCCATTCTTTTTCTGGTATGGTACTTTTCGTCGATCGTCGTCTACATCCTCGTATCCGCCGTGCTGGCCATCATGGGCTGTCCGCTGGTCTGCCGGCTGACGCACATCCGCATCAAAGGATGGCAGGTGCCCCGCTGGCTGGCGGCCTTGGCGACGCTGGTGCTGATCTGGACGATCGTCGCCACGCTCTGCTCGCTCTTCGTACCGCTCGTTTTCAACAAGGTCTACCAACTGTCGACGCTCGACATCGGCTCCGTGATGCGCACCATCGAGGAGCCTATCGCGCGGACCCAGAATTACCTGCGGACCTTCTTTTCGATCCCCGAATCGCAGTTCTCGCTGCCCGAGGCACTCATCAAGACTTTGAGCGGCATCGTGAACGTCAACTCCGTCAATGCCGTCTTCTCGTCGATCGTGGGTGTTACGCTCCACTCCGTCGTCGCCGTTTTCTCCATCTCGTTCATCACTTTCTTCTTCCTCAAGGACGACGGACTGTTCTATTCGATGGTTACGGCCGTCTTTCCGGCGAAGTACGTGGACAATGTTACGCGGGCGCTGGATTCGATCACCGTCCTGCTGTCGCGCTATTTCGTCGGCATTCTGACGGAGAGCAGCCTGCTGATGATCGCCGTGTCGCTGGCGATGATCGCCTTCGGCATGAAGGCCGGCGATGCCTTTTTCATCGGACTGGTGATGGGCGTGATGAACGTCGTGCCCTATGCCGGACCGCTTATCGGCGGCATCATCTCCGTCTTTCTGGGCATCGTCTCTCCGATCGAAGGGATGAGCGTGGGCCATACGGCTGCCGTCATCGCCTGCTCGCTGCTGGTCCTCAAGGGGCTCGACGACTTCGTGTTGCAGCCGACGCTCTATTCCGAGCGGGTCAAGGCGCATCCGCTCGAAATTTTCCTCGTGATCCTCATCGCCGGTTCGCTCGCGGGGATCGTGGGCATGTTGCTGGCGATTCCTTCGTACACGGTGCTGCGCGTCTTCGCCAAGGAGTTTTTCTCGCAGTATCGGCTGGTGCGTCAGCTGACCGAAAAAATCTGATGTCCGATGGTAGTCGAAGGGACCGTAACGGAAGGCCGGCGGCTGGGACGCGAATTGGGGTTTCCTACGGCCAACATTCCCGTGCCGGACGATTTCCCGGCCGAAGACGGGGTCTACGAAGCGTGGGCCGAGACGGACGACGGTGCGCGTTATCGCGCAATGTCGAACCTCGGCCGCAACCCTTCGGTCGGCACTACGGAGCGGAGGCTCGAAACGCATCTGTTCGGATTCGACGGCACGCTATACGGGCGCGTGCTGCGGGTGGAGCTGGGCTGCCGGATCCGGGGCGAGAGGGTCTTTGCGTCGCTCGGGGAGCTGCGGGCGCAGATCGAGCGGGACAAGCGGACGATCCTGAATCTGCGGTAACGCGAAGCCGGCCGATGGGCAGCCTGCGGACCGAAACGCTGCGTGTCGCGCGCGCGGATGTGCGGGAGCTGTGCGGGATCGGTAAGGCGGGGTGTTGCGGAGGGTGGAGCGGGCGGTCCGGCGGACTGCTACCCCAAGCCGGCGGCAGGACGAGTACGAATCCTCGTGCGGATGCACGCCGCTGCATGAGAGGAGGCGCCGAATCGCCGGCGGTCGAAATGCGATGCCGGACTTGCGGAGGCCGTAAGCCGGAATGGGCCCCGCAGAATCCATCCGCACGGCGGGTGATTCGAAGGCGGACGGGACTTTCCACCTCCCTCTTCCTCCGAGCGGGAGGGGGAGGCATCTGCTGGGGCGGCCGTCGGAGGCGAAGAGCGACGGGGCGGTTTACGATCCGAAAAACTGCGGGCCGTCCGTGTCGCGGCGGCTCCGGCGAACCGCGGGCTGACACCGCGTTCGTCTGCTGCCGCCCTTCTGCGGGATGCGGCGGACGGTCGTCCGTTTCGGGCACCGGACCGCGGCGGTTCCCGGCTTTCCCGGCATTGGACCGCTTCCCGGAGTATTAGGGACGGGGAGCGAGCGGTAAAGGACGGAACCCGGGTTTGCGTAGTTTTGCAGCTTTTGACATCGGACGGCAGGGCGCGGTCTGCGTCGAACGCCTCGGGAAGAGCGGGCCGCCGTCGGGGGCGCCCGCACGGCATTCCGGAGCCGGAATGCATAAGATTGTTCGCGACAACGCCGTTATGCCGGAGCGAGAGGTCGGCAGCAAAGATTGAGAAAAATTATTAAACCGAATAAAGCCATGTTTTTAGATTTATCCATTCCCTATAAGGTGGCCGACATGTCGCTGGCCGAGTGGGGACGCAAAGAGATCGAGATTTCGGAGCACGAAATGCCCGGACTGATGGCCCTGCGCCGCAAATACGGAGCGCAAAAACCGCTGAAGGGGGTGCGCGTGATGGGCTCGCTCCACATGACGATCCAGACCGCCGTGCTGATCGAGACGCTCGTCGAGCTGGGTGCCGACGTGCGCTGGTGCTCGTGCAATATTTTCTCGACGCAGGACCATGCCGCTGCCGCCATCGCCGCCGCGGGGGTGCCGGTCTTCGCATGGAAAGGCGAGACGCTGTCCGAGTACTGGTGGTGTACGGCCATGGCGCTTTCGTTTCCCGACGGCAAGGGACCTCAGCTCGTCGTGGACGACGGAGGTGATGCCACGCTGCTGATCCACAAGGGGTACAAGGCCGAGAACGATGCCTCGACGCTCGATTACGCGCCTTCGTCCTGCGAGGAGGGGGTGATCCTCGATACGCTGAAGAAGATCCTCGCCGAGGATCGTGCGAAGTGGCACCGCACCGTGGCCGAATGGCGCGGCGTGAGCGAGGAGACCACCACGGGCGTACACCGCCTCTACCAGATGCAGGAGGCGGGCGAATTGCTCGTCCCGGCGATCAACGTTAACGATTCGTGCACCAAGTCGAAATTCGACAATCTCTACGGCTGCCGCGAGTCGCTCGCCGACGGCATCAAGCGCGCCACGGACGTGATGATCGCCGGCAAGGTGGTGGTGGTCTGCGGTTACGGCGACGTGGGCAAAGGCTGCGCACGGTCGATGCGTTCGTACGGAGCCCGCGTGATCGTAACGGAGATCGACCCGATCTGCGCATTGCAGGCCGCGATGGAGGGGTTCGAAGTGAAGACCGTGGAGAGCGCACTGGCGGAAGGCAATATCTACGTAACCTGCACGGGCAACTGCGACATCATCACGCTCGAACACATGGAGCGGATGCGCGATCAGGCGATCGTCTGCAACATCGGCCACTTCGACAACGAAATACAGATGGCCCGCCTCGAAAAGTCGGCCGCCGTGCGGACCAACATCAAACCGCAGGTCGACAAATTCACCTTCCCCGACGGACATTCGATCTTCGTCCTCGCCGAAGGGCGTCTGGTGAACCTCGGCTGTGCGACGGGACACCCGTCGTTCGTGATGTCCAACTCCTTCACCAACCAGTGCCTTGCGCAGATGGAGCTGTGGGAGAAACGGCTCGAAGCGGGGGTTTACCGTCTGCCGAAACACCTCGACGAGGAGGTGGCGCGCCTGCATCTGGACAATCTGGGGGTCGAGCTGACCCGTCTGACCCCGAAGCAGGCCGACTACATCGGCGTGAAGGTCGAAGGGCCCTACAAGGCGGACCACTACCGGTATTAGACGTCCGGTAGCCTGAGGAAGAAGAGGGGCCGTCTGCGTGGAATGCGCGGACGGCTCCTCTCGTTTTGTTCGGGGCGGGGTGAGGCGGAGGGGTGGTTGCGTGGGGCGGATGCGTATGAAA
>NZ_FCNT01000037.1 GCF_900021155.1 Alistipes sp. CHKCI003
AAACCGCACGTGTCGCTCGTGGTCCCGCACAATTCAGTCGTGTCCGAATAGCGAAGCAGGCTCACGGTACAGTGGGGGATGCCACGGCCCGTCGTATCCCGCACATATCCCGAAACCGAACCTCCCGGCGACCGAGACTGTGCTCTCGATTCCGACCATCCCGGAAATCCAACTAATAGAACGGATATGAAAAGAAGACGGACCGTATTCATATACAGTTATATTTTATTCGAATCCAAACAGCGGAACCTCTTGTCTTCGTACACGACAAACCACTTCTCCGTCAAACAACGGCAGAGCAACGGATGCACCCGTTCGCAATCGTCCATACGGTCCCGATACCCTTCGAGCAGCGCCATGGTTTCGGGCGTACACAGCATCAGACTGTCGTTCAGCGTGTTGTAAACGACATATCCGTCTTCGTTGTCGATCGTTATATTGTATTTGCTCGGTTTCATAACATGCGTTTCGAAACTTCGGGGAACGGCAGGGCTTCCGAAGACGCCCTGAGAA
>NZ_FCNT01000010.1 GCF_900021155.1 Alistipes sp. CHKCI003
GGAAGGGAAATTGTGCAGGAATACCGAAAAAACGACGGTTTCGGGATGCCGAGCGCACCCGGAATCCGCTCTCCGGAATTGCGAGAAGAGGCAAACAACGTCCACGAAAAAACAAACGACCATGAACAACAAGTATTCACTTCCCAAAGACGGCGGTCTGTCCGCAGCGCCGGCGCCGCGCGACATCATCCACCGCTGCGAAAAAATCCGCACGCTGGTCTATGAAAACGAATATCGGGGTGTGCAATACGTCGCGGACCTGATCGTGAAGGCGATCCGCAATTACGACGAATCCCACTGCTCGAACCGGATCTACGAAGAGGCGCAGCCTTTCGTGCTCGGCCTCACGACCGGCCGCACGCCGCTGGGGCTCTACCGCGAACTGGTTGCCCGCTACAAGGCCGGATCGGTGAGTTTCGCCAACGTAGCCGTCTACAGCCTCGACGAGTTCTACCCGATCCGGTCGACCGAACAGCAGAGCCGCAACTTCCGCATCCACGAGGATTTCCTCAACCACATCGACATCCTCGCGGAGAACATCCACATCCCCGACGGCACGGTCCCCGAGGAGCGCATCTCGGAATACTGCGCCTCCTACGACCACGCCGCGCACGACATCGACCTGATGATTATCGGCATGGGCGAGCAGGGGCAGATCGGATTCAACGAACCCGGCTCATACGCCAAGTCGCGCACGCGGCTCGTGCAGCTCTCGCACCACTCGCGTCAGATCCAGTCGGAAGCCTTTTTCGGATTGGAAAACACGCCGAAGATGGCCATCACGATGGGGCTCGAAACCGTCATGCGGGCCCGCAAGATCGTTCTCATGGCATGGGGCGAGGAGAAAGCCGACGTCGTGCAGAAAGTGGTCGAGGGCACGGTTACGGATCAGGTGCCCGCCTCCCATCTGCAGGAACACCCCGACATCGAGGTGGTGATCGACGAGAACGCCGCAGGCCGGCTCACGCGCGAACAGACGCCGTGGCTGGTCGGACCGTGCGAGTGGACGCCGAAGTTCACGCGCAAGGCCGTCGTCTGGCTGTGCGGCGCGGTCGGCAAACCGATACTCAAACTCACCTACAAGGATTATCTCGAAAATTCGCTGGGCGGACTGCTCGAACAGGGACGCCCCTACGACCGGATCAACATCGACGTCTTCAACGATCTGCAACACACCATCACGGGATGGCCCGGCGGCAAGCCCGGCGCCGACGACTCGACGCGGCCGGTCGCCTCGGCGCCCTACCCCAAACGTGTGGTGATCTTCTCGCCGCATCCGGACGACGACGTGATCTCGATGGGCGGTACGTTCATCCGTCTGGTGCAGCAGGGCCACGACGTGCATGTGGCCTATCAGACTTCGGGCGACGTGGCCGTGCACGACGACGTGGTGCTGCAAAACATCGACACGGCCCGCGAAATGGGATTCGCCGATCAGGTTTCGGCCGTCGAACGGCTCATCGCGGGCAAAAAGAAGGGCGAACCCGAACCGCCCGGACTGCTCGGACTGAAAGCCGCGATCCGGCGGGCCGAAGCGCGCGCCGCGGTCCGTTCGTTCGGCCTCGATCCCGACACGAAAGCCCACTTCCTCAACCTGCCCTTTTACGAGACGGGCGGCATCAAGAAGGGACAGCTCACCGAACGCGACATCGACCCCATCGTCCGGCTGCTGCGCGAGATACGGCCCCATCAGATCTACGCCGCCGGCGACCTCTCCGACCCCCACGGCACCCACCGCACCTGCATGGAAGCCGTTCTGGGTGCGATCGACGTGCTTCGGGACGATCCGTGGCTGCGCGACTGCCACATGTGGCTCTACCGCGGCGCATGGCAGGAGTGGGACATCGGCATGGTGGACATGGCCGTGCCGCTCTCGCCGGACGAGCTGATTATGAAACGCCACGCCATCTACCGCCACCTCTCGCAGAAGGACATCGTGCCTTTCCCGGGCAGCGACCACCGCGAGTTCTGGCAGCGGGCCGAGGAGCGCACGCAGCACACCGCCCGGCTCTACGACAAGCTGGGCATGGCCGAATATCAGGCCATCGAGGTCTTCGTCAGGATGTTCTGAAACGGCTCCCGTCGGCCGGGGCTCGCGTCCGCCCGGCAGGATCGGGCCGCCGACTGCGGAGCCCGCCCCCGCCAGACAGCGGCGTGCCGATACGGAGCACCCGACCGGCGCCGGGCCAGACGCCGGGAAAGGCCGCAGCAGAAAGCACGACCGGCGCCGGGCCAGACGCCGGGAAAGGCCGCAGCAGAAAGCACGACCGACGCCGGGCCAGACGCCGGGAAAGACCGCAGCAGAAAGCACGACAGGCGCCGGGCCAGACGCCGGAAAAGACCGCAGCAGAAAGCACGACCGGCACCGGGCCAGACGCCGGAAAAGGCCGCAGCAGAAAGCACGACCGGCGCCGGGCCAGACACCGGGAAAGACCGCAGCAGAAAGCACGACAGGCGCCGGACCAGACGCCGGGAATGGCCGCAGCAGCAAAAAGGCCGCAACGACAGAAACAGACCGCATCGCTACCCGCAGAGCAAGGGTCCGCGGCGCACGACGAACCACACGAACGGAACGGACACCGCGATCCCGAGGTGCCGGGCCGTCGGCAAACGCATTATAAACCGTAAAAACCGAACGCTTATGAGACTGATTATCGCAAACACGCCGGCACAAGTCGCACAATGGTCGGCACGCTACATCGTCGAACAGATCGAACTCAAGCAGAAGTACACCACGTCGCCCTTCGTACTGGGACTTCCCGCGGGGTCGACGCCGCTCGAAACCTACAAGGAGCTGATCCGACTCCACGAGGCGGGCAAGGTCTCCTTCGCCAACGTCATCACGTTCAATATGGACGAATATGCGGGTTTGCCCAAGGACCATCCGCAGAGTTATCGCTCGTTCATGTGGAACAATTTCTTCAGCCGTGTGGACGTGAAGCCCGAAAACGTCCATCTACTCGACGGCATGGCCGCGGACCCCGCGAAGGAGTGCGCCGACTACGAAGCGCTGATCGCCGATGCAGGCGGGATCGACCTCTTTCTGGGCGGCGTCGGCGAGGACGGGCACATCGCCTTCAACGAACCCTTCTCGTCGCTCGCGTCCCGCACCCGCGTCAAGACCCTCACGCACGAGACGATCGCCGCCAACGCGCGTTTCTTCGGCGGCGACGAGTCGCTGGTGCCCCGCACGGCGCTCACTGTCGGAGTCGGCACGGTTCTCTCGGCCCGCAAGGTGCTGATACTCGCCACGGGCCGCCGCAAGGCACGGGCCGTCCGCCACGCCGTCGAAGGCTCCTACAACCACAAGTGGACCATCTCGGCGCTTCAGACCCATCCCAGCGGAATCATCGTCTGCGACGATGCCGCTGCCGAGGAGCTGCGTGTGGGGACCTATCGCTACTTCAAGCAGATCGAGAAAGGGAACCTGCTCTGATCCGCCGAAAGAACGGAACTCCCGCCTCCACCCCGCCCGCAGCCCGGAACCGGCGTCCACGGAACGCATCCGCTCCGGACCGCAGGACGGAAGAGTTTCGGCGGCGAAACGGCCGACGGACCGTGAAATCCCTGTGCACGATCGGCTGAGGTTTCGCATTTCGGAGGTCCGGCCCGCCTTCCGCCTCACGGGCGGAACGGGATTCCGGAAGACGCAGGAGCTCGTAAAGAGAAAGTCCGGCAATATCATAGCCGTAGAGGTCGGATTCGCCGACCTTTACGGCTATTTCGGCTGCCCGGCTGTTTCAATGAAGTCTTCGAATCCGCAACTCGTCGAACGCCGACCGGATGTAAAAACAGGTTGAAAGAGAACCGGAGTTCCCCTTTTGCTCAAATCCACAGCGCACGGATACAAGCCGTCGTCCCGGGATTCCGGCATCGCGTGCAATCGAGCCAGCGCAACAGCCCCGTGCAGACCGAGCCGCCCTACGCGGCAGCGAGATTTCAGAACGAATCGGACCTGACCGCCCGGCCCCACCGGCCGCTCGGCCGTCGCGGATCGTTCGAACGCACTTGCGGACCACAGCTGCAGAACGGGCACCCCACTTCCGGACCGCAGCCGGCCGGCACACACTCGGAGGCACACACTCGGAGGCACACGGACGAAGAGACGCGAACAACGGGACAGAAACACGGACACACGGGCGAGGGCACACGGATGAAGCTCCCGGCGAATTCGGCTTCCACGACCGGGGTTGTCCAATAAGTTTTTCAACACGTTGAGGCTTGCCTGTCCGGGCAAACACCCGAATAAGCGGTACGAATAAAAAAGAGCCGTCTAAGATTCGCCGGACAGTCCCGACCGTCATCGCACGGCGCAGGCGGACAACCTCCCGCTCCGTTCGCACAGACGGGAACGCTATTTCAAGTAGAGCAAATTATCCAGAGCGAAATACAGAGGCGCGTTTACATCCTCGCAGGCGATCCGGAATTCGAGGCCGGTTACCTCGCCCAGCCCCGAAAGATCGACCGTCTGCCACCCTTCGACGATCGTTTCGCCGCCCGCCAGCAGCCACGACACCTCGCCCACCTCTTCCGAGCCGTTCACACCCGTGATGCGGAGCGTATAATCGGGTTTCCGCACCTCGGCTACATCGTCGCGGAAATAGCGGTACACGTAAGTCGTATTGGCAATCCCGACCGATAGAGGGCGAACGGCCGTTTCGAACTTGATGACCGGAATGCCGTAGGGTTCCGCCGTCCATGCGCCGTAATAGCCGACCGCAAACTGCTTCGAGCCCTCAGCGCCGCTACCGGCATAGACGCTCTTGTCGTTGAGGTACCCGGAGGTCTCCATGTCGGTATGGTTCGACACGACAAACCCGTTCCACGTGTCGAACGTATGTCCGCTGTCCGAATAGAAAGTCCACAGATCGGCCTCTCCCTCTCTGTAGAGCGATCCGTAATACCGGTTCGAGCGGATCGGATTTCCCTGCCAATCGGTGTCGTCCTCTTCGACGGCCATCGGCTTGCCCCAGATGAACCCCTCCTCGCCGAGCGCCGCCGACTCGAATCCGACGATCACCGCCTCCTCCGGCCGGGGAATGTCCGACACGGTGATCCGCGACGGCTCCGAATCCGGATATGCGGAAGGATCGTCCGACACGGCATATACGGTTACCACGCACGATGCCGCCCCCAGCGGATCGATCGTCGCTTCGCACGAAAGCGTCGTATTTTCGGCACGTCGATCCACGCTGTAACGGTATGCGTCCGCATGTTCCACGGGCCTCCAGCAGACCCGCACTTCCCGGGGACCGATGATTTCATACTCCAGTTCGGGCGCGGCGAGCTGCACCGCGGGATTCTCCGTCCCGTCGTCGCTGCACGCCGTCCATGCGACGGCCGCGCACAGGAGGAATGCCCCCAAAAACCAGTTTTTCATATATGTAAGATTCGGTTATGCGTTTTCTTCCGATCGCGCGAGAAAGCGGTCTCCGCGTGCGTATCGAATTGAGGAGTGCAAATATACGCAATAAATTCGGATCTTCGGTGCCGGCCGGATGCTCCGGCTCCGACAAATCGAATAAAATTCGTTTTTGCATCCGGCTTTTCGTATCTTCGACTGCGTCTCAGTTACTCCCGCCCGGCGAAATGCAAATAAATTTGCTTTTGCACCCGACTTATTCGTATCTTTGCCCCGTTAACCTCTAATAACAAATCAGGATACGATGAAACACGCATACGTATTCCCGGGTCAGGGAGCCCAGTCGGTCGGCATGGGCAAAGACCTCTACGACAACGTTCCCGAGGCGAAAGCCCTCTTCGAGCAGGCGAACGAAATCCTCGGATTCCGTATCACCGACATCATGTTCTCCGGTACGGACGAAGAACTCAAGCAGACCAAAGTTACCCAACCCGCCGTCTTCCTGCACTCGGTGATTCTGGCCAAGGCGCTGGGCGTGAAGCCCGATGCAGCGGCCGGCCACTCGCTCGGCGAATTCTCCGCGCTGGTCGCTGCGGGCGCACTCCCGTTCGAAGACGGACTGCGCCTCGTGTCGAAACGTGCGCTGGCCATGCAGGCCGCCTGCGAAGAGCAGCCCGGCACGATGGCCGCCGTGCTCGGCCTGCCCGACGAGAAGGTCGAGGAGCTCTGCGCTGCGACCGAAGGGGTGGTCGTCGCCGCGAACTACAACTGCCCGGGACAGCTCGTGATCTCCGGCGCCGCGGAGGCCGTGGATGCGGCCTGCGCCAAAGCCAAGGAGGCCGGGGCCAAGCGCGCGCTGCGTCTGCCCGTGGGAGGTGCGTTCCACTCGCCGCTGATGGAGCCCGCGAAGGTCGAACTGGCGAAAGCCATCGCCGAAGCACCGTTCCGCACGCCCGTCTGCCCCATCTACCAGAATGTCGATGCCAAGCCCCATACCGATCCCGAGCAGATCAAGGCCAACCTCATCGCACAGCTCACGGCCCCCGTGCGCTGGACCTACATCGTGAAGAACATGCTGGCCGACTCCGTCGACGCCTTCACCGAACTCGGCCCCGGCACGGTGTTGCAGGGCCTCATCCGGAAGGTGAACCCCGACGTCGCGGTCGAATCCAAAGCGACGCTCTAAACGCGGCGGACCGTTTCCGCTTTCCGGCAAGTACCGGCCGACAGCCGAGAAGACGATCCGTGAGACTGTCTGACAAATCCGATTTCAACGATTTCACCCCTGCCAGAATTTATTCTGACAGGGATGATCTCCGATCTTCGGGACTTGTCAGACAGTCCTTTTTCGTTCATCGCTTCGCCCGCTCACAGGCGGCGGAGGGAGCGCTCTTTTGCGGCCGCACGACCTCCGTTCCGACGGCCGTTTCATCCTCCTGCCGGATTCCCGTTCGCCGCACCCCTGTACGGCACTTCCAGTCGCGGCAAAACAAAGTTCGTTCCAAAAGGTTGATCCACTATTCGTTATCCGATCGTAAATATTTTTTATTAAAAAATTCTTAAATTTTATTAAAAATCATTGCGGATTATCGCGTTCGCTTATTATCTTTGCATCGGATTAGTTAAAAATAGGGCAACACCATGACATCGCTGACCGAATTTTTCAACAAACACGAAAACGAAGTCGCCCTGAAGGGGATTTCGCACAAAAACAGCCTTATCAAACGAAACATCATCGCCTACATGGCGGTCAACGGCGAGTGCACGCTCTCCGAACTGACGAAGGAGCTGCATATCAGCGTCCCGACCATCACCAAACTCGTACAGGAACTCGTCGACGAGAACATCGTAACGGATCAGGGCAAGGTCGAAACTCCGGGCGGACGCCGCCCCAACGTCTTCGGCTTGGCCAATTCGGCGATCTACTTCGCAGGCGTGAACGTCGGCCGCGACAACATGACCTTTCTCATCACGGACCTGCAGAACAAAATCATCACCGAAAAAGCCGACAACTCGTTCGAACTGACCGACCGTCCGCAGTGTCTCGAAAAGATCTGTTCGAACATCGAGGACTTCATCGACAACTGCGGCGTCGACCGCAGCAAGCTGCTCGGTCTGGGCGTGGGCATGACGGGCCGCGTGAACCCCGAGACGGGCCGCAGCTACAAATACTTCACCTCCAGCGAGCAGCCTTTGCGCGAAATTCTGGAACAGAAGACCGGGCTCCGCGTCCTGCTGGAGAACGACACCCGCGCACGCTGCTATGCGGAGTACACCTGCGGCAAATCGAAGGAGGAGCACAACGTGATCTACCTCCACCTCGGCCGCGGCGTGGCGATCGGCATCGTCGTGGACGGCAAGCTGTTCTACGGCAAGAGCGGCTTCGCGGGCGAATTCGGCCACATCCCCTTCTTCGACAACGAGATCATCTGTTCGTGCGGCAAGAAGGGCTGCCTCGAAACCGAAGTCTCGGGCATCGCCATCGAAGAGAAGATGTGCCGGAAGATCGAACAGGGCGTCAATACGATCCTGCGCGAGCGGTACGACCGCGAAAAAAGCATCCACATCGACGACATCATCGCAGCGGCCAAGAACGACGACAACCTTTCGATCGAACTGATCGAGGAGGCGGGCGAGAAGGTAGGCAAGGCCGTGGCCTTTCTGATCAACACGTTCAACCCCGAGACGGTGATCGTGGGCGGCAATCTCGCCGCGGCGGGCGACTATCTGATGCTGCCGCTCAAGTCCGCGACCAACAAATTCTCGCTCAACCTCGTCTATAAGGACACGAAGTTCCGCGTCTCGAAGATGAGCGAAAACGCCAACGCATGGGGCGTGGCGATGCTCATCCGCAACAAGATCATCGGTATCTGATGAACCTCGAAGGGCGCATCTGCCGGCTGCGGGCCGTCGAACCGTGCGACATCGACGCGATGTACGCTTGGGAAAACGACACGGAGGTATGGGGCGTCAGCGGCACGACCGCCCCCTACTCGCGCGAACAGCTGGAACGGTTCGTCGAACGGCAGCGCTTCGACATCTGGCAGACCCGTCAGATGCGGCTGATGATCGAGCCCTTGCCCGGCGGCCGCGATACGCTCCGCAGCGGTCCGGACAGTCCGGCCGGAACCGGGACGCCCGGCGGGAGCGTCTCTGCGGCCCGGATCGCGGGAATCGGGGCCTGCGGCAGCATCGCATCCGAATCGCCATGCCATGCAACGAACGGCATCCGGCCGGACGAAGGCGACGGAATCGGAGCGAGACGGACGCTCGCGGAGCCGTCGACAGCGGCCCGGACCGCAGAGGAACGGAGGCATGCGAATCGGGACCGGGCGCCGATTCCCACGGGAGCCTCCACGCTCGCCGGGGAGCTACGGGCCCTCGCCGGCGGCTCCGTGGAACAGGCCGCCGGCCTGCCCCCCGTCGGAGCGCTCGATCTGTTCGAGTTCGATCCGCAGCACCGCCGTGCGGGCATCGGCATCCTGATCCACGATCCGGCACACCGCGGCAAAGGCTTTGCGGCGGATGCGCTGGATGTCGTATGCCGCTATGCCCGCACGGTCCTCGGCCTGCACCAGTTGTGGTGCAACGTAGGTGCGGACAACACGGCCAGCCTCGCCCTTTTCCGCCGCGCGGGTTTCGCCGAGACGGGCCGCAAGCGCGAATGGCAGTGGACGCCCGACGGATTCCGCGACGAAATCATGATGCAAAAGATTCTCTCGGACGAAGGCTGACCGCACCCTCCGGACCGACACCCTCCGACCGGCCCCGCCCGGACCTCCTCGTCGGCCGAATCGGGCAGTTCACGATCCGGTCCGTTTCGCACTTACCACGGCACCCGGATTCCCTGAGCCTTCGCGGGGAGGGGCGAAGCGGGAACCCGCTCCGTTCCTGTGCGGGCGGCGGACGACTGTTTCCGACGGCAAGGCGCCGAAGGTCGAACCGCCCCAAGCCGCGACGATGCGTCCGGCGTCTGCGACGAAGCGCAGCGAGCCGCACGGGGCGCGGCGGATCACACGGTTCATTTCCATATTGCGTCGGAGATGCCGGCGCGAAAGATTTTTTGCAAACCGGCATCAAAAGCCCTAACTTTGCCGCAAAAGCTCAAACCCTCGCTACCATGAAAAAACCGCTGCTTCTGCTTCTGCTCGCCGGAGCCATATCCGCGGCATCCGCACAACCCCGCATCATCGCCCACCGCGGCCACTGGCGCACGGCAGGTTCGGCACAGAACTCGCTCGCATCGTTCGTCAAGGCGGACTCGCTCGGCGTCTACGGCTCGGAGATGGACGTCTGGCTCACGGCCGACGGGAAGCTCATCGTCAACCACGACCGCATATACCGCGGCATCGACATGGAACGTTCCACCGCCCGCACGATCCGCAGCATCGTCCTGCCCAACGGCGAACGCATCCCCACGCTCGACGAATACCTCCGGACCGTCCGGGCGCACCCCGGCACACGGCTGGTGCTCGAACTCAAATCGCTCGCCGACCCGAAGCGCGAA
This sequence comes from Alistipes sp. CHKCI003, assembly GCF_900021155.1. Taxonomy (GTDB): domain Bacteria; phylum Bacteroidota; class Bacteroidia; order Bacteroidales; family Rikenellaceae; genus Alistipes; species Alistipes excrementavium. Next base: position 9,870 of record NZ_FCNT01000010.1, read on the forward strand.
GACGAAGCCGCGGCGAAGATCGTACGGAAAATCCGCAGATACGGCCTCGAAGAGCGCACCGACTACATCGCCTTCTCGATCAACGCCTGCCTCGCCTTCCGCAAGGAGGCTCCCGAAGCACGGGTCTGGTACCTCGAAGGCGACCTCGCACCCCACCGCATCGCACCGCTCGGATTCGCGGGCATCGACTACTCGCAGGAGATCCTGCACGCCCATCCCGAATGGGTGGACGAGGCCCATGCACAGGGGCTCGAAGTGAATGTCTGGACCGTGGACACGGAAGAGGAGATGCGCTATTTCATAGCACAGGGCGTAGACTTCATCACCACCAACGAACCGGAGCTTCTCCGGCGGATTCTCGCAGAAGAATAGGCGGCCTGCGATTTTCGAGCTGCGAAGCCCTGCCGTCCGTTCCGACCGGGCGGTAAAGAGAATTTCGCCGTTTTCGGGCCTTGCGGCCTGCAATCGACCCCTCACCGCCGCAACCAACGCCTCTTCGCACGTCTGACGTTTTTCGAATCGCGGGCCTCTGAACCGCACGGCCCGAAAGGACCCGTAAACGCCAAAACCGGCACTCCTCAAGCATCCGCCGATTTTCGGAGCGCCGCTCTTCGGGCCGTGCTGCCGCAGCCTCCGGCGGCGGAAGCCGCCCTCCCGGACCGTGCTCCGCAGGCTGCGTCCGCAGCAGGAACCGACACGAAAAAACGGCTCGTACGGGCCGTCGCCTCTCTTTCTTCGATACGATCGGACAGACCTCGGCTCTGCGCCCGGCCCGGCGAAAAACAGCTTCTTCTTCCGAGGATATATTCCGCATCGGACCTCCCCGAAGGCAAACCTGCATTGCACACGGGGCGGCGGAAACGGCCCCCCTCAGCCGTTCTCGTCTCGGCAGAACCCGAACCGGTCTTCGCCTCTGCACCCGGCCCGGCGAAAAACAGCTTCTTCTTTCGAGGATATATTCCGCATCGGACCTCCCCGAAGGCAAACCTGCACTGCACACGGGGCGGCGGTAACGGCATGCCCCCTCGGCCGTTCTCCGTCTCGGCAGAACCCGAACCGGTCTTCGCCTCTGCACCCGGCCCGGCGAAAAAACAGCTTCTTCTTTCGAGGATATATTCCGCATCAGACCTCCGAAGGCGAACCTGCATTGCACACGGGGCGGCGGAAACGGCAAGCCCCCCTCGGCCGTTCTCCGTCTCGGCAGAACCCGAACCGGTCTTCGCCTCTGCACCCGGCCCGGTAAAACGGGGTGCTTGCGACTTCCGAAATAGGGAAAAGTCGTCCGGGCGTCTCCGCCCGGGCATCCGCGCCCGGCCCAAAGCGGCAAGAAAACCGAAAACGGATTGAGGCGCGAAAAAACCTTACCGACCGCACCGCGGCCGCCCGAAGAGGCCGGACTGATCGGACTGATCGGACTGATCGGACAGGCCGCATAAACCGGGCGGACTCCAGACGGCCGCCGCCCCGGCATCTCACCGCCGGATGACGTAGCTTTTCAGCTCCCTGTCGAGCGCGCGTTCCTGTCCGCCCAGACAACGGTCGACCAGCGCGTGAAAACGGGGCGAATGGTCGTGATGGACCGTGTGGCAAAGTTCGTGGACGATCACATAGTCGCGCAGACGTTCCGGCAGCGCCATCAGGTAAAGACTGAGCGACAGATCGTTGCGAAAAGAGCAAGAACCCCATTTCGTGCGCGAGGCGCGGATCGTGATCCGGCCGTAGGAAAACCCGAACATGCGGGCGATGCGTTCAACACGAGGCGGCAAATCGACACGGGCCGCACGCCGCAACTCTTCGATGCGTTCGCGCTCCGCCTCGGGCGGAAGCGGCGGCACGGCCGCCTGTCGCGCCGCAACACGCTGCCGTGCGGAGGCGATCCATGCGACCTTCGTCTCGGCAAAAGCCAGCGCCCGGGCCCGCGACACGCCGCACGGCACCGTCAGGCGCACGAGCCCCGTGGGGCGCACCGTGAGCGTGATCCGCCGGGCCCGCCGCGAACGGACGAGGGAGATCTCTCCCACCCCGTCGATCCACACGTTTCCCATATCTTCGTTTCCCTTCAGCATACCACTGCAACAGTCCGATCGAAACATCGCCGAAGCCCCTCCTATCGTCGGAAGTCCCGGACACGATGCCGTCGGACACAATCCGTATCCTTTCGTTTTCACGATCGAGCGACCGCACCTACTGCATGCCGTCCGAACGCAGCGTCGTCTTCGGATGCGCAATTCTCCCCTTCCCGCCAGCTGTCCGTAGCGAACCCCGTCAGCAATCGCATCGGCCCCGACGAAATCCGGTTCGTCCGCCCCGGATGCGAGGCGCAATGCCCGAGAAAACACGTCCTCCGCCCCTGTCCCGCCGCAGCGGTCGCATCCGGATCGGCACTTCCTAACCGCGTATCCGGGCTGTCCGCCGAACAATTATATATACAGGCAACCCGCCCGGCTTTCCGATCCGAATGCCGTGCAACGGCCGCGCAATCCGACATCTTCCGACGCCCCGTCGAGAGATCCGTCCATGCACGGGTAGGCTCCATCGGCCGCGGACCCGCGCGCCGCATGGCCTCCCGCCGTGCAGTTGCGGCCGCCAGCGCAACGATCGGCCGTTTTTTCGGCACCATTCTTTCCGATCCGAAGGCATGCAGTCGTCCGGAATCTCTTCCATCCTCGCAAATCACTCCGCGAACCGGAGAGATCGCCTCTGTCCCGCCGCAACGGTCGCATCCGCCCGTCGGCATGCGCCCGCAGCATTCGCTGACCTCAGCGACGCACCTCCGGTCCGCCGACCGGCAATGTTACAACAGATTTCAACCGTGCCGCCCATTCGTCGTCCGACAACGGCTGCCGGCATCCGACCTGTCGATCCGCAGAAACTCCGGTCCACAGAAGTGCCTGTTCCGACCGTCTCGTTCATTCATCTGCGACGATCCGCCGGCATCTTCCGTCCGCAGCTGCCGCCCACCTCCGGTGCGCCGCGCTGCCGTCCCGCACGTAAGATCCGCACGGCACCGCCTCCGCTACTGTCCGATACGCTGCCGCACGACCTCGAAGAGCATCACGGCCGCCGCAGCCGAAACATTGAGCGACTCGATATGCCCGATCAGCGGAATGGCCAGCTGTTCGTCGCAGAGCTTGAGCACCTCCTTCGAAATACCCCGATCCTCGGCACCCATCACGAGCACCGTCGGACGCCGGAAATCGGCGTCGTAGAGCAGTTTGCGGCTCTTCTCGGTCGCGGCGACCGCCTGAAATCCCTCCTGCTGCAACTGCCTGAGCGTATTGCGCACCGAGCCCACGCGGCAGACCGGAATCGTCGCCAGCGCTCCGGCCGACGCACGCATCGCCTCGGCGTTCACCGGTGCGGAGTTCTTCAGCGGCGCGATCAACCCGTGGGCTCCGGCGCACTCCGCCGAACGGGCGATGGCCCCGAAGTTGCGGACGTCCGTTACCCCGTCGAACAACACGACGAGCGGCGTCTCGTCCTCCGGCACCCGCTCCAATATGTCGGTCAGCCCGACGTATTCGATCGCCGCGATCTGCGCCACGACCCCCTGATGGTTGCCGCGCGTGAGGCGCTCCAACTTCCCGGCGGGCACCTCCTGCACCCGGATCCCGTGGCGGACGCAGAGGTCGCGCAATTCCTGCATCAGCGGCCCTTCGGCGCCTTTGCGCATGTAGAGTTTCTCGATCTGTTTGCCGGCCTCGATCGCTTCGGCCACGGGACGAATCCCGAAAACAAGATTATCCATTCGTATGTTCCGTAATTTGCATTTCCATCCGTGCCGCAGACCCGCCCCATGCACCCGCCGATCCTGCGGACGATCCGTCCGACCGAAGCATCGGGTCGCACCGTGCGACATTTATCCCGACAGCCGTCGGGCACTGCGCCAGCCCCTCCCTCAGAGACCGGCTGCCGAGCCGTCCGCAGCCGGAAAATCCGCAGCCCGTTCAAGCGAAAGCCGTTTTCCAGCCACGGCTTTTTCCGACTGTCCGACAGCCGTGTCTTCGTCCGCTTTGCCCACGTGCCCGAGCCGGAGCGAAGCCGGCTTCGCTCCGGCAACCGCGCATACCGTGCTCAAAGGCCGTAACACTCCGCACGCGAACAGCCTTCGGAGCCCGCAATCCGCCCCGAGCCGCGCGCAACCTTCGACCGTCGCCGCAAGGCCCCTCCGAAGCGCCCCGGCCGGCACATCGGCCGAAAGATCGCCCCCGCAGACTTCCGCACGTTCCGTGCGGGCTGCGGACCCCGCGGCGAACCCGCTGCGGCCGAAACCCGCATCGTGCGCGCTTTCGGATGCAGCGGCCGCCTGTTCGCACTCCGGACAGCAGGAGAAACCGGACATCCATCGCATCCATTGCATCCATCGCACACGCAGCGCCCCATCCTGCCGCTGCGGACAACCCGCCCGGGCCGACCGCAGACGCCGGCTCACGCCGACGGCGCACCCTCCGCTCCGCTCAGTCGCCCTCGACCAACTCCAGCTCGTAGGAGGCCATCTCCCACTCGTGCATCTGCCGGTCGTAGCTGCTCTTCAATTCGTTATATGCCTTGTAGTCGGCCTCGTCGTAGGCCGTCGCGGCAGCGAACTTCGCATCGTACTCCGCGATCCGCCGTTCGGTCTCGGCCAGCCCGGCCTCGATGGCCTCGACCGCTTTGCGCAGTTTGCGCACCAGCTTCTCCTGCTCCTTCTTCTGCTCGTAGGAGAGCCGCCCCGCAGCCGCCTCGGAAGCCGGGCCTCCCGCAGACGCAACACCGCTCTCCCGCCCCGCTCCGGCGGCCGGTGCGGAACCTTGCACCGCCTCTCTCGCCGCGCCGGAAGCCGTCCTGCCGCCTTTCGCCGCGGGGGCCGATTTGCGTTCGACCTCCCGTAGCGACTCGATCTTGCGCTTTTCGAGGAAATAGTAGATGCCGCCCAGATACTCCCTCACCCCGCCGTCGCGGAACTCGTAGACCTTCTGAACGATGCCGTCGAGGAACTCGCGGTCGTGCGAGACCACGACCACCGTGCCGTCGTACTTCCGGATCGCGTTTTTCAGGATGTCCTTCGAGCGCATGTCCATGTGGTTCGTCGGCTCGTCGAGCACCAGCAGATTGTGGGGTTCGAGCATCAGCGATGCCAGCGCCAGCCGCGAGCGTTCGCCGCCCGAGAGCACCTTCACCTTCTTGTCGATCTCCTCGCCGCGGAACAGGAACGCACCGAGGATGTCCCGCAGCCGCGTGCGGACGTCGCCCACCGCCACGCGGTCGAGCGTTTCGTAGACGGTCCGTTCGCCGTTCATCAGATCCTCCTGATTCTGGGCATAGTAGCCGATATTGACATTGGCCCCGATGCGGATCGAACCTTCGGTGGGCGCGAGCAGTCCGACGATCATCTTCGCCAGCGTGGTCTTGCCCTCGCCGTTGCGGCCCACGAGCGCGATCTTGTCGCCCTTGCCGATCACGAAGTCGGCGCCGCTGAAGACGTGCTTTGCCCCGAACGACATGCCCGCCTCGCGGATCTCGGCCACGATCTGCCCCGAACGGGGCGCGGGCGGGAACTTGATGTTGAGCGCGGCCGAATCCTCCTCCTCGACCTCGATGCGGTCGATCTTTTCGAGCTGCTTGATGCGCGACTGCACCTGATTGGACTTGGTGGGCTTGTAGCGGAACTTCTCGATGAACTCCTCCGTCTTCTCGATCATCCGCTGCTGGTTCTCGTAGGCGGCCATCTGCTGCGCGCGCCGCTCGGCCCTGAGAACCACGTATTTCGAATAGGGCACCTTGTAGTCGTATATCCTGCCGAGCGAAAGCTCCACGGTGCGCGTCGTTACGTTGTCCAGAAACGCGCGGTCGTGCGAGATGAGCAGCACGGCTCCGTTATAATTCCTCAGATACTCTTCGAGCCACTGGATCGACTCGATGTCGAGGTGGTTCGTCGGCTCGTCGAGCAGGAAGATCGAGGGACGGCGCAGCAGCAGCTTCGCCAGCTCGATGCGCATGCGCCAGCCGCCCGAGAACTCGCTCGTGGCGCGGCCGAAGTCCTCGCGGCGGAAACCCAGCCCGAGGAGCGTCTTCTCGATGTCGGCGTCGCGCGTCTCGCCGCCGAGGATGTGGTAGCGATCCTGCGCCTCCGTCAGCCGGTGCAAGAGCTGCTCATAGGCGGCGCTCTCGTAATCGGTGCGCTCGGCGATTTCGTGCGTGATGCGCCCGATCTCGGCTTCGAGCCGCAGTACTTCGTCGAATGCCTTGGCCGTCTCCTCGGCCAGCGTCGTGGTGTCGGCCACCTTCATCTGCTGGGGCAGATAGCCGATCGTACACTCGCCGTTGATCGTAACGGCTCCCGACGTGGGCTGCTGCTGACCCACGATCAGACGCAGAAGCGTCGTCTTGCCGGCCCCGTTCCGGCCCACCAGACCGATGCGGTCCTTGGGGTTGATCAGAAACGAGATATTGTCGAAGAGGGTCCAGCCCCCGTAGCTTACCGTAAGGTTGTCGAGTGAAATCATAGCGTAAAACGATAACGTGCGGACGCACCCTGCGTCGCGTACATACCGCCGCAAAGGTAACGATTTAATCCGACAATCGGGACCGCCGCGGCGATTTAGATCGGCCGTCCGGCCGATTTCGCACCTCCGCACCGCCCGTTCCGGACCTGCGCCGCCCCGCTCCGGCACGGAACACGAAGTCCGGGACACGGAGCCCGGGACCCGACAGCCGAGGTCCGGGACCCGACGCACTTACCCGGACTTCGGGCCTGCACCGTCCGTCGCCGCCCGTCTCCGGACAGCCTGCCGCAGGCGTCGCCCGAACGTCCGGCTGCGGCCGGCACGTCCCGTCCGCAGCGGAACGTGCGCCGCAATCCGTTTCCCCGGGAAGCGGGAGCCGCCGATTCGTCCGGTCGAACCGCCGCCGCTCCGCAGCGCAGCGGACCGCACCCGCCGATCGTGCCGGCTCTGCCGACGGCAACGAACGGCATGCATCCGCAACAAGCCCGTTTCCGCCGTCGCGCGGGAGCAGCCCGCTCGGAGGAGCTGTCTAACAAGTCTGATTTCAACGATTTCACCCCTGCCGGAATGAATTCCGACAGGAGTGATTTCCGATTTTCGGGGCTTGTTAAACAGCCCCCTCCCGAACCGATTTGTCCGTCTACCCGACTTGCACTATCTTTGCCTACTGCAAATCGAACGACCGATGGAAGAGAAACTGAAACGATACATACGCTTTATCGAAGAGACCGAACGGCTCAAATCGGTGGTGCGCAGCGCCCGCACCTCGACCGGACGCCGCGAAAGCACGGCCGAGCACAGCTGGCGGCTGGCGCTGCTGGCTCTCGTCCTGCGGGACGAATACCCCGCGCTCGATGCCGGGCGAGTGCTGGACATGTGTCTGGTCCACGACCTCGGCGAAGCCTACGACGGCGATCTGCCGGCCGTCGAACGGCCCGATCCCGCACTCAAGGCATCGACGGAACGCCGGGCTCTGATTCGCCTCGCGTCCCTGCTGCCCGAACAGGCCGCACGGCGAATCGCCGCTCTGTGGGAGGAGTACGAAACCGGCCTCACGCCGGAGGCCCGATTCGTCAAAGCGCTCGACAAGGCCGAAACCATTCTCCAGCATAATCAGGGCGCCAATCCCGCCGATTTCGACTACGCCTTCAACCTCGGCTACGGCGCCGCATGGTTCGCGGACGATCCGCTGCTGCGCACGCTGCGCCGCCTGCTCGACGCAGAGACCGCCCGGCATATCGAACGCTGACACCCGCGATACGTCGTACACCGCCGACGCTCCGATACCGCGGAGCATCGCCTGTTTTCGCGGTTCCGGTCCGCACTCCGCCGAATCGGCCGGCCCCGACGGGCCGCAACCCGAGAAACGTCCAAGAGACGCATCGGTCGAGCCCCGTCCGAATCGATCCGGCAATTGCCGAGACGGCCCCCGCAGGAGAAGGGAGCTCCGTTGCGTCGGGCCGAGGACGGTTCCGGACATTGTGCGGATCGTGCCGGCGTAAGAAACGGACCGAAAAAAATACCAGCCGTTTCGTCGGGCCAAGCGCAGAGGCGGACGGAACTACGGGCTCCGACGAAGCGTGAGAACACCCCCGATAAGGAAACGATTTCCGGCAGCGGAAACGGCACGCAACCGAAATGCAAGCCCTCCCGCGGGACGGCGGCGAACCTCCGTCATCGCCTTTCGATGTTGCGAACCCGACAAGAATCATCCGTCCGAAAGCATGTCCCGCTCCCGCCGAACCTTCGGACGCAAGCATGAGGAAGAGGAAAACGCAACGGACCGCATCGCCCCGGAAAAGCCTCCCGGAACGACCGTGAAATTTAAGAAAAGGAAAAAACGAAATCCCCGTCAGCTACAAGACGGAGAACCATCGCGATCCGCCCCGGCGGATACCGAGACCTCGCAACCGGAAAAAAGAGACCGCACCCACGATGCCCGATCCGCGACGCCGACGATCCCGGCCCACGCCCCTCACGGAACAATCCTACACCCTCGCAGAGGCGGCATGCGCACAAAACCGCGATCCGCGGAATCCGACCGCTCCCGAAAGAGACGGCGGACGATCCGCCTTCGTCCCAGACACCGGGCATCCCGCCGCCCTTCTCTCCGGCACCTCAACTCCAGCCTCCCGGCACCTCAGACCCCGAGGATCTTCTCGATCTCGGCCGACGGATTCTCCACGCCGAACACGGCGCTGCCCGCCACGAGCGCATCGGCCCCCGCCTCGTAGACGGCGCGGGCATTGGCCGCCGAGATGCCGCCGTCGACCTCGATGAGCGTCGCGGCCCCCTGCTCGTCGATCATGGCGCGCAAACGGGCGATCTTCTCCATCGACTCGGGGATGAACGACTGTCCGCCGAATCCCGGCTCGACGCTCATCACCAGCACGAGGTCGAGCATCGGGATCAGGTCGCGCAATACGTCGGCCGAGGTGGCCGGCTTGATCGAAACTCCCGCTTTCGCACCGGCCCTGCGGATCGTGTCGATGCACCCTTTCGGGTTGTAGGTCGCTTCGTAATGGAAAGTTACTATATCGGCCCCCGCCTCCACGAAACGCTCGACGTACTTCTCGGGTTCGACGATCATCAGATGGACGTCGAGACACTTGCGGGTGGCTTTGCGGATGGGTTTCATCACCGGAAACCCGAACGAAATATTCGGGACGAAGACCCCGTCCATCACGTCGACATGCACCCACTGGGCGGCGCTTCTGTCGATCATGCGGGTGTCGCGTTCGAGATGACCGAAGTCGGCCGAAAGCATCGAGGGAGCCAATATACGCTGCATAAGATCTGAACTTTTCTACAAATATACGAAACCGGCGGCAATTACGCAATGCCGTGCGGGAAATTATCCGGTCTTCGGCTGCGTCATTGGATACTCCCGCTCGGCAAAATCAAATAAATTTGCTTTTGCTCTCGACTTATTCGTATCTTTGACTGTGTCTTAGATACTCCCGCTCGGCAAAATCAAATAAATTTGCTTTTGCTCTCGACTTATTCGTATCTTTGTCCGTATGAATACGGGAATCGTCATTGCAATCATCGTGCTGCTTCTGCTGGCGGGAGTGCTGGCATCGGAAGTGCGGCGCCAGCGACGCGCCAAAGAGCGCTCGGAGACGGAAAAAGCCGCAGCGCAAGCGGCTTTCCGCGCAGCCGAGGAGCGCCGGGCCGAGGAGCTGCGCCTCGCCGCCGAACAGCGTGCGGCCGCGGAGACGGAGGCGGCCGGACTGCGCGTGCGGCTCGCCGCGCTTCAGAGCGAGGCACAAAGGCTGGGCGAACAACGCGCCGAGGCACAGGCAGCGGCCGCTGCGGCCGCTGCACGGCTCGCCGCGGCCGAGGAGCGCATGACGGCCGAAAAGGCCGAACGCGAGAAAGCCGAAGAGCTGCTGCGCACGCAGTTCCGCAATTTGGCGAACGACATTCTGGGCGAGCAGTCGCGCCGATTCTGCGAGACGAACAAAGCATCGCTCGACCTGCTGCTCAAACCTTTCAAGGACAACATCTCGGAGTTCCGCGAACGTGTGGAGACGATCTACGCCGCCGAAAACGAACAGCGGGGAGCGCTCAAGAACGAACTCCGCAACCTCATGGAGCTCAACCGCCGCATCACGTCCGAGACCGCCAACCTCACCGACGCGCTGAAAGGCAACACGAAGGTGCAGGGCGATTGGGGCGAGATGATCCTCGAAACGATCCTCTGCAATTCGAACCTCGTCAAAGGGGTACACTACGACACGCAGCACAACCTCAAAGACGCGGAAGGCAACAACCTGCGGCCCGACGTGGTGCTCCGCCTGCCCGAGAAGAAACGGATCGTGATCGACTCGAAGGTGTCGCTCACGGCCTTCGTCGGCTATGTGGGCGCCGAGACCGAAGCCGAGCGGCGGCAATACCTCGCCGCGCACGTGGCCTCGGTCCGCCAGCATGTCGCGGAGCTGGGACGCAAGGAGTACCAACGTCTGCTCGATTCGCCCGACTTCGTCATCATGTTCGTCCCCAACGAACCGGCCTTTCTGGCCGCCCTGCAAGCCGATCCCGCGATCTGGAGCGACGCCTACGACCGCAAAGTGATCGTCTCCTCGCCGACCAACCTTTTCGCGCTGCTCAAACTGGTGGACGACCTCTGGAAACGCAACGCACAGAACAAGAACACGGCCGACATCGTGAACTACGGCACCAAGCTCTACGAACAACTGGTCGCCTTCACCGCTTCGCTCGAAAACGTCGGTCTCTCGCTCGACAAGGCGCGCGACGCCTATGCCGACGCCTACAAACGTCTCTGCACCGGCAACGACAACATCGTCCGCTCGGGCGAACGGCTGCGGCGGCTGGGGCTTCCGACCAAGAAACGCCACTCGGCCCGCACGCTCGACGCCGCCGACCTCCCCGACCTCCCCGACGAGATCGCGGATGCCGCCTCAGCGGGGACTCCGGCCCCCTCCGCCGAATAGCAAATGCACGCCGCGCACGGCCGAGCGTGCGGAAGAAACGATACGGGCCCTGCGCGGGCTCAAGGTCCAAGCCGGCTACGCACGGAGCGGGCACCGATTTCGCATGTCCGAACCGTCCGGATTTTCCGCGGCACGGGCTATGCGACCGCCCTCGCCGGAGCAGGTTCGGACGAGGGCGGTCGCACGCCGGGAAGGCGATCACAGGCATCGGCGCACCGCTATTTCCGGCTTCGGTTTCGGACCGTCCGATTCCGGCAGCCGATGCTCCCGTCCCTTTTTCGAACATTTCGCCTTCGCCCCACAATGTCGTCCTTCCGCGGCAGCCCCTCTGCGGAAGAACGCATCCGACCACGGCTTCACGCACTTTTCGCCGCCGGCGCCGAACCGCCAAACACGAATCGCCCACAGACTGAGAAAATGATGCTTCGGGAAACAGCATGCAATCGCAGCGTGTCCATCCGCTCTCCGATACCGGAGAAGAAGGCAGGGAAACCCGGCCGGACGGAATGCGGCATGCGACGGAACGAGTGCGTCTCTCGACAGGTCGCACCCTGTGCAGCACGGCGGCCCGCAGCATGCTCCAGCGGCCGCAGCAAGCGGAAACCAATGCGGATATTCCGAATTACGGCACTTCCGGCCGGGCGGATCGCCACCGGCACAGCACCTCACTGATACGCTCCTTCGAACCGCCGCACGCCGGATACGACCGGCCGTAGCGGACGCCGCGTACACAAGGGTCGCTACGGCCGAATCGCCCCCGCACCTTCCGTCCCGCCGAACGGATTCCGCACCGCCTCCGCCGCTGCGCTCCAGCATCGCCGAGCGGTCGCTTCGTCCACGGGCGTCGTCTCCGGTCCGCCCTCGGGGATGCGGAATGCGTTGCCCCACACCGACACGCCCAGCGTCGGAGCGATCAACGCTTCGAACCATGCGCAGGCCGCGACGTAACGACCCGCACCCAGATCGAGGTGGTAGCCGTCGCGCGTCATGTCGCGCCGCGTCTCCACCGTCGCCCGCGCCCGCTGCACCGCCGCACCCGCCGGAATCAGCACGTCGATCCCGCGGTTGGCCCGCATGCGTCCGGCCGCCCCGACGATCGCCTCGTACATCCGCCGCCCGTCGCCGCCGTAGGCCGCGAACCCCCAATGATCCGAATCCCCGGCATAGGCCCACGTCATCTGCCACGCCAGACAGAGCGCAGGATTGGCATTATGGCTCAGCACGATGCCGATCAGCCGTTCCAGCCACGGCACATACGTCTCGTAAAGCCCCGAGAAGTGCGACGCCTGTTGCAGCACCACGATGTCCCAGCGCTCGTCTTCGAGCGCATCCGTGAGCGCGGCACGACCGCTCACGGTCTCCCATGCGTTGGCGGTCGATTTATAATAGGTGTAATTCGCCGCATCGTCTTCGTAAAAGCGGCAGTGCTGTTCGAGCGAGCAACCCGGGAAATAGAGTCTCCCGAGCACCACGTTTCCGATGCCCGCGGCACGCAGCAGATCGGGCAGATACATCATGCCGTCGTCCGTGAAGCTGTTGCCCACGCCCAGAATGCGCAGCGTATCGGGGCGCTCGGGCAGCGGACCGTTCGCGCACCGCTCCGCACCCCGCACGCCCGCAGCGGCGGCAAGCGCGAACAGCCCCAGCAGTCCGCAGCGGAACAGGAAACTCCTCATCGTCGTTCGCGTGTTTCGATATACCGGTTCAACAACAGGAAGGCCGGTTCGAGCATTCCGACATGGTCGAAGCCGTCCAGTTCGTAAAACGTGATCCGATCGTGTCCGCACAGCAACAGCATCCGCCGCAAATAGGCCGTCTCCTCATAGCGGCCGAACAGTTCCAGTTCGCGGTCGCCCGAGACGATGAGCATCGGCGGCGCATCCCCGCGCACGTGGTAGAGCGGCGCCAGCGAATCGACGAGCGGCCGGAGCGGGTCGATGCCCTGCGTGCGGCGCTGTTCGAAGTGGGTGATGGCCTGACCGCTGAGCGGTATGACGGCCGCCAGCGCATCGGCATCGCATCCGTAGCGGGCCAGACGCGACCGGTCCAGTCCGATCATGTTCACCAGATAGCCGCCCGCCGAGTGGCCCGCGATGTAGATCTTCGCAGGATCGCCGCCGTAGTCGGCCGCATGGGCGAAGGCCCACGCCACGGCCGCCGCCGCATCGTCGATGATTTCCGGCACCGCAACCTGCGGCGAGAGCCGATATTCGACGCCCATCACCACGCATCCGCTGCGCAGGAGCGTCTGTGGTATCTCGCGCCGTCCGCCCGTCAGGCCGCCGCCGTGGAACCAGACGACGACGGGCACGGGCCGCTCCGCACCGACCGGAACGGCCACATCCACACGGCACATCTTCCTCGCATAGGGATCGTCGGAGGTGCGGTAAGCGATATTCCGCTCGAAACGATAGCCGTCGCAGGCTCCGCCCTCCCGTGCTGCGGTCCCCGACGGCACGATCGCCACGAGAACCGCAAAATAGATCGAAAAAACACTTTTCATATCGGTTCTGTTCCTGTCTTCCTGCTTTCCTGCTTATCCGCAACCAGCGTCCTCTTTCCGTCCATCCGCCTTTCGGTCTGCGGCCCGTACCGCACGACCCGCTCCCGAAGCC
>NZ_FCNT01000036.1 GCF_900021155.1 Alistipes sp. CHKCI003
TCGCCACATGGGCCTCGGACAGCTACATCTCGCCGCAGGAGAAAACGGCCCTCCGGCAGCAGCAGAAGGACATACAGTCGGAGCATGCCGAGATCACGGCGCAGGCGTCCAAATATTCGGTCCCGGCAACCGACTACACCGCAGCGTACAATGCCGCGAACGCGGCGCTCGCCAAATACACGGCCTCGACGCCCGAGAGCATTGCGGTGGGGGCGGACTACGCGAACATCGCGGCCTACTACACGGCGCGCGAAACGATCCTCGATGCGATCGCAGCCGCCGCGAAAGCCTACTCCGAGCGGCTCGTGTCCGAAGTGCAGCCCGTGGGCGAGAACCTTCTGCGCCACACCAAGGACTTCACGAAAGGATGGACCGGCAAGGGTGAAAGCGTGGCCGAGACCTATAACGGTCTTACGGTATACTATGGCAAATCGACCGTCGACTATAAGGAAATACGTCAGCAGGAAGTTTCACTGCTGCCCTCGACCGAGTACACGCTCAGCTTCTGGGCCAAGGGTGTCGGACAGGTCATTTCGTACTGTTGGCCTTATGTCAACGAGGAGATCATCGCCACAAACGGCACTGCCGCAGGATATACGGGCCGCGACACCTATTGTCCCTACGATCTGACGACAGAATGGAAACGCTATTGGGTTACGTTCCGGACCTATTCCGAGGCCAAGGGCGGCAACGTGCTCTTTCGCGTGATGGTCGGAAACGAAGCCTACGTGTGCGGTGCGAAACTCGCGCAGGGAAACAAAGGCATCGTCTGGACCGCTTCGCCCGAGGATGCCGAATACAGCGGCGTGAACATCATCGACAATACGGAAAGCCGCACGATCGGCGCGGGCGACAACGATTACGCCCAGACCGGGTTCGCCGTCGGAGCCGTCGCCGTCGGCGACCAGTTCGCCCTGTCGGTGGGCAGCATCGACCTGCTGGCGGGAACCGCGACCGGGTTCACCGCCCAACTGTACGACTACTCCGCGAACGTGGCACTCGCCGATGCAGCCACGCTGACGGCCGACAGCCGTACGGCCGTATATACGGTTACGCGGGCTGCCGACAAGGCACACCTGATCCTCTATGCCGGCAGATGGGGCAGCACGGCCGGAAATACCGTGCGTTATGAAAAGGTCATGCTGGTGCGCGGAAACAAACCCGAACCATCGTGGAGCCCCTCGACGGCCGACCGGCAGGCGGAGATCGACAACCTACGCCCGGCATCGGTGAACATCCTGCCCGATTCGGCGGCCCTGACGACCGATGCCAACGGCGGCCCGTGGGCGAGAAACGGCGCCGGGCCGGTCAACGAAACCTATGAAGGGTATTCCAGTCTGGTGCTGCGAGGATTATCCGGGATCGGAAAGGGGGTGTACATCGTTTCGTCCGACCTTGAAACGGAGAGCGGAACCGAGTACGTCGTATCCGTATGGGTGCACGCTTCGAAATCCGTGAGTATCGCCCTCGGATGGGAGAAGGCGGCGAATGTGCGGACGACGCTCCCGGCCGAAGCCGCGGGAAAGTGGTATCGTCTCTCGGCGGTTCAGAACAGACCCGCCGGAAGCTCTTTCGTATGTTATGCCGATGTCGGTACCGATGACACGGTAGCTTTCCGCAACATCATGTGCTCGGCGGGAAACATGCTCACCGAGTGGTCCCCGTCCGTGGAGGATGTGCAGAAGCAGATCGACCAAGCGAAGATCGCCGCGGATAATTTGGAGTACCTGAAAAAGGCGTTCGAAAACGACGATACGATTGAGTACGGCGGACTATATCTTGCGAGCTTTCTCGGCGTGAAGAACTCGGCGAAGGCGGTCGTCGCAGGGATTACCGGAAAGAACTTCCTGACGGGGCAGGACTTCGCACCCGACGATCGGAGCTGTCCGATGATCTTCGCCGGAGCCGCATCCGCCGCGGACGCCAACAGCGCGAAGTTCAGGGTATACCCTAATGGGGCAACATATGCCGAGGAGGCTTATATAAAGGGGACGATCACCGCAACGGCCGGTTCTTTCGGCGACTTCAAAATCGACGGACTTTATCTCATCTCGTCGCACGACACGACACACGGAATCAAAATCGGAGACGGAATGGTGTATAGTTGGAACGAAGACGGCTATGCAAAGATGCATGCAACCGGTGTGTCATTGGGGGAAATCATGCCTACCTATCAGGGATTCACCTCGGCCGCTGCACAATTCGTCGCCAAGGTCAATGAGGAGATTCCATACGAAGCGTCTGTGGCATATTATGCTTATATGAGGAATACATATAGAAAGAAGGCATACGCATTTTTAGCGAATGCCGGGGATATCGAAACGATCCACGGAGCCATACAGGGACACATCCATTATCGAACGATGTCCATTACAGGTACGGGCCATATGATCGGGGGCGCCCGTGCAGGAAAGGAACAGATGTTCGTCATGAAAAATACCGCCAGAGCAAGTATTTATCTCCCGCCAAGCGGCTCTGCCCGAATCGGCGAAATATACTACGTCGTACAATGCAGCACCTCGGGTACATACATCCTCCCCTATAACGGCTCCTCCGACAAGATCAAGGATTCCGACGGTACTATTATTACCCGTCATATTCTGTCGGCAAATCAAAGCTGTTCGGTCATGTGGGACGGTGCATATTGGCGCATACTGCCTTTTTAACATTCCAAAATTCATATCTTATGAAACGTATCGACTTTTCGAAATTCAAACTCTATTACGATTTGGGCGACGACCGCCTCGTGCGGATCGTGGACTGGCGCAAGGAGCTCGGAAACTACCTGCTCGCGCGGCTGGGAGGCGTCGAGGGCGTGGACCTCGCACTGCGCGTATACAAATCCGACGGACCCGTCGAACTCTCGGACGACGAGTACGAGGGCCTCAAGACGATCCTCGGACGGCCCGTCGAACAGGGAGGGGTCATCGCAGCGTACTACTATTCGTTTCACAAAAACCTCGAACCCGCAGAGATATGACACATGTAAACGACATCACGACCGTAGCACGCGGAATCAGCGACTTCGGGATGCTGGCCATTGCGGCCGCCTGCTTTCTGATTCTGTCGATGGGGATGATGGTGGCCTGCTTC
>NZ_FCNT01000092.1 GCF_900021155.1 Alistipes sp. CHKCI003
CAGGATATATTCTACAAGCTGTGCTGTTTGAAAGACGTCAAACGCTGTTATATACAGTCTCGTGTTCGAGCGATGCGCCGTCTCCGGTTGACCGCAACTATTATACAAACGATATTGTGTATCGTTGAAGGAGTTGCCGGAAGATGGCGCGACCGTGTTGGGCAAAACCTCTGATGTGCAATACCCTTTCGTCATAGTGAGATATATCGGTTGCAGATGGTTGGTGCGGGCATTCCCCGGATGGGGCGGAGTAGAAGGAGGGATTCTCGGCTGGCGGCCGATTCTCGAAAACATGTGAAATACATTAAAATCTTTCTAAAACTTTAACAGATTATGGACATCACGAAAATGACAGCAGCTGAACGCGCCTCCCTGAAGGCGCAGCTTGAGGCCGAAGAGCGGGCCGAGAAACAGAAACGCGAGGACGATATTAACGCCTATAAGGATTCCGTCGACGGATTCTGCCGTGCGGTCTTCGACCGTATGAACGCCGTGTCGGACCGGATGCGGAGGGCCAAGGACGTAACCTTCGCGGAGGCCGACGCGCTGATCGCGCTGAAAGATTCGCTCTACAAGACCAAGACCGACCGGCACTCGAACACCTTCACCACCTCCGACGGACGCATCACCGTATCGCTCGGATACCGAACCAACGACGACTGGGACGACACGGTGAATGCCGGCGTAGCCAAAGTCAAGGAGTTCATATCCTCGCTGGCCAAGGACGACACATCGGCCGCGCTGGCCGAAATGGTGCTGAACCTGCTGGCCAAGGACCGCAAGGGCAACCTCAAGGCCAGCCGAGTGCTCCAGCTGCGGCAGATCGCACAGAAGTCCGGATACCCCGAACTGATCGAGGCCGCGGACATCATCCAAAGCGCGTACAGACCCGTCGACACCTGCCAGTTCGTATCCGTGCAGTACAAGGACGAGTACGGCGTGAAGCACACTCTCCCGCTGTCGCTGGCGGCCATGGAGTGATCCCGATCGCTTCCCGGCGGCGGGTCGATTCCGTCGCCGGGAACTAAATTGTAAAATATTCTATTTTAATTTTGCGGGGGGGGGAAATTTCATAATTTTGCCGCGATTCTTAACCAAACAACCAATTATTTATGAAAAAATCTACTTTTTTATGGATCGCAATTATCGTGTCCGTATTTGTCGGATGTTCAAAAGATGACGGAAACAGCATCAAATTGTCGCTAACGGAAAAAACGCTCCACTTCGGTGAAGAATATCAAATCGAAGTAGAAGAGGGATCCAATCTGACATTCATATCAGCAAACGAATATCACGCCGTTGTCTCCGACACGGGACTTGTTAGCGCCCTTTTCGTCGGAGAGACGAATATCATCGTTTCAAATGGGGAGAGTTCGGCAACGCTCCGGATCATCGTAGCTCCGCAAAGCAATTTATATAAAGAACCGTGTCTCGATTGGGAAGCATCCCGAGAAACGATAATAGAACAATACGGGACACCTGATTCATCTGACGGAAAGACGATCTCATATACGGACTATTCGACTGCGGCGGACTTGTTGTCGTACATGTTTGAAAATGACCGTCTCAAAGGGGCTGGAGTGCTGGTCAAATCGAAATACGTTGTTGAACTGGCCGAGTATCTGGCTGAGCGTTATTTGCCATTGGCCGATACCGAAGAAGCCGGTTATGTGTTTGTGAACGGAGTAACTCCGGAATCAATAACGACAATAGTTTCCGTGCAAACATTAGGTAATTATTTTACGGTCATTTACCTGCCATACTCTTCTGATAAAACCCGCAGCGAAAGCGATGCGCTGGAGATTTTCGATCACTTCGAAAATCTCGTTGAAAGAATTGACAAATAATTTCTATTTTCAAAAATAGTTTCTATCTTTGCCCTCGTCTACTACATATACTATCGAGGGCAAAATTCAGAAAATGATACTTTGACCCGATAAAGGAACGCCCCTATGATGGGCCGGGAGGAAACGACCGGTCAGCATTCACGCCCTGCGTATATGTGGTAGACACATCTACGGGGGCGTTCTCTTTGTCATTATTCTTATTCTATGTCTACCAATAAGAATTCATCCGGCACAATGTTGCCGCAGGCGTTCGTATTCAACGCCTCGAACCAGCAGGTTCGGACCGTCCTGCTCGACGGCGAACCTTATTTTGTCGCAAAAGACGTATGTTCGATCCTCGGCATTTCAAATCACAACGATGCCGTCGGGCGTCTCGATGATGACGAAAAAGCTGGGTCGGTACTGCCGACCCAGTTTGGAGCGAAAGAAACAACGATCATTAACGAATCCGGTCTTTACCATCTGATCTTTCAATCCCGTAAAGAGGAGGCCCGCAGTTTCCGCAAATGGGTAACGTCGGATGTTCTGCCGGCGCTTCGCCGCACGGGTCTGTACGAGCTGAGCTCGGGTGCAACCGCGAGCACGGGCGTGGGATCGCTACGTTACCCGCGTCGCGGGGAGTCCATCACGGCCGACATCCTCCATCTGCTGTGGTTGATCGGCGAGAGTCTTCATCAGGGCGACCAGTTATCCATAGCGCTGGAGCTTGGCGTCCCCCGTCAGGCCGTTTGGCGTGTGCTGAACGGTCATCAGAAAAGCAGCAAAATCCTGATGGCACTCTACAAGCGTGCCCAGACGAACCGAGAAGCAGACCTGCTTTATCATTCCCCGCGCGAGATGGCGCAGCTGCTTCTCGGCGAGCGGTCGACGCTTCCCGTTCCGCCGCGTCTGCCAGCGGTTCGTCTGGGCGGTCGCGGACGGACGCTCGGCAACCAGAATGCCCGCAAAGAGAAAGGAGGGCAGCAGTGATGGGACGCAATAAGATCCGCAAACGTTACATGGTAACCGAGGGCGATTTGTTCCGGCTGTACGCCGAGATCCGCCAAGTGCGACACGATGAGCGCCGGGATGCGTTCATGACCGATTTCCGGCGCCTGCTGCGCGAGGCTCAGGAGGTCGAACTGAAGATAAAGAAAGGAGGCTCGGATGGTACGCTTTGAGCAGGACCGCTATGTGATCGAAGTCCCGGTTGCAGGTTCGAGCCCCGTGGAGGACTGGCTCGATCTTCACGACGAACTTACGTACGTTTTCGAACTTCTGGATTCGGAACACGCCCCACAAAGCGGTCTCTACCGCCTCGCGGGTCTTCTGCGTGCGATGATGCCGGAATACGAACAGGCTCTTCGGCTGACGGATCCCCGCTGATCCGCTGCCTGTTTTCAGCGAGCCGCCGGACGCAGTGTCCGGCGGCTTTTGTATGAAAACGCTCTGCGAAAGCTCGCTATCGAATAAAAATGCGTATCTTTGCAGTAACGAAGATTCAATCAACCGAGCCTATGCCCCGCGGACGAAACAGACACCTCATCGAACAGCGCGATCTGGCGCTGTTGCGCCGGTATCACTACTGGACCGAGGAGCAGCGTCTTCGGTTCGACGATACGCTGAAAATCCTCTCCGAGCAGGAGTTCTTTCTGTCGGAGGAGCGGATCATGGCGATCATCCGCCGTGCGAGCCGCGTCCACCGCGAACTGGGCATCCGTCCCGTTCCGAAAGTACGCAAACCCCGCATCACGGCCACGCAGCTGGCGATGTTGCAGGAAGAGTAAATTTCCCTCCGCCACACCTCACGACGTTTCCGCGAGACGTTCCGTCATGCGCCACCGGTAGGTGGTCTCATAGACTTTGACGCCGTAAGCCGTCGTTACGGGGCGGCTCCGCACGCGCTTGACAGGTTCGAGGGATCCCCGGGGCCGGTATCCGTGCAGGCAATCCGTGAGGCGCCGGAGCAAGCGTGCCCGGTCGGCGATGCGGTCCGTTGTTCCCGATCCGGCATGCGTGTCGTCATAGCAGTCGATGCCGAGGCGCACGGTCATTTCGGCCGTTCCGCGCTGGATGTTGGCAGGCATTGCACCCATCTCCTCCCACTGCACCGTGAGGCCGCTCAGCAGCACACAGGGGAAGGTTACGGGATATTGGTCTCCCGCATCGGTCTCCAGTTGTCCGTAGTCCTCGTCGATGAGGCTCAGTTCGGGCATCCGCTCCCGCAGCCGCCCGATCAGTTCGATCAGTACTTCGTTCATCGTATGTTCAGTTCAATGAGTTGCGCTTCGAGTTCGTTCTCCAGCTCCTTGCGGATCGTCTCTTCCAGCCGGGCGCTCGTGCCGAGAAACTGACGCTGGGGAATGCGAACGGTGATTTTTTTCTTTTTCGTCAACGCCAGCCGCTTCCATTGCTCGGCTTCTTCGCCTCCGGCCGTTTTCCCTGTTCCGTTCTTTTTGCCGCCTCCGGCCGCATAGTATCTCCACCACGCATAGCGGCGCATCCGGGGTGTAACGGTCGGATGCGTAGTTCCGCCCCAGTTGTGAATCGGGGCGTAAGGCACTCGGTTATAGACGAGCGCCCCGTAATCGTATGTCGTATGCTCGACCGACGACATGAGGTGTTTCCGGCTGCTGAGCAGGGGGCCGTATCGGCTTTCGGCTGTGCCGGCTCCGGACTGCTGGCGGCGTGTCCGGGGCCACGGGCGCAGCTCGCGGTCGACGAATCCGCCTTGTCGGAAATTGTCGCGGAAGTGGTTTTCCGCGAGCCGTCCGACGATCACCGGCGCCGTCCGCCGGACGAAGGTCTCCAGCTCGCGGCTGAATTTTTGTGTGAGCTTCGAAAACTCTTTAGGGTCCATTTGTACGATATTTGAACGTTTGTTTGCAGAACCGGATAATATCCGTATATTTGCATACGGATAGCGGCTTCGATGCCCGATGCCGGATTGTAGTTCCGGATAAGGGCATCGGGGTCGCTACTTTTTTATTCCCTTCAAAACGGTCGGTTTATCCGATATGCTGTGTAGCAGAGTGTTCCCATCTTTATATTCATGAACAATGATCCACGAAGGATCCCCTTGTATCCGGACTTCGAAAATATGGGATTTCCGAAGACCGGGTTTTCTGTCATTCTTATACGTCCCCCATCCTTTGTAATCGGCCTTTTCCAGCACCTCTCCGATTCGGAGCAGCATCTCGTTCTTGTAGGCCCCATGTTTATGAGGCTGATTCAGGAATTCTTTAACGCCATCTCTTGTTACTGTGATCTCCCTGTCGAATTCGGGGTTGCGGTATCGGATATTCCGCACCGTCCTCAGCGCTTCGGCTTGAATCTCCGCTCTGCGGGTGCGGTACTCCTCCATCGTTTTCGGCAGTTCGCGTCCGCCGATCCAGTCGGGGTATAGTTCGTCCAACGCTGTCTGCACGGCATCGACAGCACCTTTTCGAGCTTTGGCGACATACGGATGCGAAGGGCTGAATATCGCCGCCGTGTGCGCCGGGTTCGTCTCGATGCCGGGCTGTGGTTCGCTTCCGGGCATCTCCTGCGGTATCCGGTCCTCGGGCGTCCGGGGTGCTCTGGTGGCCTGCAATCCGCATTTGCAGCCCCACAGGTCTCCGGGCATGTGCCGCTGCCAGAAGGGGTGCCCGACGGGCAGCACGAGCCCGTAGAAGCGCATGTGCGAAAGGCGTGGTTCGACGCTCGTGCTGGGCATCCATTCGAGATTAGGAAATACGTCGGCCTCGGCTTCGAAGCGCTTCCAGTCGGCCGCGATGTGTGCTCGTTTGACGGCCGTGTCGTACTCTGTTCGCAGCCAGCTGCCGACCTGATGCGATGCGATGGGTTCGACCTCGCGGCGCCACTGACGGAAGGATTTGAGCCCGCCCTCCGCGTCGAGCAGCCGCGCGGCCATGTCGTGCTGCATGCGGTGGACCTTGAATGCGGCGAAGACGGCGTTGTTGTACCGCAGCTGCTCGTAGAAGGAGTACTCGGATTCGGCGAACGCGCGGGTGCCGAATCCCTCGTCTACGGCCCGGTCGAAGACCTCGCGCACGGCATCGAGCATTACGGCGTCGATGCGGTTCGCGGGGTCGAACTCGCGGCCGTATATGCGGCGCATGAATCCGAGCACGAGGTCGCGGTCGATCCACCACGCTCTTGCGAACTCTTCGTCCGCCTCGGCGTAGTAGAGCCTTTCGACTACCATTCTAAATCCGCCCCCGTGCTTTCGGGGGCCGAGGCGAAAAAATCGCGCAGACGACTGCCGAAGCCGTGCGCACGGCGGTTCTGCGGCACGCTCCCGGCACCTTCGACGACCTCGGTCGTCCGTGTGGAGGCCATGCGTGCCTTCTGCTGTTCGTAGTCCCGGGGGCGTTCGACGCCGTATTTGCGGTAGAGATAGTCATCGTCCATCGGCAGGCCCATCGCCTGAAGCGTGCGGTCGATGTTGATGCTCTCTGCAAGGTCGATCTGCTTGGGCTGTTCGAATTCGAAGCTACCGCCGCGGACGTCGATTCCGAGCGTGAGGAGCAGGTCCGTAAAGTCGTAGTTCAGAACGTCGAGCACGAACTGCCGGTCCATCTGGTTGATGGACTCCTCGGCGCTTTTGTGTACGGTGCCGAGCGCCTGCGTTCCCGTATCCGTGGTCTGCGTGGTGAGCGTGTTGCCCAGCAGGGCTTTGCTTTCGGCCTCGTCGCAGTATTCCAGCAGGGTTTTGTACAACTCGGCGCTTCCGGCCTTCTGCGAAGCCTCGTGCAGGTTGACGGACGTGCCGTCGGGATGCAGAATCACGGGGCTGGCCCCCATGGCCGTGAGGTCGCGGAGCATGGCCCGCCGCGCCTCCTCGTCGTATATGGCGTAGGTGCCTTCGCGTATGGGTTGTCCGAAGAGTTCGGCATACTGTGCATAGTATCCCAAGCACAGACGTTTGTAGATGGCATAAGGCATCACCTGCGCCAGCAGCCCCAGATCTCGGGCTTTACCGACGAAGAGCAGGTCGGGATATTCGTCCCACGGTTGTCCGGTGATCTGTCCCTCGCGCGGGATGATGAGCCGCCGCACGGGATCGACGTGCTTGCGCGGGATGAGGTCGTAGGCGAGCCATTCGCCCTCGCGCCGGAACTGGAACAGAGAGAAGCCCCACAGACGGGCGTCGAAGAGGTCCAGCAGGAAGTCGTGGAACCACGGCGAGCGCAGATGCTGCTGCACGTGTTCGTCGATCTGTTCGCTTCGGCGGAATACGACGGGCTGATCGACGAGCGCCGCCCGTCGTTTGTCGATCACGGCATTCAGGTGCGCATCCGTGGTCAGCAGATCCGTATAGAGGTTGTAGAGGCGTCTTCGCTGCGGGAAGTCGATGCGATTGGCATCGCGCAGCGCCTGCATATAGTCTGCGATGTCGACTCCTCCGATGCGGGGTGCCGAGAGAATGATGGTCGAGGTCCCCTGCCCCGCCACGCCGGGCGTGCCGCCCGCAGTGATGCGTCGTGTATTTTTTTTCGCCATATCACATGTAGTTTCGGTGTTTGCGGTCGCTCGACACGAGGAGGGGCGTCAGCTTCTCGCGTCCCTGTTCAGGTGTCATTTCGGGCAGTCCGTCGACGCGGATCATTCCCTTCTGAATGCCTTTGAGCCATTCCACGGCGCGTTCGTACCGGTCGATACGGATCTGCGACATGTTGTGCGGGTTGTGGATGCAGAAGATGTGATACACGGCGATGTCGAGTGCGAACATGAGTACGAGCTGATTCCGCTCGGCTCCCTGCGCCGCGAATACTTCGTCGCAGTCGTAGACCTGCGACATGTAGCTTCTCATTTCGGCGATCGCCCGGTCTTCGCAGACCTCGATCACCTGTTTGTCGTCGCGCACCAGAGCGTCGAGAATCTCGCGGTGGAGCGTAGCGTCGTAGTCGTCGATGTCGATGAATTGGGACATGGTTACATCAGATGTTTGTTGCCGGCCCGGCCCGATGGCGGTACGATCGTAATGGGACGCATTTGACTGAGTTTGCTTCGGATCATCCGCCATGCCCCCTCGATGCAGTCGGGGCCGTCGGCCGGATAGGGCGTGCGCATGGTGAAAAGCCGGAACTGCTTGAGCAATTCCTGCATGTCGGGCGAGTCTTTTTCCGCCTCGTTGAATACGAGAAGTCCGTTCCGGTTGAGCGGTTCGAGGTTGGCTTCGATTCGTGCGGCCTTATCCCCCTTGATCGCCGCATCGGGCTGTATGGAGAGCATCACGCCCGTTTCGCGCCGCTTCCGGTCCATAAGGGGTTTGTATACCTGCTGAAAGAAGGGATCCTGCAAGGAGTTGTTCTCCATGAAGCTGAAGACGGGTACCTTCAACCCCATTCCTGCGTAGCGGAACAGGTGGAAGTAGGCTTCGATGAAGTCGTCGTTCAAACCCCGGAACAGACGTCCTTTAATGACGTAGAGCACATCGTCGAGCACACCCGTCAGCCATACGGCCTTGAACGATCCCGAGTTGCCCGTGCCGCGTCGCTGTCCGGGTGCCGGGTCTCCGTAGATCACCAGAAACGGGAATCGTCCAAGGGGCGGAACTTTGCCCAGCAACTGCGTGCCGAAGACGTTGCCCTCGGAGATCGGCGTATTGAAGTACTCTCCCATAGCGGCGACATAGCTCATCTTCGAGAGCACGCGGTCGATCATCGGCTCGGGATTTTTCTCGGGCCACACGGATTTGCCGTCGCGGTAATCCTCCACGCCGTTCGGGTGCCTTGGATCGACCATCCGGAGGTTGATGATGTCCCAATGATCGGCCAAGGCTCCTGCGCGCTTCACGCAGCAATCCTCGGCGATGAGATTTCCGTTGAAGACGATGAGCGTACCGCCCGATACGGAACGTGTCGGATAGAGATCCTTCTCCCACCACGCCCACTTTTTATCGAGAATCGAAGGATTCGCGCAGTCGGGCAGCGTGTCGAAGTCGTCGACACGGATGACATCGGGTCGTGCGGCTTTGTTCTTGACGCCTCGGGGTGTCTCTCCGGCACCCAGCGCCATGAACGTAGCACCGCATTTCGCACTGAAAAAATCTTCGGTCCAGTGTCCGAGCGTCTGCTGTCGGCCGTAGTACTGTTGTATGCGACGATTGGCTTCGAGTTCGATTTTATATGGCGTGAGCAGCCGCGTTGCGGCCTCGTGCGTATTGCCGGCCATTATGAAGAAGCGTTTGCGGCGCGTCAGGGCCAGATAGAGATCCTCGAACATGCCGATCGTAGACTTGGCCAGCTCGCGGCTCCAGCTGCGCACCTCGAACCATTCGTCGTGCGCGAGCACGCGGCGGAACGCCCGCCGCTGGAACGGCGCGAAGGGATAGCCCGCATAATGCGGCAGGAAAAACCGCACCCACGCCTCGAAATCGGATTCGAGCCGTGTGCGATGTCGTTCGATCTCGGCTTCGGACATTGCCTCGTCGATCGTCGTGGCGTTGTAAACGGATTCGCGCAGGCGCTCCCAATAGCGCAGGGCATCGCGGTCGGTCTGTTTCATCGTCTCTCGATCTTGGATTTGATGAACGCATCGAACAGACGCGCAAACTCCTTCGTTTTCTCCAGATCCATAGGCCGCAGAAAGTCGATGAACGCCGCGCCGACATTCACGATGTCGTGAATGCCCGCCTCGGTTTGCAGGCGGTTGACGGCCGTGGTGAGTTTGACGATCGTATCGGCCTCTTTGGCATTGGCGAAGCGCCGGCCCTGCTCGCGGCCGAGGATAGTCTCGTTTATTTCGGCGATCTGACGCTGGAAATTACGGATCTGCTCCTCGGTGGTCATCGACATCGTGGTGCGCAGCTCTTCCCAATGCCCCTCGGCCGCCCAACGGACGATCGTCGTGCGTGCGACACCCGCCCGTTCGGCGATTTCCGCCTGCGTGAGGCTCTCGCGCAAATACAATGTACGAGCGTAGTCTTTGAGTTGCTGACGTGGATTTCGGGGCATTTTCTTGCGGTTTTACGATGCAAAAGTGGGGCTCGGCATCCGAAGTCGCAAACGGAGAAAACAGCACGGAACGATGTAATTATATTATTTATATATAAAATGTTATGATGTAATTCCGATTTGCAAAAAGGCGGAATGAGGTTCAATTTTGCGGCGACGAACACACACGACATCCGCCATGACACATCATCGCATCTCGAATATCATCGACGACGAAAACGGCTGCTGCATCATGCTCTACGGAGACATCGGCGACTGGGGCGCCGTGCGGCCCGAGGACATTGTCCGCGAGCTGATGTCGGCCGAGCACGAAGGGCGCCGCATCGACGTCCGCATCAACAGCGTCGGCGGCGAAGTCTATGCCGCCTTGGCGATCTTCAACGCTTTGCGGTCCTCGCGCGCGGAGATAACGATCTATATAGATTGTCTGGCTGCGAGCGCAGCCTCGATCATCGCCGGCTGCGGCCGTCCGGTGCAGATCGCCGACAACGGACGCCTGATGATTCATCGGATCCGGACCGAAACTTTCGGCACGGCCGACGAGATCCGCACCTGCGCGACGGAAGTGGAATCGCTCGAATCGGTGCTCGTAGACATCTATGCCCGACGCACGGGCCTCGCACCGGAAGCGATCCGTGCGACCTATTTCGACGGGCAGGATCATTGGCTCACGGCCGAAGAGGCTTTGCATTTGGGCTTCGTGGACGGGATCTTTGCCGCCGGTGATCCGGTGTCCGATGCCGCCGCCACACCGCGCCAGATCTGCGACGCCTATACGCAACGGTATCTCAATTCTCTGAATACGCAAATATCAAAATCCAAGACCACCATGTTGAATCAACTCAGAAGCCGCCCGCGCTTCACGGACTGCGCGGACGAGGCTGGGGCTCTCGCGCGCATCGCCGAATTGGAACAGCAGGCCGCTGCCGCGGATGCGCTCCGCAGCGAACGGGACGCCTTGCAGTCCGAACGCGACAGATTGCAGGCCGAGAACGAGGAGCTGCGGCAGCGACAGCAGCAAGCCGAGGAGGCCGAAACGGAGCAAGCCCTTTCCGATCTCGAAGCCCGCGGGCTCGTTCCTGCCGGACAGAAAGAAAATGCCCGCGCCATGCTGCGGGCCGACAAAGCGGCCGCCATGGCCTATTTCGGAGCGCTCAAGCCGGGCCGTCGGATCGTCAATGAACTCGAAGCATCCGCAGGCGGCGAAGACGCACTCGAAAAACGCAAGGAGGAGGTCCGCAAAAAACTCGGACGCTGAACCTTTTTACAATTCACATTATGGCAAACAATCCTCAAATCCAGACCAATTACGGCGGTGAATTTCTCAACCGCCTGCTGACGCTCGTAACGACGGGCAACGAACTCTTCGAGCGCGGACTGCTGCACATGGAGCAGAACGTCGGCGACCGCTTCTCGCTTCCGCGGATGCGGCTTTCGAAAATCCTTCAGAAGCGCGTCGAACAGCCTACGTCGGAAAACTCCAAAGGGCAGTTCACCATCGACGAGCGCGTTCTGCGTCCGCAGGACGTCATGGCATACACGGAGTTCAACCCGCGGCTTTTCGAGAAGTTCTGGAAGCCCTTCCAGCCCACGGGCGAGCTGGTTTTCCGCGAACTACCGTCCGACGTGCAGGAGCAGATGCTGCTCGAAGTGGCGAAAGTCGCACGCAACGAGTTGGGTTTCCACTTCATCCAAGGCGTACAGGGCGATGGCGAAGAACAGTTCTTTAACGGCATTCTGACGCGCATCGTGAACGATGCGGACACGATCAAAGCCACCACGTCGGAGAAGACGATGCTGGCACGTCTGCGCGCCGTATGGCAGAAAGTCCCGGCCGTGATGCGCAACGATCCTAACTTCTGCTTTCTGATGTCGGCGAACGACATCGACAAATACGACGACGAAATCACCGATTCGTCGAAAGGGGCCGATCCCACGTCGGCCAACGCCGTCCGATTCAAAGGCAAACGCATCGAAGGACTCGCCGACTGGCCCGACGACGTGATCGTGGCGACCGTGGCGAGTCTGGACATCGACTCGAACCTCTGGGCGGCCTGCAACCTCGTGGACGATACGACGGCCATCAAGGTCGAGCGCGTAACCAACGCCGGCGAACGCTACTTCTTCAAGATGTTGATGAAGATCGACACCAACATCGTCTGGGGGCAGCTGGCCGTGCTGCTCGACGCGCGTCAGACGACGCTGAGCGTCTCGCCGACGACCGTGCCGGAGTTCGCCAAGAGCGGCGGCGAGAAAACCGTAACGGTTACCTCCTCCTCCGAGAACTGGACCGCTGCGGTCGATGGCGGGACGGACTGGTTTTCCGTAGCGAAATCCGGCGACAAAGTCAAGGTTACGGCACAGGCCAATGCCGAAGGTGCGCGCAGCGGGTCTTTCACGGTCAGCGTGAACGGAAAAACGCAGAAGGTCGCGGTGTCGCAAGCCGCAGGTAATGCGTGATGCCATGAGGCCCGCAGAATTCAAACGCACGTACTATCCGGCCATCGAGCGTGTCTGCGCCCGAACGGGGCTCAATCCCCTGTTCGTTGCGGCGCAGGCAGCGCTCGAAACCGGCTGGGGCGAACGTGCCATCGGCTGCAACCTCTTCGGCATTACGGCCGGAGACAAATGGACCGGCAAACGGCAAAGGGTACGGACGACCGAATACTTTCCGGACGACCAGCAGGCGGAACGCTTCCCGAAGGTATACTCCATCGTGCGGATGCGCGACGGACGCTGGCGCTACGATGTGGAGCGCGACTTCCGCGACTACGATTCCGTCGAGGAGTGCCTCGAAGATCACTTCCGCATACTCTCGGCCGAACGTTACCGACGGGCGATGGATTATCGGGACGACGTGAAACGCTTCGCATACGAAGTGGCGAAGGCCGGATACTGCACGGCACAACCCGAGGTATACGCCGAGACGATCGGCAAAGTGGCCGCAATGATTTCCGAACTCTGATTTAATCGATGAACGACGATGGACGAAGTATGGAACATACTCGCATGGGCGATTCCCAGCGGGTTCCTCTCCTCCGTTGCGACGTGGCTCATCACCCGCCGCAAACAGAACAACGATTTTCTGTCCGAGCTTCAGAGCTCGATCAATCTTCTGTCGAGCGAGAACAAGAAGATTCTGGCCGAGAACATCCAGCTCAGGCGTGAGAACGTAGACCTCAAGGCCAATCAGGAGGAGATGCTCCAACGCATAGACCGCCTGACGGGAGAGGTCGCACGACTTCGCAAAGCCATCGGGAAACACACGACACGAAATGACGATACGCATGCTTCCGATGTTCGCGGCTCTGCTGCTGGCGGCGTGCTCGGTGAACAGGAGGACACTCAGCAGCAAAACACAGGTGCGGGCCGACACGGCATCGCACGCCTTCGCGGACGCCGGGGACGTCGTCCGGCAGACGAACATCCGGACACGGAATCACTGGAAAACGCACGAGCGGATGATACGCTCGGAGCTGGCGGAGCCGATACCGGCCCGGACAGCTTCGGTGAATCTGACGGCGGCGAACCTCCGTAACCTGCCCGACGGGGCATCGTACGTCGCACGCGACGGGCGGCTCACGCTCGAAGCACGCCGCGACGGAGATACGCTCCGCATCGTCGCACATGCCGATTCGCTCGCCCGCCGCACGGTTCGACATGAATACCGGCAATGCGACAGCATGGTGCAGGACACCGCTTTCCGGCGGATTCTCGACAGCCTCGCACGCACCTGTGAACGGGTGCAGCGCACGACGCGCGGAACCGAATCGCAGGCCGCCGAAGAGCGGAGCCGCAAACCGGCGCATCTTCTCTGGCTGTCGGCAGCCCTTCTGGCCGCAGGTCTTGCAGGATGGTGGCGGGTACACAGAAAATAAACAAACCTTAAAAAACGACATTTTATGAAACGATCGGTTACACAAACCAACGACGGTTACTATGTGCTGCTCGACGCTTTCTATTTCAACGGCAAGCGTCTGGGCAACATCTCCGAAGAGGGTGTCAACTGGGGCGGCGACGATGCCCAGACTTTCGAGCTGTGGGCGGCGCAGATCCGCAGCAACCCCGTACTGGACATCGAGACGCGGGCCGCGACGAACGAGATTACGGGCAAGATGATCGAGATGGTGCCCTCCAACTGCGTCGATCTGATGGGCGGCAAGGCCGTAGGTGAGGAATGGCAGATGCCTGCCAACTCGCTGCGAGCCGAAGGCGACGTGCGCATCCTGACAGGTACGGGCAAGACCATCAAGATCAAACGGGCGTCGCTGCGCGCTTCGAAGATCCGCGGCGGACTGGGCGGCGAGAAGAACATCGGCATCGAGTTCGGCCTCAAGATGCTCGCCCCCAAGGACGGCTCCTCGCCCGGTTCCATGCTTCCCACGGAGCC
This sequence comes from Alistipes sp. CHKCI003, assembly GCF_900021155.1. Lineage (GTDB taxonomy): Bacteria > Bacteroidota > Bacteroidia > Bacteroidales > Rikenellaceae > Alistipes > Alistipes excrementavium. Next base: position 14,178 of record NZ_FCNT01000092.1, read on the forward strand.
CTTCATCGAGGCCGAACCCACGGCGTTGACCTTCGGGGCCGACGGCGGCAGCAAGGCTGTGGCTATCGAAGCATCGGGACCTTTCTCGGTCGGCGTCGTGCCCGAGGGATTCAGCGTCGAACTCGTGAACGGACGCGTAACGGTGATTGCCGAAGCAAATGCTACGGGTTCGCCGCGCTCGGGGAGACTCGAATTCATCCTCGAAAGCGATGTCGAAACCAAAGCGTCGGTTACTCTTTCGCAGCCTAACAACGCCTAAGCCGTGAAACGGGACACTGCGCGGGAGGCGGCGGAGGCGTTGTTGGATGCAGGGCTTTCGCTGCCTCTGCTGCGCCTCCGTTTGCCGTGGATGCGGCCGCGGACCATCCGCATCGTCATGCGCCGCCCCTTTTTGGGCGACATCATCCGTCTGGCCAAAGAGCGCCGGGCCCTCGGCGTAACATACGCGCAGATGGCGCGATTCACGCCCGACGAAGCCGCGGACTTTCTGGCCGAACACGGGCACCGCCTCGCGCGCATGGTGGCGCGGACCGTCTGCCGGGGCCTCGTCTCAGGACCGCTGCTGAGACCGTTGCTCGCGTGGATCATCCTGCACGGCATGCCGCGCGAGTATTTGCTCGAAGCACAGTCGAAGTTCATCGCTCTGCTATTCGAAGTAAGGGATTTTCAGAATATTATCGCATCGGTCGAAAGCCTCGATCCGCTTCGGCCCGTGTCGAGCCGCGAAAAAACAACAAACAGGAGTTAAAGAGCCGTTCGGAAGGTTCCCATAGCCTGTTCGGGATCATCTGGCAGATTGCGTCGGCTACCGGCTGGAGCGTCCGCCACATCCTCTGGAAAATACCCTACACGACCTTGATGCTCATGCTTGCGGACGCTCCTCATCTCGAAGACGGGCCGCCGCCCGAAGCACAATCCGAGACCCGCTGCGGAGGCGTGAAATCCGCAGAAACCGTTTTCCAAACCCTGTTGTCCCCGAAACCGTGAAACCTGTCGAAATAGAATTCCTGCTCCGCAACCGCACGCGCGACGGCCTCTCCGGCATCTCCTCCGATGTCGGACGGGTCGGAGCGCAGGCGGACGCCGTGCAGAAGGGACTCGAACGGTTGCGCTCGAAAGCCGGACAGACCGCAGCCTCCGTGTCGGGCATCTTCCCGAAGATCGGCGAAGGGATACCCAAAGAGACGCTCGCTCTGTTCGACCGTATGAGCGACGAACTCTTCGGCGGCATGTCGCAGAAGGCGCGGCAGCTGGTGGAGGATATACAGGAGGACACGCTCTCGCTGCGGCAGGTGGAGCAGATGCAGCATGCCCTGAACGACGCCTACGAACAGGGCACGCTCTCGCTCGACGGGTATCTGACCACGCAGGCGCGGCTCTCCGTGCTGCACGACCGGATCGCGCAGGCCGTGTCCGCAAACGAGCAGGCGCTTCGGCGAGAAGCGGCCGCTGCGGATGTAGCCGAAGACAGCATCGCGGCTCTTCAGATGCGCGTAACGCTCCTTACGACGGAGTACATGCACCTCTCGCAGGCGCAGCGGGAAGGGGCCGAGGGAACGGAATTGCTGAAAAACATCTCCGAGGTACAGGGAAGGCTCGAAACGGCGACCGTCGCCATGAACCGCTACGGCGGTACGGCACGCACGCAGTTCAACAGCCTCGGCATGTCCATCCAGCAGATCGTGCGCGAGGCGCCGTCGCTGGCCATGGGGCCGCAGATGTTCTTTCTGGCCATATCCAACAATCTGCCCATCTTCGCCGATGCCGTGGCTCGCGCACGGCAGGAGTATCAGATGCTCGTCGCGGCCAACAGGCAGGCCGTGCCCGTCTGGCGGCAGATCCTCTCGTCGCTGCTGAGCTGGCAGACCGTCATGGTCGGAGGGATCGCCGCACTGGTCTTGTACGGAGACCGGATCACCGGATTCGTCGCCGATCTGTTCCGCGGCAAGCAGGCATTCGACTCCACGGCTGCCGCTGCGGAAAGATTTCATGCCGTGATGACCGAGGGTGCACAGAGCGCGCAGGCCGAGATCACGAAGTTGCAGCTCCTATACGATGCAGCCACCGATGCGGCCAAGCCCTACGAAGAGCGCGCAACCGCTGTCGAAAAACTGCAACGGATCTATCCGGCCTACTTCGACAGCCTCTCCGCGGAGGCCATCATGGCCGGAACGGCCGAAGCGGCCTACCGAAACCTCACGACCGCCATCCTCGAAACCGCACAGGCGCGGGCCGCCGAGAATCAGTTGACCGAAATTGCCGAAGACGAACTGCTTTTGCGGCGGGCCAAATCCTATAAGGACTATGTCGACGCTTTCTCGAAATACGCAGAGGCTTGGCAAATATTGTCCGAAAAACGCGAAGCGTATCGACAAAGCGACATTGATGATGAATCGGCGAGAAGCGCTGCGATGGACGCAGAGGCGCAATTCAGTCGATCATACGATGTCATGCAGCAGATGCGCAAGCGTCTGTTCGAAGAAGTCGGATCTTCAAAAGGTGGCGATGAGCTCATAACCCGAATCGAAAATGAGTTCGAAGGAAATGTTGCAAAATTCCTTCGACACAACGAAGAGAGCAGACGACTGCTTGAGGATGTCGCTAAGAAACAATACACGCGCCTGACGCCCGAGGAGCTCAATGCCGGAAGCGAAGGGAGGGGCGGAGGCGCCGCCTCGCGCGATCAGCGGCTGGACGAGCAGCTGTTGCAAGAACGCCGCCGCATAGAGGAGCAGGAGTTGGAGATCTTGCAGGAGGGATTCGCCAAGCGCCGTGCCGAGGCCGGTGCGGCCTATGACCGCGAATTGCAGGATATAGAGGCACACCGCCGGCAGCTGCTCGCCTCGGCAGCCGAAGACCGCCGGCAAGGCAAAACGACACCGACGGACAGCCAGATCGATGCGCTCTTCGCGCAGCAGCGGCAGAACGAACTGGAGATCTATCGGCAAACCTCCGAGGCGATCGACCGGGAGGAGACGGCCGCACGTCAGCAGCGCCTGCAACGCGAAGAGGAAGCGTGGGACGAATACCTGCGCTCCTACGGCAACTTCGAGGAGCGGGTGCTGGCCACGACCCGCGAATACGATCGCAAGATCGCAGACGCAGGCACGGCCGGCGAGCGTGCGCGTCTCGAAGCCGAAAAGCAGCAGGCGCTGGCTGAACTCGAAACCGAAGGTTCGGCATGGGCCAAATCGCTGGCCGACAAATCGGCCGACGAACTGCGGAAGATGCTCGAAGAGGTGCGGCGTCAGTTCGACGAAGCCCAAGAACTCTTCGAGCAGATCGGCTCCTCCTCGCCGGCAACCGCCGCACTGCTGCGCTATATCGCTCAGCTCGAAGCGCAGATCGAGGAACTTCGGGAACGCCTCGAAGGTTCCCGGCAGCCGAACGAGGCGTCGGATGTTGAGCAGGCGCCGGGCCGCGACTGGGCCATGACGGCCGCAGGGCTCGAAGCCGTGGCCTCGGGAGCCCGCAAAGCGGCCGAAGCCGTGCGGGAGGTCGATGCGGGGCTGGCCGACGTACTGACAGCGCTGGTCGATGTTTCGAGCGGTGCCGCGCAGTTCGCAAACAGCGTGGCAGCCATCAAAGCGAAAGCCTCGTTCGGCAGCATCATGGGCGGCATCTCCGCCGGAGTCGGGCTCATCTCGTCGATTATCGGCCTGTTCGAGCGCGGCGAGAGTTCCATGGAGCGCAACCTCCGCGTAGCACGGGAGTTCAACGAGGAGCTGCGCGTGATGAACGAACGGGCGCGGATCAACGCCGACGAGGGCGGCATCTTCGGCGATTTCGCTTACAGGAACTTTCTGTCCAACGTCTCCGCGCTGCGCGACGCGCAGGCCGCCTACCGCCAGACGCAGGAGCAGATCCGCAATCGCGGAGAAGAGGTATACAAAGGTCGGGATATAGATGCCAAGATCGAGGGGCTGATGAACGGCACTTATACGGGTCTGTCGGGTCTCTACCGCATCGGCCGCAGCTGGGAGACGGCCGCCGAATCCGTGGCCAACATGCAGGTGCAGACGCAGCATTCGACCATAGGATTTTTAGGTATAGGACGTCGTTCGGCCAAATACGACTCCCTGCGCAATCAGCTGCCGGAGCTCTTCGACGAGAACGGCGAACTGGTCATGGAGAATCTGCGCGAGTTCGTCGACAGCGAAAACGAGGTCTACCAGCATCTCTCGGAGGAGAACCGTGCGTACCTGCGGCGCATGGCCGACGACTGGGAGGCCTACGAGCAGGCCGTCGATGCGGTTGGCGACTATCTGACGTCGGTTTTCGGTGAACTGGGCGATACGCTGACCGATGCGCTCGTTTCGGCCGCAGCTGCCGGGACGGACGCCCTCGAATCGGTTAAGGACGCTGTATCCGGTGTGATCGAGCAGCTGGGCACGGATATGTTGCAGGCGTCGATCCTTGCGCCAATCCTCGAAAAAGCCCAGAAACAGGTGCAGGACGTGATGACCGGAGATTTGTCGGACGAGGAACGGTTTGCCCAGATCGTGAAGATTTTCGGAGATACCGCAGGCGAATTGCACGGACAGCAGGGAGCGCTCGGAGAGTTGGTCGCCGCCCTGAAAGCCGCTGCTGCGAAGGAGGGCATCACGATCTTCGACGACGATGAAGGCGGCACGACGCAGCAAGGCAAGGCCGGAGCACTCTACACGGTCAGTCAGGACAGCTTTTCACGCATCGAAGGTCTCGCTACGTCGATCCAGATGCACGCCGCGGCCTCCGATCTCAAGCTGGGAAATATCGTCGATGCGATGAGCGAAAGCCTCGATGCGCTCAATGCCCTCGTGCGCAACACGGATGTCCTGCCCCGCATGTATGCGTTGTGGGAAAAGATCCGGCGGGACGGTTTGAAAGCCAAATAAACAGCATTATGAAGATACTCGAAGGACTTCTGACGATCAACGGCAGCGATCCGTACCTCGATTTCGGCGCCTTTCTGGCCGAAGAGGAAGCCGGTGGCCATGCCAATTACGACGCCCTGCTCAAAGGACCGAAACTCAAAGAACAGCGTACGGTCTCCTACCGCGACAGGGACGGAGTGCGGCTGCCGGCCAAGCTCGTGCAGCGCTGGGAAGCCCGCACGGTCGCCCTTCGCTTCGCCATCGTGGCGCCCGACGCCGCAACATTCGAACGCCGGTACTACGGCTTCCTCGATTTTCTGCGGCAAGGCGAAGACGGCTATCTCATGCTGCACCTGAAGGAACTCTCGCGCACTTGGAGGTTCTATCTCACGGAGTGCTCGGATTACAGCCAGCTCACCGCTTTCGACAGCGAGGTCGTAGGGACGTTCACCGCGACCTTTTGCGAACCTGTGCCGGACTTCTCGGCGCCTGTTCGAACAAACCCTGAAAACCGATCCGACAATGGATGAACTGAAGATATACGACCGCACGGGCGCGGTGAAGCTGACTGCGTACGTCGAAGAAGATTCGACGCACGACTGGGGAATCATGGAAGACAACCGGCTCTCGCTCACGTTCCATACGGAAGAGTGCGTCCTGCTCCTGCCCGGAGATTGGGTGGTGTTCGACGGCGAGCGCTTTTGGCTTACGCAGGAGTATAAACCCCAGCAGTCGGCAGAGACCGAATGGAAATACGACCTCTCCTTCGGAGGTGTCGAAGCGCTTCTGGCGCAGACGCTCGTGCTCGACACCACGGACGGTGCCGACCGTCCGCTGTTCGTGCTCACGGCGCCGGCACGCGAACACATGGCGCTCATCGTCGCAAACATCAACCGCCGTCTTGCCACGACCGAGTGGAAGGTCGGCGAGGTCGTACCCTCGGAGAATATCGAGATCGACTACTCGGGCAAGAGCTGTGCCGAAGCGCTCGCAGAGCTGGCCGAAACGTGCCGGACCGAATACTGGGCGGACGGCATCACACTCAATCTGAGCCGCTGCGAGTTCGGAGAAGCCATCGAACTGGGATACGGACGCGGACTGACCGCCGAGATCGAATGTTCGATGGCCGACGACCTTCGTTCGTATGCCTACCTCTACCCGGTGGGTTCGACCCGAAACATCGACCCCCAAAAATACGGCCACGACCGGCTGCAACTGCCCGGCGGCGAGACGCGCATCGACATGAACCCCGAACAGGGATTCGGTGAACTGGTCGAGTCGGAGGCATTCGAAGACATCTATCCGCGCTATGTCGGACAGGTCTATTCCGTGCTTCGGACCGAAGCTAAGGACGACGAGGGCAACACCTACTACATCTATCGTTTCGACGACCGATCTTTGCCGTTCAACCCGAACGACTATGAGATCGCGGGTCTCGTAAAGCGCGTAACGTTTCAAACCGGCGAACTCGCAGGACGCGAATTCGAAGTCAACTACGACCCCGACTGGGACGCAGGCATGTTCGAAATCATCACGCAATGGCCCTATGACGACGATACGCAGTTGCCGGGCGGACTGCTCGAACCCGAACCCGGAGATGAATACGTCCTGTGGAATATCCGCATGCCGGACGAATACTATCCCTTGGCGGAACAGGAGTTCCTGCAAGCCGCCCAGAAGTTCGCCGCGGAAGCACGACGCGACGTAAGCGTATACAAGGCGCCGCTCGACTACATCGATGTCCAAGAGCGAGGGCTCGTGTTGCGCCCCGGGCAACGGGTGCGGCTGCTCAGCAAAGAGTACTTTCCCCAAACGGGTTACTACGACAGCCGCATCATTCGCATTTCGCGTCCTGTTCTCTATCCCGACGAAGTGAGCGTCGAGATCAGCGCCGTGCGGTCCACGGGGTTTGTCTCGCGCATCGAAAACGACATCAAAGCCATTCGGCATTCCGTGAAACTCGTCTCGTCGGAGTACCCCGATCTGATCCGCTCGTGGGAGGAGACGCCCGCAAGCGACACGACGGTCTATACCTCGCGGAAGAGCGAACGGGAATTCCTCAATCGCCGGCGCGGCGGAACTGTCGAAGGCGACCTCTTTCTTCGGAAAGGAGCCGTCTTCGGCGACTTCGCTTCGGGTCTGACGGGTTTCGGAGGTCTGATCGACGGCGCCGGCAACGCCGAGCTTCAGAACATCACGGTGCGCGAATCTCTGACCGTTCCCTCTCTGAACTACAACCGGGTGGATATTTCCGTCGGGGACGACTGGTCCGCCCCGGGCGGAGGCATCGTCGCGGAA
>NZ_FCNT01000042.1 GCF_900021155.1 Alistipes sp. CHKCI003
CCCGAACGAACAGCTTATTGTTCCACCCCGCCGACTGTTTCAGCGTGCCTCGAACATGCTGTACGTCTTTAGGGTCTCTGTCCAAAGCAAAGTCGGAATAACCGAGGTCTTTATAGCTCTGTGCCACAGCTACGATCTCGCCGTGTGCGTAATACGGTTCGATATATTCCCAGAATTCATCCTCAGTACAACCGTACAGGCCGTATTCCAACTCTAAACAGGGCTGCCATAACCGTATCTTCTCATATTTCCGTTTCGAGGCAGCCAACCGCCGCGTCATGGTCTTTCGCCCCTCGATGACCGCCTGCGTCAGCCCGTAGCGGTCGTTGAACATGATCTTTTTCATGCCTCGTTCAGTTTCTTGATAAATCTTTTGCGGAGTTCTTCATTGTCCGGTTCCATCCCACTGAACCATATATCCTCGAATGCCTCTACCGCTTTCCGCTTCATCCTCTCCTCGGTCTCCTGCTCGGCTAATTCGACAGCCCGTTTAGCCTCTCCCAGTTTCAGATCGCATTCTTCCGGACAATCGGGGTACATCATCGCTATCGGTGTTACGACTTTCAACAAGTATTGTTTTGCTCTTTCGCTTTTCATATCCTTATCTTTTCATGAAACACATCCATATTGTTTTTCCGTGGTTGGACGTCGGATGTCCGAACAACGGCTTGTACGGAATAATGTCCAAGATTTGCCGAATCTTGATCTGCTCTTCATTCCATTTGAATATCAGAATCCCTTCCGGCTTCAAAACCCGCATGCATTCGTCGAAAGCCGCCCGAATATCCGTTTCCCATGTAGGCAGTAAGACGCCGTATTTTTGCGCCAACCATGACGTGCAGCCTAAATTCCTGAGGTGCGGCGGGTCCAATACGACCAACCGGAACGATTCATCGTCGAAAGGCATATCCCGAAAATCGCCTATGATGTCCGGCTTCACTTCGATGCTCCGACCGTCGCATGCTGTCAATTCTTCATCCCGAATATCCATAAATACGGCATCGGCACATGCTTTATCGAACCACATCATGCGGGACCCGCAGCATGCATCGAGTATCTTCTTGTCCGTTTTCATAGTCTCAATTTACACCCGTTGGATAAAAGCCACTCGGCCGCCCCGTACAGCAGGTCCATGACCTGTGTCGATTCCTGCTTAAAGAGGTATTCCCGCCCTGCGCCGCCACATAGTATCTCATCGCTTCCAGAGGCTATCCGGAAGTACGAGAGGCGCCAGATACCCCCCCCCATACATCTCTATCTCCATATTGATCCATGTTCCGTCGGGCATCCGGCAACAACCGGGTAACGCTCCCAGCAGATCATTGGCCGTAAAAGCCGGGATATGGTCCGCGTGCACCGCCTGCCGGTGCTTTGTCTCCGTATCCCATATTTTCAGTACCGGATGCGGCGCGGGGGACGTGTTGTCCCACACCATGCTGGCCATCTCTGCCGGTGCGCCCAGCTCCAGCAGCCGCTTCGACTGCTCGATGCTTGTTACTTGATTCGTCATTTGCTTTCGTATTTATCGATCGTTTCGAATATCCGCAGCGCAACCTGCGGAACAATACCGCTGAATAACGATGCATGTGTCATTCGCATAGTCCGTAATAGCTCATACAGCTCGTCGCCGTATCGTCGTCGAATAGGCTGCCCGTCGCGTTCTGCCATTGGACGTAGCGCACGACATCATGAATCGTCGGATATTTCTCTCCGCTGGAGATTGCATGGGGCGGGATTCTATTTGGCCCGAAAAACGAAGAATGCAACTCTCCTTCAAGGTTTGCTATTTCCGCTATACGTTCGGGAGATTGTTTGGAGATATTGAGAATATCGCGCTGGCTTGCCATCACACACGGCCAGCAGCCGACACGCTTGTAGCCCATCCGGTAGAGCGGGTTCGGTTCCAAACCAGCGGCGAGGATGTAATCGATGACCTGTTGCGCCGACCAGTCGAACACCGGTCGCAAGAGGTCGTCAGCATAATGCGACCGGAACACCCGAACATCCTTGCCGCGGTAGCTATACTTCTTCGGCTTTCCGTTTTTGTCGTAGCCGTAAGGCTCGAAATAATACTTGAAATAGGTGCATTGCGTCTTCATCTTGGCTCGTGCCGAGGATTCCGCGGCACGGATGCCCTGAATAATGAGCGTATTATCTTGTACGACGTCGAGGATGTAGTCAGTCATTGGCTTCGTCTTCAGTTCCTCTGTACAGTACCGGGCGCGCGCCGACGGGCAGCGATGCTTCTGCCGGGCAAGATCGACCATACCTGCATACTTCTTCGACTTCAATGTTACCAGATCGAGATGCAGCTTGTCGGCAATGCGATGGATGTATTCGTAAGTCAACGGATGTTCCCAACCCGTGTCGCAGAATACCGTCGTGAAATTCTTGGTGATATGTTCGCGGGTCCACAACAGCGCTGCAAGGCTATCTTTACCGCCGGAAAAAGTAACTATAACTCTCATAATCTATCTGTTATTCTTTGTCCCGAACGCAACGCACGCTGAAGCCGTTGGCGCGATTGAAGTAGTTCAGCGGGTAGACGAAGCCCGAGCGGAAGTAGAGGTTGACCGCGTAGTTGCTGCTTCCGTAGCCCGGCGACGAGGACCAATAGTAGCCGCTGGTACTCGTACCGATCATCTTTGTGCGATAGCCGAGGCCCTTAGAAGAGCTGAGGCCCGCAATAGGCAGGAATAACGAGCCCTTGTGGTCCGAGTCGTGATTACCCCCAAACCAACGGCCCTTGAGCTCATCGTCCCAAGTCGAGCCTAAATCGCATAATGCCACCCATTCATACTGAGTGGGCAAGCGCTTCCCGACGGACCTCGCGGCCTCCATCGCCTCATCCCATGTGTAGTAATGGCGGCCGTCCTTCTCGTAACCGCCGATGGCCAAATTCTCTGTGTCCCACAGCAGGCCGCAAAGCTCGATGGAGTCGGACTCGGGATCGGACGCAGAATCGGCCGCAACCGGATTATCCTCCCTCCATTGAGCGCCGGTAATGAACCCGTCTATCCATTCATTGTGGCAAGCTTCATCTATCATGTTGTAGATGGTTTTATCGTAATCCTCTAAACGATACGGGCAAAGTTCATCGGCTACTTCACGTAATGTTTTCATAATCTGAAATTTTTAAATTCACAGCTATAAAAAACGGACTTCTTGTTGCACCAATGGGCAACCCGACGCTGCTCAACTGTCGGTCTGATCTTGTTATCAAAATCCCTGTAAGGCTGGGCGAATGGGTTGATGTGCATTTCACGGAAAATGTTCAATCTGAACAACGCATCATCAATTTCTTTGACAAGGCAATAGACAAAAAAACGATGTCTGTTGACCCCCCGCTGCTCAAGCTCCCGAATACACTTCAGCACTGGTTCTATCTGGGCGCGTGTATCGCAAGCGAACCGTATGTGTCGAATCCATTTCACCCGTGACAGCAAATCGAGAATGTAAGGGTCATCACAAGCTCGCCGGGCATCCAGCCCTTGGTTGAAGTCCACCGCGATACCCATGCGGACGATTTCCTCGATCTGTTCCAATCCGAAATCGGATGCCAGCACATTGTTGTCGAGCAATACGGCCCGGCGCTTGTTGCCGATGAATTCGCGTATCGGCGATGCCGGACGGATCGAACCCTCCTTGTGCGGCACAATACACCACGGACAATGATTCGGACAACCTCGGGTAAGGAAACCGTAGGCTTCATCCACTCCGTAAAGCGAATAATCAGGGCACATATGCTCGATAGATTCCGGCAGTGTCGTCGTGTAGTCTCGATAACCTGTCCCAGCCTTCACCACTTCGCAAGGGTAATAATCCGAACAGTCGGGCGTGAACGTGAAGACTTTCGACATATACACCCTGTCGTAGCTGCCGAACATCGCATCGGCAAACTCGACCGAATCGCCCTCAGACTTATGCCACGCCGAGAGCTTCATCAGCGCAAGATTCGGGAAGTGATGACCATCCACATCTACTATACCTATTCGCATCGGGGTTCGTAATCGTTTAGCTTCAATTTTTCAATTTCCCTATTCTTGTCATCGATTACCTTGCGGGCTATTTCCTCGCGCTGCTTCGACTCGTCGAGGCAGATTTTCAGTTTGGCTATTTCTGCCTTCAGTTGACGGATTTCCTCTTGGTATTCGTTTTCCGGACCGTATCTCCACTCAGGGAAAGAGTCGTCTGTTTGTAGGTAGCTCATACCTAATCCTGTCATCAGTTTCATATTATCGACTTAATTTCTCGTAAGCGTTGATCGTCTCGAATATCCGCAGCGCAACCTGCGGAACAATACCGCTGAATAACGATGCATGTGTCATTCGCATAGTCCGTAATAGCTCATACAGCTCGTCGCCGTATCGTCGTCGAATAGGCTGCCCGTCGCGTTCTGCCATTGGACGTAGCGCACGACATCATGAATCGTCGGATATTTCTCTCCGCTGGAGATTGCATGGGGCGGGATTCTATTTGGCCCGAAAAACGAAGAATGCAACTCTCCTTCAAGGTTTGCTATTTCCGCTATACGTTCGGGAGATTGTTTGGAGATATTGAGAATATCGCGCTGGCTTGCCATCACACACGGCCAGCAGCCGACACGCTTGTAGCCCATCCGGTAGAGCGGGTTCGGTTCCAAACCAGCGGCGAGAATCGAATCAATCACCTGCTGTGCCGACCAGTCGAACACAGGGCGCAGCAGGTCATCCGAGAACTTTGCCCGAAACGCCCGGACATCCTTACTCCGGTAGGTGTGCTTTTTCGGCTTGCCATTTTTGTCGTAACCGTAAGGCTCGAAATAGTATTTGAAATACGTACATTGCGCCTGCATCTTGGCCCGCGCCGGAGATTCCGATCCACGGATGCCCTGAATCATCAACATATTGTCCTGCACCTCGTCCAGCACGTAGTCGATCGTCGGTTTGGTTTTGAGTTCTATCGTGCAAAACCGTGCCCGCGTCGAGGGCCAGCGTTTCCTTTGCCGCGTAAGATCGACCATCCCGTCGTATTTCTTCGACTTCAATGTTACCAAGTCGAGGTGCAGCTTGTCGGCGATACGGTTAATATACTCGTAGGTCAGCGGATGTTCCCAGCCCGTGTCGCAGAACACGGTCGTGAAATTTTTGGTGATATGCTCCCGTGTCCACAACAGTGCTGCGAGGCTGTCTTTACCGCCGGAAAAAGTTACAAGTACTTTCATGTGAAAATTGTTTTTGAGAAAGCCCCCATTGGATATCGAGTGAATTATTCCGCGAATTTCCGTTCCACGAGGTCCGCAATAGCCAGATACTCGCCGGCCAGACCGTCCGTGCCGTGTGTTTCCCGAACTTTCTCCCGAAACTCGGGCAGGGTACCCAGAAAGCACCCGCAGCGGACGTAAATACCCTGTTCGAGATTGAAGAAGTAGGTTTTGCTGCCCTTGCGTGATCCGGAACCTATCCACGCGGCGAAAGGATAACCCGGTTTCGCGCGGCCGATTCCCTCAAAATCGCACCGATCCCCGAAGCTGCATTGCTCCCCGAAGCTGCATTGCTTCCCGAAGCTGCAACACTCCCTGAAACTGCACAGCGCCCCGAAACTGCACCGCTCCCCGAAGATGCACCGTTTCCCAAAACTGCAATACACCTCAAAGTTGCAACACTTCCCGAAGATGCACTGTTCCCTGAAAATACATTCTTCCCTGAAGATGCACCGCTCCCCGAAACGGCAACACTCCCCGAAGATGCACCAGTCCTCGAAACAGCACATCTCCCCAAAGCTGCATTGCTCCCCGAAGCTGCAACACTTCCCGAAACAACAATACTTCCCGAAACGACAACATTTCCCGAAATTGCACTGCCTCCCGAAGTTCTCGATCTGCGAATAGTCGCCCGTGGGGCAATATTTAACACCTTTTTCATCGCGTTCGAACGCATCGAACTCTGCTTGTGTGTATCTTTTCATTTGCTACAAATTCAAATAGTTTTCAGTAACCATCATTGCTTCTTCCAACGTGCGAACAATCACGTATTTGTTTCCCGCCTGCTCGAAAGAACGCTGCCATGTTTTCTGTGCTTCGCTTTGGCGGCTGCCTTTCGAAAGCGTCTTGAATTCCAATCCTAACGAACCGTAACAGCCCCGAGGTACGAGCAGCAATAGATCGGCTGCACCGGCCGTCATTCCTTCTGCTTTCAGGAGGGCCGCTTCAGTCTTATTTCGCAGTCCGCCGTTCGGAACGCTCGTCAGATTCAGGGCGTAATCAGGGTAACGGAGACGGAACCACCGCACGAAGGCGCGTTGTAAGGTCGATTCGAGGTGTCTCATAGCGCATCGGGCAGACGGTAGCGTATCTTGTCGACTTTCAAGACCCATACGGGCTTGTCGGCATCGCCGATCCTTAGCGGAGCGTAATCGTCCGTGGAGGCTCCCCGCTTCGCTGCGTCGTTGCACATCTCGGCATACGACATCACCCTGCACTTCACATCGAGGCTCAGCACGTCGGCGATTGTCAGCTGCTTGTATGTAAACGTGTCCAGCACCCTGTTCACGGCATAGTCCAGCCGTGCGTCGCTCATTCCCGTTTTGCTGATGCGTTCGGTGAGAATGGAGAAGAATTCCTTCGTCATATCGGGGAAACACACGGACAGCTTGTGCATGGATGCGGCAATATGGGCCGCAGATGCCGGAGGCCCTGCGAATACGGACACTTCCTCACTCCCATTCTTGGCGAGTGTGAGCGCGAGCCCATCCTTCGGCGACGGCGCAAGCGAGTTCATCAGGCGTTGGGGTGCGATTCTTTGTACTTCGTTCATGGTCATTCGATGTTTTCAGTAGAAACAGCCCCGCCCAATTGTTGGCCATCGACTGTTCGACAATCTTACGGGCCCTTCCGGCATCTCCGGAGGAGAGTTCGAGCAGATGCGCATAGAAGGCATCGAAGCCCCGCTGCCGGTAGGTCTGTCCGCGTTCAGACTTATATGCAAGCCAATCCGCCACGATGGGTTGGAACGAAGGTCCGACAGCCGAGAGGTTGAGTTCTTTTCTTTTTCGCGCAACTTTTTCTTTTCTTTCCGGAGACGGCCTATCGCCTTCGGGCGATGGTCCGACAGCCGCTTCCCCCCGAAAGGGGGATTGAGGGGGTATATCTTCGACGTTAGGAGAAGATATATTTCTTTCTTTTCTTTCTTTGCCGCAAACTTCCGGAGTTTTTTGCGATTCTTCCGGAATAATGCGACATTCTTCCGGAATTTTGGCAATCTTGCGTTTTGACCGGTTGCACATTTCGAGGTATCTCCGTTGGATGGATGCCGACGTGATGACCCCACGAGAGAGCAGTTCTTTGTTAAAAAGCCCCACATCACCGCAGTATCTCACAATCTCAAAAACATTCGATTCCTTCAGCCCAAGATATTCGGCCACGTTGAAGGCAGTCACTTCGTCCCACGCAACAAAACAGCCTTGTACCCGGTACACCTCGCAAAGCAAATAGTCGTAAACAGCAAGACCCCTGCACCCGTGATCCTTTACAAGCCGCCGGATGCGAATATCCATATACCGATCCGTATCGACGCTGTAATAGCTCAATCCGGTCTTGTTGCTCGCCATGTCATAGCCTTTTATCTAATCACTACATCTCGCAACCATTTCACTCAATACATGAATCAGGTCTTTGCCATTTCGGGAGTTAAAACAAGAAGGTTAAAGAAATAATCTCTATCATTTTCTGGCTCCCTTATTACGATATTTGAATCGGTATTCCAATATACCTCCACCTCTCTCAAATCCGAATCTTCATCCGAATCTACTATGTGATAATGTTGGGCAAACATATTTTTCGATATTTACAATTTCAATCGTTCTTTCTCGTAACTTATCATCGTGCGCAGGTTGTCGCACTGGTGTTTGCACGCCGCATTGATGCGGTCGAGCCACTTCTCCAGTGCGTTCAGTTCTGCCGCCGAGCTGTTCACCAACTTCACGGCCAGCGACGCCGACAAACTTAAAATCGTCTCTTTCTCATCGTGGAACAATTTCGCCATCGCGGCATCGCGCATTCCGGCAACTTCGGCGAGTAACTCGCCGCTGCGGGCGTAGTAGACGCCGAGTTGGTCCAGTCGTCCGAGCATCGCGTCGATGTCGGCCATGTCATTCAGACATTCCAACATACTTTGAATGTCCTCCGCCTCCTTGCGTATTTGTTCTATTCTTGTCATGACGTTTTAGAATTTTGCGGTACAGTAGCGCTGCCTTACGCAGTGCATTCTGCTCTTTGATGGTGAGGATCGGGGTCTGTCCCCGATTCCTCGGGAGATCGCGCAGGATGCGAATCGCCTCCCGGACCTCTGCGGTCGTCAGCTCGTACATACTCTTCAGACATCAGAAAGGCAGGTCGTCGACCTCATCGGCCGGAGGCATCTGTTCCACGGATTCGGGAGTAATCGGATTAGGCGCGAAATTCACGGCCTTGCCTTTGCCGATAAAGATTCTGTTGGCTTTCGACGCGCGTTCTTCCTTCGTCTGCTGCATAAATACGCAATGCGTGTTCTCGTAGACATCCGGTTCCCGAAGGGTCGATACGCATACGTTGATGTACTTTTTGCCATTGTTGCCCTGCTTGATCCGATCCCGCGGAATATCCGACACGCAGATCGATACATTGATAAAATCCGACATGATTAGTATTTTTTGAATGTTGTTTTGATAATTGTTTTACTGCTGCGGGCGGGCGGATAAACCATCTCTCCGGTCTCCGGATCGGCCATGCCGGACTTCGGCAGCGATTTGAGCATCGTTTCCCGTTCCCTGATGTCGGCTTTGACCGCCTCCAGCGTCTTGTACATTTCCGCCAGCTTGCTGTCGCCGCACATCGAATAATCGTATTTCACGCCCGATTCGGCCTCTTCCAGCCGACAATCGCCGAAGATGTGCGACTTGCCGTACTTCGAAAGCTCCCGCAACGTAATGTCCCGGACCTGCGGGTTACTCTTAAACTGTGTAATCGCAGCCTCTACACGGCTCATATTGATATGCGCCGTAATGGGATCGACCTCTCCGTTCACCACGGCCGAAACAGCCCGGTCGGCCAACTCGGCGACCGAAGCCGTTTCCCGTAACAGTATAATCTGTGCGTCCATGATTATTTGGCGTTTTTACGAGCTTGCCGATAGGATTCGAATAGTGCGGTAAAACGTTCCACGACATCGGCGTCGGCATCGTAAGATTTGAGCAGTTTCGCTCCTGCGTCGAACGTTTGGGAGTATCCCGACGTCGTATAGGCATTATAGGCCCACTTGAGCAGCGAATCGCACATGATCTCGTCCGCCAGCATCTCCGGCGTGATGCGCTTCTTTACCGGAGCAGCGGTCGGTGATTGCGAATTGCGGTCCGTTTTCTGCGGCATTCCGCTCCGCGCGTGCTTTCCTTTGAACACATCGGCACCAACACCCAACCATGATGCGACCTTCGTGATCGCATCCGTCGTGGCG
Organism: Alistipes sp. CHKCI003; assembly: GCF_900021155.1. GTDB lineage: Bacteria > Bacteroidota > Bacteroidia > Bacteroidales > Rikenellaceae > Alistipes > Alistipes excrementavium. The sequence goes on from NZ_FCNT01000042.1 coordinate 9,468, forward strand.
CCTTTGTAGGCATCTCCCAAGTCGGAATTGTCATTCCCGCCGTAACACTCGTAATAAATGCCGTAGTCGGGAATAGAAAATTTGAGTTTCACGACGACCATCTTGTCGGCTCGTTCGATGATCTCGGTTTCAATACGCCATTTTCCTACTCCGAACACTTCGTTCAGTCGTTCGGTAACGTATATGGATTTAATCGACGACAAATATTTTTTCGTAGGATGCGGGCTGACCGCTTCATCCGGAAGCGGTCGGGATAAGGCATCCAGTTGCGTCGAATTAAGCGATTTGAGCTCTGTCATAGCCGTCAGTCGATATAGGTTACTTTCGGGGTGGACACTTTCTTCGGATCGAGATAGCGCAGGCAATCGCGTTTCGCCCGTTCAATTTCCTTGGCCGTCATCCGGCGGTTCTCCTCGTGGCTGGAAACCACTTTGCCTGTGTCCAGACTTTTTACTTCAATACGTGTTTTCATAAATATTCTATATTGTCTCGAAATCAATGAATAAGAAATGTTTTCAACTTGTCGAACGTTGCATCGTTCAGCCTCTCGACCATATCGGGACCGACGTATGTGTGAAGTTCCCACCATACGGGCACAACGTCCTTTACCTCGCTCCAAATCCCATCGGGAGCTGAAACGTTTTCACGATAGATGAATGCCGTTAAAGTAAACCGGCAGGTAATTTCTCCATCGGGCAATTCTATTGTCGTGCTGCACTGGTCCTGTACCTCGATGATCTCGCGCAACTGTTCGGCAAGAGCTTTATAGATTCGCTCTCCGATGTGGATTGCCTTCGATGTTGACGGCTGAAGTTCTTCGTCGATAACCTCGGTCTCCTCCTCCGGTTCGTCCACCTCCGGCGGAACCTTATCCCACGCCACCGAAGGATAGTCGCCGTATTCCACACCATCAATGAAGATCATTGGTTGAGCTGTCTGATGATATACCTCCATATCGCTATTCGAATAAATCATTCAACATCCGGTTGACTTTCTGTTTACGGCGTTCGTTGGAGAACACCCAGCTGAATACCGCCACTGTTACCACGGCGAACATTACGAATGTGATAAGCTCTGCCATAACCTAACGTATTTTGATCCGATAGAGGCGGGGTCTGTTTTCTGTCCGTAACGCATTGTAGACAGCCTTGCTTTGAATGCGCCGGATTTTGGTCCGCAAGCGGTAGCAAAACCGCCACACTTTACCGTAAAGGCGTAGCCGGAGGCTATTCACCTCGATAATCTGAAACTCTTTCATAATGTACTGATTTAGCGGTTATTTCTGCACCTTTTGCTGGACCTTGATATAGGTGATATGAGCAAAAGAATAGCTATCACGGAACTCAATTACAGCACGACCCACGGCCATCAGAGGATGATATTCGTCATAGGTGAGCGACGTCTCGACCTTTACCTTTTCGTAGGTCAAACCGTCGATACCGATAAGGTAGGTATTTGGTGTGTCGGAGAATTCGGCGTTCAGCAAAAACTTTTTGCTTAAAGATTTGTAAATAGGCGTAACAGCCGTACTGTACTTCGGGCCGATACCTTTGATTCGTTCTGGCATGATGTCATCAAAAGTTAGTTAATAGGTATGTAAAAAGAGGCGTTGCCCCTATTTGTTCGCCAGAACGACACTACTGCATGAGCAGAAGTGGACAAGGGACAACGCTTTATCGCGTTTGAATATGTACTTTTGTGATGCAATAGCATCGTTCTGGCACTGCAAAGATACGCAAAGTTTCTGACTTTGCAAATTTTCTTCGCAAAATCGTGGGCGCACATCGCGCGCAAAAGGGCGCTTTCGCTTAGATACTTGTAGGTAAAGGGCGCCTGTGTCGTAGGCGGAACGGCAGGCCGGACGCTTTGCGTCTTGGGGCCGCTTTCAGGGACGTTTGGCATGGTCTGAAAGTTTTAAATTAGTATATAAAAAGAGGCGAGCCTCTCTTGTTTTCGTCGCCAAACGTCCGCCATCTCAAAGAGATGACACCACAAGAAAGACCCGCTTTATCGCGGAACTACTTCAATATGTTCTTTGTCGTCAGATGACGAACGTTTGGCATTGCAAATATACGCATTCATTTTGAATTTGCGAAACAAAAAGCGAAAAAACCGAGGCAAAACCTCGGTTTATCACATTAATGATTATATATATCTCCAAATTCAGCCTCTATATAGACAACCTGAAAAATGTTACCATCTCTGAACCCAAGAAAGGCGTGGTTGTCTCCTGTGGCGCGAAAAGCCAACAGAAACGTAACCTCCCGAGTTAATTTTAAATCTTTCTTTATGGCAGTTACGGGGATTTTTTCGCAACCGATCGCATGACGCTGCGATATGTTAACCGTTTTCCAGTCAGTTCCGCATATTTTTTTGAGCCGCTTTGACATACTCCCACGACTAAAGCGCGTGGGATTCTTGTGTGCAAGCGCGGGACGCCGTATCAGATACGGTCTTACTCCCGCTCCACAATTCGGAGATGCCCCTCCGAAGTATATTCTCAGCCGCATTGAGGTCGCGGTCGTTTACCTTACCGCATTCGGGACATACCCATTCGCGGTCGCTAAGTTTCAATTCTCTGTTCACATATCCACACTCGCAAGTCTTTGAGGACGGATAGAATCGGTCTATCTTGTGAACTGTCACGCTATACTTCCGTGTGACGCATTCAAGTTTGCCGACAAACTCCGCATGGGCCAAATCCGACATCTTGAGTCCCCACATCCGCGTCATGCCGTGCAACGATAAATCTTCAATGAAGATATAATCATATTTGCGGCACAACTCATGTGCGAGCTTCCACTGAAAATCCTCGCGTTTGTGAGTGATGTTCTCAAACTCGCGGCACACATCCTTGCGTCTGCGCTGTCGGTTGTTTGAACCTTTCTTACACTTGGATAGCGAGCGGGATTTGCGCCTAACGTTGTCAAGGTCGGATTTCAAGAACAGTGGATTCCTCACGGTCGTACCGTCCGATAAGGTCATATAGGTCTTTAAGCCGAAGTCAATGCCTACGGATGCACCATCATGTGTCTTTCCGTACGCTTTCGGCTCTGCGTCCGTTGTGATTATCAGATAGTATTCCCCGAGTCGTGAACGCTTGATTGCTATTCGCTTAACCCTGCCTTCATAAGGTCGCGAATAAGAAAATTTGAAACGCTTCTTAATCGTATTGACCGTCAAGACATTTCCATTTAGAGAGAAACCGCCCTGTTTATAGACAATAGAGTAGAAGTCTATTGCTCTTCTGAATTTAGGAGGTCGCTTCGCTAATTTCTTAAAAAACCTCTGATATGCAGTATCAAGGCGTTCGATGATTTCTTGCGTGGTCTGTGAATGAAGCAGAGTTCGCTTAATTCTCTTCGCATAGTGTTTTTGCATCGCATTCTTTGAGATATACTTACCAAAGAGCGAATAGTACCTTTTCTGTAACGCAAGAGCGTGATTCCAGACAAAAGATGCCTCACGGAGCATCGCGTCTAAATGCTTTGTCCGCTTGGTCTGATACAATTTATATTTGTATGCTATCATCTTTTGTTATATCTTTGTTGCAAAGTTAATGAAAATATTCGACATCTGCAATACAAATAATAAATACATGACTACAAAAAAGAGATATTCGGCAAGTGAAACCTGTGTCTACAATCTTGGATTTCATCTAATTTGGTGTACCAAGTACCGTAGAAAAGTCCTTACCTCCGAGATAGAATCACGACTCAAAGAACTGATACGCGAGAAGGCGGATGAGCTTGAAGTGGAGATTGTGGAGATGGAAACGATGCCTGACCATATCCACATCTTTGTCAAGTCAAAGCCCACATACGCTCCACATTTTCTTGTGCAGCAGTTTAAGGGGTATTCATCGCGAGTTTTGCGTGAGGAATTTGCAGAGCTGTGCTCCCGTCTGCCGTCTTTGTGGACGCGTTCGTATTTCTGCGAGTCTGTCGGATATATTTCGGCTGATACCATAATCAGATATATCGAGAATCAGAAAAAACATTGAGGCGCTTTCATCCCACGACTGAAGTCGTGGGCTTTCCCGCGTATCTTTTGTAAATAGTCGATGAAAAAAGATACTTTTTTGCAGTCGGTATAGCTTACATCATGGAGATAGGCAAAGCCGAACGATATGTGATTCTCACACCCGACGGCATTTTCAGTCGGGGATTGCTTGCGGATCTTCATGAGTCATGCCAACTGCTTCTCGAAATAGCGCCGCATTTTGTCTTTGGATATCACGTTCCCCACGCCTCGCGGAGTACTCAGCCACGGCGATTCATTGTGAGTTTTTTCCATGAGGCCTAATGCAGAGAAATTTATATAGGCATTGAATACGTCGTAGAATAAAGCCTCTTCCTCCTCTACCAAGAGGGTGGGAGTTTGGGTTTCGGGGATGATTCCTCCCGCTCCGAATTTCTTGAAATGCTCGTAAACGCAAGGCACGACCGGGCCATACATCCACGCTTCGACCTCTTCAGAAAAAAGCGGAGTGCCGAACGCTGCCAAATGATACCCCTGCTGGTAATAAAGCATTTTTTGCAGCTTCATGTTGGACATGAGCTCCCCTCCGTCATATTCCGTCGCTTTGAGCAACAATTTATTGGCGATGTCTAAAACAGGATAAGTCATAAGTTCAGAATATTAAGGAGTTCTATATAATTCGCAGAAGTAGATATTTATTCTTGTGTTTACAATGCAAATATACGCTATTTTACATATAAATCGCAAAAAATATGCTTTTATTGTGAACCGTATACCGTTTTATTTCTAAAGCACTATCCGGTTCAAAACTTGCAAAGTGTTTGCATTGTGTAATAGCGTAGAAGAAAAAGGCGGGGTTATTAGCCCCGCCGAACACTTAAAAATATTATGAGCATTATTTGCCATACAAGATGGCAAATGCCTTGCGATGGTAGAGATTTACTTCTCCATAGTTCCCATCGAATATCTTTTTGACCTCAAGCCCGTGCTCTGCCGATATAGCTTTCAGAGCTTGCCATGAGACCTTTCGCCAATTTATGCAATGCTCCTTTGCCCAGCGCTTGATCGAGAACCAATCTTTTGCCTCGTCAAGCTGTTGCGTCTTAACTTCGAGCTGGAGTTGGATTTTCTCTTTTGCCTCTACGGCGTCGGCCAACTGCCGTAGTGCTTCCGAATAGGTTTTCGGGAGAGCCATCGTATAGCTACCGGTCTTGCGGATGGAGGGAAGGACTTCGGAGGTTACCCATTTGCGGAATGGTTTGGCATTGGGCTTATTACTTCGGAGAATGAGAGAATATAACCCACTTTCTGTAATGAAAAGCATATTCCCGCCTCGCTCTAACGATTGGTTATACCGTTCGTCCTCATCCACATGATCCGAAATGGCTTTGCTCGGATTGGAGTATCCCAATACATTACAAACATCTGTGGCGGCAAACATCGGTTCGCCATTGACTTCGGTTACTCTCACTTCTCCGAAGCGGTCATTTTGAAAAATCTGTATAGCACTCATATTATAGTTTTATGAGTTCGTGGCAAAGTTGCGAGCGTTCGGCACATTACGCAAGACCTAATCAGATTATTTTTCGAATCTGCAAAAAAAGTATAAAAAAACCGAGGCAGAACCTCGGTCATGAAAAATACGATTCTTATGAAATCGTTATCTGAAATACGTGTCTTTCTCGTACGGAGAGAACAAATCCGAGGCTTTGGCCGCCTCGAGCAACCTGTCCATATCCTCGATATTCAGGCACCCTTTTATCGAAGTCTCCCCGGATGCCAGCTCCTCGGCAAGCAACGACTTGTCGATCATATTCAACTCGTGAGCACCGATAAACGAATCGTACTTGAGAAAGGGGTATTCGTTTCGCTTGATCGGCATCTGCATGTCATAAAAATCCTTTCTGCGCTGCACATAATTGTTGATATTGGAATTTATGAAAAAATAGCCGATAACATGCGTTTCACTTTCCCCTATGATTACGAAGAACTTCGGTTTGGGAGGTGTGGTCGTCTCGAACATCCGATGTAATATCGTACCTCTGCATATACCCTTCATCGGTTCAACTCTTTTACGGCACGAATGTTTTCCGTAACCTCGGCGATGAATTCCTCGTCGGCTCCACTCTCCTGCATGATGTCTTCCACAGCCATCCTGTCGTTCAATGATGTTTTACTCCATGCGAAAGCATGCGATTTCTCCACTATTTCATTCCAAGACAGCTTGCCATATTCAGTCAACGAAGTGTCGAGTTCCGCAACATCTGTTTTCGAAAGATAATACAAATCGGCATCCTGCAACGGTTCGACGTTGTATCTGTTTTTAATTCGAAACATTTTTCTGAACTCACCGATTTGAGGCCATTGATAACCATCCCCTCGAACACCCTTGAAAATGTCATAAATCATGGAAGGAACCGGCCCGTATTCCATAGCCACATACGTATCACCTGTAATAGGACGGCCATACTTAGTCAGATGCTCTCGATCCGCGAAATAGAGCACCTTGAATATTTTGTGAAAATCTTTCCGTTCAAGCCTGTTCGCAACGTACAGAACAGCCTGTAAGGATTTCTCTGGATTGAAAACCGGAGTTGTCATGATTCAGGATCAATATAGTTGTGTATGGCAAATATACGTCATTTATAATAAACTGCAAAAAACATGCTTTTATTGCATTTCACAATACATGAATGTCGTTGCGCCACCCGGATTCGAACCGGGAACAGCAGGACCAAAATCTGACGTGTTGCCATTACACCATAGCGCAATAATATGCGTTCCCTCGTTCGGATACATCCTAAACACAGATAACTGGATATAAAACGCTCTGACAAAGACGGTCCATAAATACCAAGGACTAACCATTTGTCTGTTATTCCCGCCACCGAGGTACTTGCATATAGTCTCAAGCTGCTACTCCGGGCCCGACCACGTCCCGATATACGAAGATCGACACCAAATAGATAGGTTCTTTGGCTACCTCCAGCGCTTCATGCCAAGCAAAAAGGCAAGCAAATAAATATTCATCGGCTCCCTATCGCTTTCAAGGCCGATACGGCTACGACATTCTGTCGCAGGCGTGCGGAGGATGAGAGATTCGAACTCCCGAAACGTCGCCGTCTCCCGAGCCTTCAGGCTATCCTCCGTAAAAAGCTGCCCGGATCTACCACACTCCCACGCCACCACGTAGGGCTTCGATTCGGGCAGGCATCCGCCCGTGGGCCTCACGGATGACGGACGGAAAACTACCAACCAAAAACTTGACATGAAAAAACTCATGCGGACTATTCGCAGGCGTCCGTAACCTGTAAGAAAGAATATTACTATTCAGTCTCAACAAATTCGCCTTTTACAAGCTGATAAAAAACATCCTCTTTAAGCGTAATTCCATCAATTTGGGCGGACTTCACGCACACCGGACTGCCATATTGGTCATACTCGGCAAGAACAATCCAGCTATCTTTCTTCGCTTTGATCTTTGAACCGGGGCCAATGGCAGAAACCACTGCTTTGTATCCGGAAGAACCGATATGGGCCCCGTAGCCTGAGGAACCGATCCGGGCCCCGTTGCCTGAGGAACCGATCCGGGCCCCGTTGCCTGAGGAACCGATCTGTGCCCCGTTGCCTGAGGAACCGATCTGGGCTCCGTTGCCTGAGGAACCGATCTGTGCCCCGTAGCCTGAGGAACCGATCCGGGCCCCGTTGCCTGAGGAACCGATATGGGCTCCGTAGCCTGAGGAACCGATCTGTACCCCGTTGCCTGAGGAACCGATCTGTGCCCCGTAGCCTGAGGAACCGATCTGTGCCCCGTAGCCTGAGGAACCGATCTGTGCCACGTTGCCTGAGGAACCGATATGGGCTCCGTCGCCCGAGGAACCGATCTGGGCTCCGTCGCCCGAGGAACCGATCTGGGCTCCGTCGCCCGAGGAACCGATCTGGGCTCCGTCGCCCGAGGAACCGATCTGTGCTTCGTCGCCCGAGGAACCGATCTGTGCCACGTTGCCTGAGGAACCAATCCGGGCCCCGTAGCCTGAGGAACCGATCTGTGCTTCGTCGCCCGAGGAACCGATATGGGCTCCGTCGCTCGTATCTACATTAACAGTCGGAGCTCTTTTGATACATTTTTCATACAAGAAGTCGATACCCGCTTTTATAAAATCTGAGAAATTGAGCTTGGCTCCGATATGAATTTTTGTCGTGGCCGTTTTGTCATTATCAGAACGGCATCTACCCAGAGCCGTAACGCGGTGAATCGGGATGAAGTTGCAATCATCATCCAGCATCGGACGATAATTAAGCACTGAAAAGGGTGATTCGCAGAAATGAAATCCTTTTTCGCAAACTTTAGGGTTCGCATCTTCTTCATAAGTCTCACCCTCCTCGAATTTGAAGCCGCGACATGTCATATCAGAATCGAAGCCTTTGAAGCCATCGATACACTTTTCCTCCCCGAACTCTTCCGGAAGAATCACATTGTCTCCGAACGATACGTGCTTGAATATTTCTACTATTTCAGAAAGATCGAAACCTGCAATCCCGCATCCTATTTTCGTTACGTAGAATATTAAATCCGGGTGTATTTTGGTGAAGTCCGCGAAATCCTTGACGGAGCGTTCCAAATCCGACAACTCTACTTTGTGCATGTTCTCGTCCAGCGTCGGAATAGCATAAGATCGCCCTTGCAATCCCTCGCCTTGCCCCATAACGGCACCGAACTTGTCGAGGGCGACGCGGGCAGCGCCGCCGACATGATTACCGGCCTTGTTACTACCGAAAACGAAGACCTCATTCGGCTTTAATTCCGTGATGTTCTCGGGAGTAAATACTTTATCTACCATGTGTTCGTAAATTGTTATAATTTAAATTTAAAGAAAAAACATTTGCCACTCGGATCCACCACAACGACTTAGCGTCCTGTATGGAAGTATACAAAATAAAAAAAGAATTCTGCATCGGAAAAATAAGTAAATAAAAAAGGATACCTTAATGGGCTAAGGCATCCTTCAGAGATAGAAATAATAAGCGTTGGCGCGCATGAACGAGATTCCTCATCTTGTTCCTATTTCTGTTTTCTCGTTTGCGAAGATATAACATTATACCGTATTTAGCAAATTTTGCCCATAATTTTTTTTAACATGACAAACAATGTAATCGGTTCGGGAATACTCCTTCACTCGTTGTTGCCGTCCGTCGCGTGTCTCGATTGACACCCAACGCGAGACTATATCCATGCCGCCCTTGCGCAGCCGGCTGACGATACGTCGCAACTCTGTAGTGCCGAACATATCCCACGCCCGTTTCACCGTCAAGCGGCCGCCTTTGCGGAAATAAGCGGCTATTTGTCTTTGAGGATCGTGTGCCATATAATCGAAGTTTTAAGTTAGTCAAAAGAAGCCCGGACCGCTGAGAACTACTAATCTCCGAATAATTGTTTAACTCATACCATGAAATCAGCAGCCCGGGCATAGAGGGACGACTATTGCAAAAATTCATAAATTCAGTTTAGCCAAAATTCAAATTCGGGTCGCAACAGTCATCCCCTTAGCGTCATAGCGGAGACATTCAACCCCGCTATGACATAGTCATTTATCGCCGCCCTTTCGTTCGCTCGTATCATCGCGTTCCTACATTCAGGTGATGGCTCTTTCGCGCATTTCGGCTATTTGCTTACTCGCGGCCGCGTCTTCTCGGTGGCGGCACACAATGCAGATACGTTGCAGGCGTTGGTCGGAATGGTAACGGCTCCGACCGCCGGAGAGTTGGTAACGGCTCTCTGCCGGAGAGTTGGTAACGGCCTCTCAGTGCCGGATCGCTTTCTGCCTTACAGGCTGGGGTTGTATTGCCAGCGATCGAACCCCTCACCTCATAGGGTGGCTATTAGCTCCCGTGTCGGCGGTCAGGCCGGCACGGAACAAGGGTATCCGAAGGTCTTAAAGTTTGATGATTCGGATGCTTTGAACATCGACGGATGCGTCCACTTTATATTGGCCTTCGACGTCGGCAAAGCGTTTCATTTCCTCAGCAGCTAAGACAAATTGGCTTGCCAACTCCTTCATCGCTGATTTCTTCACGCGGCGTCCCCGCCACCATCTCCACACTATTTTCATTACTTATGTGTTTAACAGTCTATCCACCTTGACTTTCTCGTCTCTTTGCCTCCGAGCTCCAACGCCATACGGCGAATACGATCCGGTTGTTCCCCGGTCGTCGTACCTCTCTTATTTGTAAAACTCCACAGGGAAAAGGTTATCGGCCGTCCAGTTGTTGTCGCCCGTGGAAATAACAGGTCAGAGAGAACGGATAGAAAGCCAAGTATATGAATTACAAGAGATACTCCTTTCTAATATTGATCGGTTGTTTGATTCCGGAAAATTACTTTTGGAATTTCCTGAAAAAGATTTATCAATCAACCGAAAAATTCCCAACTACTCATTTTTTGAGAATTTTGGGATTGATATGTGCAACATTCACATTAATGATAAAACGGCATTTTGTTTAATGCCATTTCATAAAAAGTTTGACAAAGTATATGCTACAATAAAAACAGCTTGCCATCAAGTTGGATATACGTGTTTTAGAAGTGATGAACCTTTTAATCCCGGCAACGTATTAAGGCAAATCCTACAAATGATAACTTCAACAGAAATCATCATCGCTGTTCTTGATGGCAAAAATCCCAATGTATTTTATGAGATTGGCATAGCCCACAGTTTAGGGAAAACAGTAATTCTTGTTGGCAATGCTAAAAATCCCGATGATATATCATTCGATCTAAAATCTGAACGATTACTTTTGTATAATGCACCCAATGATTTGCAAAATAAACTAACCAAAAGCCTTCAACAATTACATTATGTTTAGTGATGAACAAAAAAGAATAGTAGCCAAAGCTATCATTGAAAAACTTGGCCAATATGAATGTCCGATGTGTGGGTGCTCCCAATTCTCGATAATAGAAGAATTTGGACTTCATATGATGCGCCCTATGAGCAATCCGATTAACGTATCATGGGGTATCCCATATATAATGTTGGTTTGTGGGAAATGTGGTTATATGTCTCAGCACAATGCCATCTCTCTTGATGTGTTAGACCCTGAAACTACGCAAACTTTAAAAATGTAAGTTTTTAATATTTGCGTAATTCAAATTATATTGATGCCAGCCCCATATAGTTTCACACTTTCAAACCCGTCGATTTCAGTTATTTCTGCGGTTTTTTGTGGTGTGGATGCAAATTGAGACGCCCCACAAGTTTTAGGTAATATTGCTTATATATTTGGGGTCAGGGTCAGGTTTAGATGTACAAAGAAGGATAGCAGGGATAGCGTTGTAAGAATAGTTGACGGGACTTCTCATGTTAATCTTTAGCAGAGTATTTACGCGTCTCCTCAATATCGGAGAACATCTGGCGCATTCGTTTATCGTGGGCTTTTATTGACTTGTTGAAACGATATTCACCAACCATTACCACGATAAACGTAGCGAAAATAACAAGGAAAGAAAACCAAATCAGAATCATAGCTTCAACGTTTTTGCAAACCTCGGAACTCTCGGCATAACTTCAAAAAATCTGCTTATTATTTTGCGGGGGGGGGGAATTTTGTAACTTTGCAGCATCTAACCAATAACTTATTACATTATGAAAAAATTATTTTCAATCACATTATTGTCAATTATATCATTATTTTGTGCTTGCAATAATGAGGATGAATCACAAGCAGAACCACTAAAAGTAATATTTGATGTAAGCAACCTTAATCTTGAGGTAAATGAGACATATACATTGCATACGATCGTCGTAAGCGGAAATATTGTGCGAGAGGATGCAGTGTGGGATTCATCGGATAAAAATGTTGCTACTGTCGACAAAGGAATTGTTACCGCAAAAGCACCCGGACAAACAAGTATTCTTTTAACATATAAAGGACAACTTTGTGCAACATGTGAAGTTACAGTAGAAGAACCCATAGCATTAACTGCAATTACATTGGATTCACATGATCTTAATTTTCTCGTTGGCAAATCCGACGTAATCGACACAGGCACATCCTATATTCTTGATGTCTCTATTGAACCAGAGAATGCCCCAATGCCTGAGTTTGAATGGGAAGCTATGAATAACGATGTCGTAACATTCCGGACTGCTTTTCAGGGAGAGAAATGTGTCGTTTATCCTATAGGAATAGGCACAACCACCATAAAAGTTACAGCCAAAGGAACCTCTCTTTCTGACGAATGTACCGTTACAGTATCCCCCCGACATGTAACAGGAATTACTTGCACAGAAAGCTTATCACTCTTTTTGGGTAGTAGTCGACAATTAGAGGCAAAAGTCATACCCGATAATGTTTGGGATAATTCAGTGATATGGGAATCGTTAAATTCGGATATAGCAACCGTGGATGCAAGCGGCAAAGTTTATGGTAAAACATTAGGAGCAACTGAAGTCGTAGCGAAAACGAATGACGGGGGATTTGAAGCTAAATGTCAAGTTGAGGTTTGTGAAATTGACAAATTCGTTACAGCGAGCAGTGTGTGTGGTACAAATGGAACAACAGCTACATATTTTTATAGTTATTTAAGACTTCACTTCAACACGAACGTTGATAGTCCCGTTCATCTTTTATCTATAGCATTGTATGATGAGTTCGGTAATTTAGCAACCTCTGGACGTCCTGATATAATTTGTAATGAGTATACTAATATATACAGGACGAAAATTCATCCACCTCTTCCAGATGGAAGTTTCGATTTTGACACATACCCAGCCCATGGGTGGAAATTTATAATCACCTATGTTTGGAATGACAAACAGTACGAATTAATTCATATTAACCAATAGGATAAAAGGAAAGTTGCAGATGTTATTGCTCGAAATAATAAATAAATTTTATACATAACGCATGTAGCCAAAAAAAAGTCCCGTTCATAAATGGGACTTTTTCTGTTTACGAGTGGTTGTTATTGAATGTCAAATACTCTCTGCGCATTTATTGATCCTCCGCGATAGATCGTACAAGGCATTACGAAGGATTTCCTTTTCCGCCTCACTAAAATCGTCGGGTTTACCGTTATTCATACCATCCATTTTATGATAAAGCCACGACCGCGATTTACCAAAGTACCGTTCCGATATTTTAGCCCACGATACATCTAATAAAATATCGGACATTTTCTGTTTTACCGTTTTTCGGTTTTGTTTCACTAAAATTTCCATACGATCTATTTTTATACCTCCGACCAATCGGCCGGAGGTGGTTGTTTAATCTCTGTCTAATAATTCTTGCAAAATCATGTTTATATACCATTCTTGCTCCTCTCTTCCATTGGGATATGCCTTATGGTAATTACGAATAGATTCTATCAAATCCCACTCTTTTTCGGTTAGTTCTACATTCATATCGTATCTACTGTTGGGTACTACAAATATAATACACTTTTGCGTATTACGCAAATATTTCTACATCATTTTTCCATTCCGATTGAAAAATGTATATTTGCATTGCTAAAGTTCATGTAGTGTAAATATATCCACCATTTGGATATATTGCATCTATTTATACAGTTTAATCTAACTGCGTCGAGTTCGGTAGCGGAAACGCCCGACGGCTTGCATATAGGGCCGAGCAACTCGTAACGCAGTTTTTTATTGCTAAACCTATATGAAAAAGCGCATCGAACGTATGGGCCGCATCAAGGCGGCAACTCCACCAATGTACTGCGTCCCCAAGCGCAGCGACCTGTCATTAATCGGATCTGCTTTCGAGGCGGCGGGGTTTCGTTGTGTCCGTATCCACACCGAATGCGAGGCAGAACACCGAGCCAAAGGCGGCGATCCCCGCCGGCACGGAATGCTGGTGCTCGACGGCGACCGGGTGATTCTCGAAATCATCCGAAGCAAAAAAGCAGAGTGTAAGACTGCGAGACCCGCCGTATAAGATTGGCTCGAAAAGACAAAAAAGAAAGCCGAGGGAACTCGGCTTTTCTTATTTTATTTAAGGACATAATCGCAATGCCCTCGAAGAGACTGTTTTATAGGATTTCCCATTGAATACAGATAAATTAACAACCCTTCTTTGCGTGCAAATTTAATGGGAGCTATGAAATCCGAATCACCGGCTATGAGCACTATTTTGTCCACCGTATGTTTTGTTGCCATAGTGGCCATGTCAAGACCGAATTTCATATCTACACTTTTTTGCTTGAAATCCGGCTTCATTTGCTTACTGTATATATCTTGTTTCCATCCTGTAAACGACAGCTCGCCCAAACGAAGCGCAAATCTATCCATCGCACACAAGGCGTCAAGATATTTATTTTTCATCGCATAGCCGGTACTTACAGAGTAATCTACACTATTTCCTGCGACATCTTTAATCGTGCCTCCAAAAGGCCTACAGTCGTAATAAAACACGCGGAATAAAATATCCTCCGTTTCGCCGTTTGTTTGTCTCTTGACAAGAGCCATAACGTCATTTACGGTTTGCCAGACATCTTTTGGCTGCGGATTCCTTTTGTTAATTTTTTTGAAACATTGCCAAAAAAAACCTCCGTCGATTAAAATGTTTACTTTGGTCGTCATTTATTTAATATTTTGGTATTTTAATAAAACAATTAAGCCACCCTCGCGAGTGGCTTAACGGCAGACCTATCTGCATCGGATTTTTTTTGCCAGCCTACTGGCTTCGGATTATGGCACAAATATAATGCGCCATATTTCAAAATGCAAATCTTTTGCCGATTTTTTTAAATTGCATATTATTCCCTTTTCTTCCTTATCTTTGAAAATAAAACAGTAATTACCCCTTACTCCTCCAGCTTTATTTTGATCGGCTTGCTGCAATGCGGGCAGGTGATCGCGTTCGTCAGAATTACAAGCAATTTCATGATAAGATGTATAGTTAGAAATTACAGAGCTATTTGCCGATATCCACCCTTACATCATCAGGGAAAAGTAAATCTAATTGTTGATATTGCTTTGGAAATGCGGCGTTGAGCATTTGCATGAATTTAGTCCAATCATACCCCGAGGCCCGTCCTAATGCCTCTACTGCTGCTAAATGCTCTTTCAACTTCGGACGGCCTACCTCTTCGGTTAGATGCTGATGATGGCGATCTTTTTGCGTTCCTTTCCCTGTTTTAGGATTCACCTTTTGGAGCTCAGTTAGCACAACGGGGGCAAGACGTTCATAAACAATATCATTGATCCACGTTCCGACAACACCCGGACGCTTATGGGTCATGGTCCAATTCCATCCATGCATCCGATATATCATTTCGAAGAACGAATCATTGAATGTCTTGACCCATTTGCTGGCTTCCTCCGATATGAATTGCGATAAGAACTGCTGAAGCTCGTCTTTTGCCCTTTTCTTGTCTTCCTGATAACCGGTGGCTTCATCGACAAGGGCTATGATTCCAACCTTTGCAACAGCCCTGATGATTATATCGGCGTTGCGCACTATTGCGTCATTATTAAAAACGCCGGCACGATTCGCGTCAATTACAGTGGAACATATGTCAATAAGTAATGTTACTTCATATCCGTTCGCGCTTGATTGTGAGCCACCTGCGTCTATTCTTTGGAATTTTATAGGCGATGATAGTCGATTGATAATACTATCATCGCCGGCATTCATATAAGCGGAAATGCCGTCCATGTTACAAAAACTTCGCATCCATTGGCCGCTCTTGCTTTCATAACCTATCGCTCTCTGCAATCCTCTACCCGAGAATACTCGCGTGCCATCTTCTAAAACATAGCACGGAATCTCTAAATAACCCAATTTCAACGGTGTCTTCTCAGACCCATAAATAGCCTTTAGGATCTTTGTCATATTATTACTCAAATTTTATTCCCATTCCTTTACCTCCAGCACCGTCCCGCACCGAGGGCACGTGATCATGTTCGTTGCATTATTTGCTATCTTTATTTCATTAGCTTTTTATCTCGTAATTCAATTGCACGAAAATTCTTGTCCGTTTCTTTTAAATTCAAACGTTTCAATTGTTCCTGCGCCATATTCCGAAGTTGCGCATATCGTGCAATCTTATCCAGCCCTTGTTTATTGAGTTCTGAATTCATCGATTCGAGATTTGCAAGGACGACAAGTTCATTTATGCTTGCCATATCTCGAATATTCAGCCCTTGCTCCGCATATTTAGGGTTTGCCTCACGCCATTGTTTTGCCGTACATCCCCAGAGAGCCAAATTCAACATGTCTGCTTCTGTCGAATAGGCGTATAGTTTTTCACTTTCATTCAATGTTGGTATTACAAAATCTCGGACTGCGTCAGTGTGAATAGTATAATTTACTTTACTTAAAATTCGCTTCACATTCCATTCCCCTAAAGAAGGGTGCGATTCTATCTCTTTAAGACGCTGGTATTCTTTAATAAGATAGAGCTTAAAAGCAGGGCTCAACCATGTGCCAAACTCGAATGCAATATCTTTGTGGGCATACGTCCCTCCATAACGCCCGGGTGTTGATACAATTCCAATAGCTCCAGTCTTTTCTATCCATTGTTTTGGGGTAAGTGTGAATGAATTTGCCCCTGCATTATTTCTAAAGGCGTCGAATTCGATGCCTTTAAAATTGGGATTATTTATTTGCTCCCAAAGCCCCAAAAATTCAATCGTCCCTCGCAAACGCATCCAGTTCTGAATGATATAGTTTGTTCGATCTGCATCTTTATAATGAGCCATATCGGTTAAGCAAATATAGTCCTCCCTACCGGCTTGTTGCGAAACCGATACCTCCACGTCATTGACGTTTATTTTTTTAATTGTAACCATACTTATTCCCCTTTCTCTACTTTAATAAGTTTCCCGCAATGCGGACACGTAATCGTGTTCGTCGGTTGAGGGGCGAAAAGCTCCGGAACAGATACATTCAATCCCACGGCAATTTTTTCGAGTGTTTCAAATGTGGGGTTTCCATTAGCAGCTTTTGCCAAGCCAACGGGCGTCATTCCTATTTTTTCAGCTAAATCCTTTTGCGTTATGCCTTTTTGTTTGCACAACTCTAATATTCGAAATTTTGGCATTATACTAATCATTTAATGGCTTTAACTATGTACAAAGGTAGTAAATTTCCCATATAATTATAATAAGATTATAAAAAAATATACTTATAGTGTAGTTTTTATCAATTTTTATTTTGATTTTATTATACTATTAGTTATATTTGCAGTGTCAAAACCAAACCAAAATATAATAAATTATGAAAAAACAATTTTTATCTGAAGAGCAAAAGAAACACAAAAAAAGTCTCATAAAATATTTCTTAGATAATAGTAAATACAATACTGTTGCAGAAGTAAAAAAAGAAATAAGAGAAAAAATTAAGAGTGGTTGCGAAAGTTGGGACGCTAAAATTGTAGTAGACCCTGTAATTATTATGTACAATAATAATCCGCATTTTTACCTTGGTAGATGCTGGTTAATATCGTGTCATCACGTTGCATATGGTCATAGTGAATATATTTTGTAATTATGGTAATATTACATTATTGACGTCAAACTGAATAATGAATACAATAAGTATATAACAAGAAAATTAACCTCTAAAGTTAGCCGTTCGGGTGGCTATAAATAGACCTTAGGCCCGAAGCGTGGCGGCACCTGCCGCCGGTGGTAAAAATAATAAGCTATGAAAATACGCAAATCTACCCCAAAAGTCAGCAGAGAAGCGGCGATTAAAATCACGATGAATACCAACGGCGTATCGCGTGAAATCACCGAGAAATACACCGATAGCGAACTGCGCGAGGTGCTGCGTCTGCTCAAACTCAAAGCGAACTTCTAACCGATATAATGATGAAACGGACCGACCTTTCAACGATCATGCGCACGGCGTGGCAGATATGCCACACGACGGGCGAAGCCTTTGCCGAATGCCTACACAAGGCATGGCAGGTGTTCAAACTGAAGCTGAAGATGCACGCCGGCATCGTGCAGTTCTTCTACCTTAAATCGAGCACGGGCGAACTGCGGCAGGCGTTCGGCACGCTCAAAGAGGACTTATGCCCCGAAACGAAGGGCGCCGACCGCAAGCCGAACAAACACCTCGTAACCTATTACGATACGGTTGCCGAGGACTGGCGGTCATTCAGAATGTTCAATCTTGTAAAAGTCATATAAAATGAGACCGACGAAGTATGTAGAAAAGCGCAGCGACTTGACGCTGCTTAAAGAGACGTTCGAATTAACGGGTGCAACGTGCCACCGCACGCGTCTGAAATGCGGTTGTGAAGTCCGCCAAGGTGCGGACAATAATCGCGACGGGGTGCTGGTTGTCAAGTACGATACAGTCGTACTTGAAATCATCCGCTGCAAAGGGTGCGCGAAGAAAAGACCTTGAAAATTGCGATTCTTCAAAAAAAAAATCGTATTTTTAATAATAATTCGGCGGTAAGACTTGCACAATGTGCCGAACGTGTCCACCTTTGCACTGTACCAATATATGCGGGGTAGTGCAGAGGTTACCACGGCGGGTTAGTGTCCCGCAGGCGCAAGTTCGATTCTTGCCCCCGCTACTAAAATTAAATGCTATGAAAATTTTAACGCTGATCATCAAACAGAAGTGGTTCGACGCGATTCTGTCGGGCGAGAAGTCGGTCGAGACGCGCGAAGTGCGCCCGAAATCGTTGAAAAAATATGCTGTAATCAAAGATTTGTCAACAGGGCGTACATATGATAATTACCCCGATTTGTTTAAGAACGCCGAGCCCAACAATAAGGGTTTCGAGTTTGTACCGCGCGAATATGATGCCATTCAGTTTTGGGTAGGCTATGAAACTAACCGCCCGGGCGCATTGGTGGCGGTAAAGAAGGCTGAATGCGTACCATATTTTTATGAGGACGACGGCGCACCTATATACGAAGAATTTGAAGGACAAAACGTACAACTGTTAGACGTCGACTATCATCTTGGCGACGTTTTGCAAAAAAATAATTGTTAAACCCTCTAAAAATTAAGCTACACTACAGGTTACGGAGCTGGCCGTACAAGTACAGGCCGATTTATGTCAAGAGCCGAAAGGCAGCGTGGTCTTAACAGAGTTTTCGGTGCGAAATGACCCTGATAGATCATGCAAACGAAGTGATTGCCTCTGTCCGTCGAAAAACGGACAGGGTGATCCTTTTTTACTCTTGCGGCAAGGACAGCGAGGTGCTGCTCGATCTTATGGCGCCGCACTTCAAAGAGATCGTTTGCGTGTTCATGTATTTCGTCAAGGGTCTCGACCATATCGACAACTACCTGCGGGCAATCAAAGCCCGCTATTCGAACGTGCGCATCATGCAAGTGCCGCATTGGAATTTGTCGAGGGCCTTACGAATCGGATTCTGCTGTGTCGCCAATCCGAATGTCAAAATCATGTCGTTGAAAGATATTGATGAATCCGTTCGGATGAAAACAGGTATTTCGTACTCTTTCTACGGTATGAAACAAGCGGACGGCATGCATCGTCGTTTAATGTTGCGCGGTTACGAAAACGAGGCCATAAGCAACACGAATAAAGTTTACCCACTATCGCATTGGAAAAAGTCGGATGTACTTGCCTATATAAAAGCGAGACGTCTGCCAGAGCCTATTGCATATACCAACGAGGCGGGAAACGGATTATGGTTCGATGCCAAGTGTTTCGACTACCTGCGTCGGCACTATCCGCAAGACCTCGAAAAGATTTACAAGGTATTCCCCTTGTCCCGAAATATATTACTCAGATATGATGCAGAAAAAGCAGCAGCCCAAATACAGACAAAGTGATACGGTCGTAATCAGGCGGTCGCAAATTAACTTCGCCCCATACAATCCCCGAAAGGAAGATCCCGAGGTCATTCGGAAACTCAAAAAGAACTTCAAGACCGTAGGCTATTTGGGCGGTATCGTATGGAATCGGTTGTCCTCCTATCTTGTGTCGGGGCATAAGCGCGTGCAGACGCTCGACATCATCAACGGATATGACGGGACATCCGAAACGGATTATGAAATCAAGGTCGAAGCGGTAGAGCTGGACAACAAGACCGAACGCGAACAGAATATCTTCATGAACTCACCTTCCGCAATGGGCGAATTCGACATGGAGAAAATGAAAGTACTCGTACCGGAGATCGACTATCAGGCCGCCGGCCTCTCCGAAGCGGACATGAACATATACGGCATATCGGTTATGCAGGATGAAATGAGTGCAGGGCTGGCCGATACGCTGGATGATTTCGAGGAGATGCAGCGGCCCTTCGAAGAAAGAAAAGCGGCGGTCAAGGAGATGAAGGAGCAAATCCGCCAGCAGGCAGAGCAGAAGGCCGAGGACATCGAATCTTATGTAATGATAAACTTCAAGTCCTATCGGGCAAAATCGTCCTTCATGTTGCGCTTCGGATTCGGGCCGGACGACAAGATCATCCCGGGTGAAATATTCGCTGATATGGTCGAACGGGTGGAATAACTACAAAAACTACGCTATAAAAAATGGCAATGCCCTCAAAAAAACCTACTATAGACGTGTTCCGCAAGGTGGCAAACGCCTGCGGTGGTATTTTATCGGATATCGCTGCAAATATCGGCGTAGAGCGCAGCACGGTTTATACGTGGTGCGAGGAGGATATGGCATTCAAGCAGGCCCTCGAAGATTCCCGCGAACGGTTCGTCGATCTGGCCGAAAGCAACCTGCGTAAGCTGGTGGCTGGTGTTCCCGCCATCGAGAAAGACGAGAACGGCGAAAAACGGTTTGCGGGCTGGATCGAACGTCCATCCGAAACCGCGATCATTTTCACGCTAAAGACCCGTGGGAAGAAACGGGGGTATATCGAACGGTCAGAGATTACGGGAGCCGATGGCGCCGATTTAATTCCGCCCCGCACACTCTCTCCCGAGGAAGCTAAGCAATATGGGCTGAAACTTAACGAAGAATATTGACGCACTCCCCCTATTCGCGACATTGACATAGAGCGGACTTTTTGCCTATCCGGTACGCTGAACTTCACCCGTTATATGTTCAAGCATAAGACGGGAATGCGCTTTATTGTCGGCGATCATCACCGCCAAATATGCGAAACTCTCGACAAAGTGGTACGGGGCGATATAAAGCGGCTCATCATCAATATCGCCCCACGATACGGGAAGACCGAACTCGTGTCGAAAAATTTCGTCGCTTACGGGCTGGCGCTAAATCCCCGCAGCAAGTTTATCCACCTCTCTTATTCAGACGACCTCGTTCTCGACAACTCGAAAGAGATCAATGAAACGGTGCAATCGGACTATTATCAACGGTTGTTCCCCGAGGTCAGCGTTGAATCGAAGAACGCGAAGAAGTGGTACACCTCCGCCGGCGGCGGACTGTATGCCGTAAGTGCGGCGGGGCAGGTTACGGGTTTCGGCGCAGGCCAAGTGGATGATCCCGACAGGGAGCGGCGCGAAATGGGCGATTTCATTCCGGCGTGGGAAAGCGACTTTGCGGGGGCAATCGTCATCGACGACCCTATCAAGCCCGAGGACGCCCTGTCCGAAACGATCCGCGAGCGCGTGAACAATCGTTTCGAATCTACAATTCGCAATCGTGTGAACTCCCGCAATACGCCGATTATAATCATCATGCAGAGGTTGCACGAACACGACCTGTGCGGGTATCTGCAAGAGATCGAGCCGGAAGAGTGGACGGTATTGTCGTTACCATGTATTTGGTATGACGAAAACGGGCAAGAACATCCGCTATGGGATTTCAAGCATACGCTGGAGGAACTGCACAAAATCAAGAAATCGAACTCCTACGTGTTCGAAACGCAGTATATGCAGAACCCTAAGCCGCTGGAGGGGCTGATGTACGGAGAGTTCAAGACATACGACATCATTCCCTATGCGGCATCCATGCGCCGCAAGAATTACACGGACACCGCCGATACCGGCAGCGACTATCTGTGCTCGATCTGCTATACGGAAACTCCTATCGGCAATTTCGTAACGGACATTCTCTACACACAGAAGCCGATGGAATACACCGAGCCGGCGACAGCCGAGTTGCTGTCCCGCAACAAGACGGAAATATGCTACATCGAAAGCAACAATGGCGGCAGATCGTTCGGGCGCAATGTTATGGCGCAGTGCCGAATGATGGGTAACAACTTTACATCCTTTAACCCGTTTACGCAGACGGACAACAAAAGGGTGCGCATCTTCACGCGATCGAACGAGGTACAGAACCTCATCTATTTTCCGACAGGATGGGAGCATAGATGGCCGGAGTTCGCCTCACACATCAAATCATACCGCAAGCAACAGGAGTTCAACAGTCATGACGACGCCGAAGATGCCTTGACAGGAATAATCGAAAAGCGGGGTTATTTCGACAATGGAGAAGATTTAAACAAAGAAGATTTAGGAATTTGGTAAAAATACGGACATGGGATTCATCGACAATCTGCTCAATGCGATAAGGAATAAGTATCTGAATGCAGCCGGCGCTGATCGAGACTTGCTTACACTTATCAAGGATAGAGATATCACGCAAGCGCAAGCCCTCATGCAGAACCGAGACATAGAGGTTCTGCAAGCGATTCAGGAGTATAATCCCGAACTTCACCGCATTATGCGGAAAGCCGACAAGGTGCGTAAAGGTCAAGAGCCTTATCGAACCGAGAAACTGCCTCGTGCACGGCAGAAGTATATCAACGAAGTGGAACTGTTCTTCCTGCTCGGAAACCCCATACGCTGGAAGAAAGTAAACAACGAGGGTTCGGACGAGGCTTTCGAAGCATATAATCAATTTTTGCAGGATACCCGATTCGACGTCACCATGCGTAAGGCAAAGCGCATTGCGGGGGCAGAAACTGAATGTGCCAAGCTCTACCACATCTATCGGGACGAGAATTTCCAACCGCAAGTGAAAGTCGTAGTAATCTGCAAGTCGGAGGGATACACCCTGCGCCCGTTATTCGATCAATATAATAACCTCATTGCATTCGGGTATGGGTACTATCTCAAAGAGGGGGCATCGACCGTCGAGCATTTCGACATTCAAACTCCTGATACAATCTACCGATGCAGACGAGGGACACTCAATTGGGAGGTTACGGCAACACCTAATCCAACGGGGAAAATCAATGTGATTTACTACAGACAGGATAAGGCATGGAACGGCCTCAATCCCCGTATAGACCGCGAGGAGGATATAGACAGCAAAATAGCCGACACAAATAACTATTTCGCAGACCCTATCGCCGCAGCAACGGGCGATGTCGTAGATTTTTTGAAAGGTCGAGCCGACAAGCCCGGGAAAATGATTCGGATGACCGGAGCGGATTCAAAATTCGAGTACATCAATCCACCGACCTCCTCCGAGACGCAGCAACGGGAAAAGGAAGACCTCGCGCGGTCTATTCTGTTCGATACTTTCACACCCGAGTTCACGCCCGAGAAGATGGCGGGACTGGGAACTCTCTCGGGCGAAGCAATCAAGCGAGCGATGGTGTTGGGATATATCAAGCGGGAGAACAACAAGGAGATTTACGACATAGCCGTAGATCGGGAGAAAAATCTTATTCTCGCCATCATGATGAATGTAACCCACATTCATCTGCGTTCCGAGCTTGCTGCTCTAAGAATAGAGCACGAGTTTGCTGAACCATTCAATGAAGATGTTACCGCCCGTTGGGCTGCAATCGGCCGAGCAGTACAAGACGGGGTGATGTCGCTTGAAAAGGGAGTCGAGTTAATGGGAACCGCCGACGATGTAACCGCTGAAATCGAGCGTATAAAGCAGGCAAAGGCAGAGGCATCAATGAGTAATATCATAGAGCCGACATTCTAATCTGAACCTATGGCCGGATTAGATTTGAAAGCCGCCCAATGGGAGCAGCAACATCGAGCGCATGTCGAAGAATATCTTCGACAGATCGACGCTTTGTATGATGCAGCTTCGGAGGAATTGGTTCGTTTGGGCATAGGGTATAACTATCAACCCGAGACCGGCCGACTGTTCACCTTCTCATCAAACAAAAGCCGTCGTAGACAAGCTGATGCCTCGTTATCTTCGTTCCGAGATAAGTTGTCC
The DNA here is from genome assembly GCF_900021155.1 of Alistipes sp. CHKCI003. Classification (GTDB taxonomy): domain Bacteria; phylum Bacteroidota; class Bacteroidia; order Bacteroidales; family Rikenellaceae; genus Alistipes; species Alistipes excrementavium. Next base: position 33,505 of record NZ_FCNT01000042.1, read on the forward strand.
ACGATAATTACTGCCGGAATCGCTACGGAATGGGCTTTTGCCAACGATAAGAATGATTCATGGGTAAAACAACTGTCCGACAATCCGAAAAAAGAGTGGATGCTTCATAATCTCGATGCGCTGGAGGCATTCCAGCAGAGGATGACTTATGGACACACGTTGTCCGAAAGGGTCTGGAGTATCGCAAAACAGTTCGAACGACACGTCGAGTTGTCGCTATCGGTCGGCATCAGCGAGGGACGAAGCGCGGCCAATATAAGCAGAGATGCACGCATGTATCTGAATGAGCCGGACAAGCTATTTCGGCGTGTCAGAGATGCGTTCGGCAATCTCACCCTGTCGAAAGCCGCGCAGGCCTACCACCCCGGACAAGGCGTTTACCGATCATCCTATCAGAACGCCATGCGTATGGCCCGTACCGAAATAAACAGCGCTTATCGTGAAGCCGACAGTATCCGTTGGCAGCAACTCGATTTCATTGTGGGTTATGAAGTAAAAACGTCCAAATCCCACGCCGCATGGTTGGCGAAAGCATGGTATCCCCGCTTCAAAAAGGGGCGGGCGCCACTGGAGATATGCGACGCAATGGAGGGGAAATATCCGAAGTCTTTCAAATTCATCGGGTGGCATCCGAATTGCCGCTGTTACGCTGTCCCGATTATCGCTAACGAAGACACAGGCAAGGATTGGTGGGAAGATGCGGAAAACGAAGTTGCGGATGTCCCGCCCCGTTTCAAGGAGTGGCTTATACAGAATGCCGACCGTATCGAAAAGGCGAACAATCGAGGCACTTTACCTTATTGGATTACAGAAAATAAGCAATATACGGATATTTCAGATTACAAGAAGAATCGACGCAAAGAGATATTGATAGAAGCTAAAACACAAAATAATCGAATTTTACATAACCCGCAATTCAGCCATGACATACATTTAACCAATCACGGCATAAAAGAATGGCTTAATCAACCTCACGAATCATATTATACGAAAAATGAATCACTATTGGATATCAAGCGTATTGTTGAAGAATCTGTCTATTGCGGAAGCGGACAGGACTACCATGATACACATGTGATTGCACATCTTTTTGAGACAAAAATCGGTAATACGAAGTCTTGGATTGTTGTTCGTGAATATCCAAACGGTGAAATCAACTTACATAGCGTATCGGATAGTAAGAATATATTGAATATATTGCAAAGAAAATAACCTATCCGAGCAGCTCTGCGGAAATGCAATCCGCAACTTACCCTTATAGGTTATTAACAGATTGGCGCTCTGTCAGGCGAGAGTATAATATAATGCAGCCTTATGTATGTCATAAACACGGACAAATACCGTGCTAAATTTTAAGTTAATACTTTGTTGTAACAAAGGTACGAAATATTTTTAATACACGAAAAATTGAAAGATTTTTTTTCGAAAATCTCTTGCATAATGTGCCGAACGTGGCGAATTTTGTCCCAGAGCCTATGAAGATATAGGCCAACAGCATAGAACGGAATAACTTCGACGTAGTTGTTAGGTTAGGTGGGTCTGTTGGCATTGGCTGACAGACCTTTTTTGATGCGGATATGATGATTTATCCCAAAACATATAGAACGAAAAAACATGAAAGAGAAAATTCTCGCAGCACTGAAAACCAAGTATTCTAATTTGGGGTTCGGTGCAAAGGCTCTCGACGGAGTAGCCTCTATTCTGGAAAAATCCGTCACCGATGAATCGCAGATCGAAACCGCAGTCGGCGGGGTCGAACCTTTCCTGAAAGTTTTTCAGTCCGATGCCGACCGCGCACGTACCGATTACAACGCGCTGAAAGGACAGTACGACGAGCTTAAAGCGAAGGCCGAGGCATCAGCTGCCGCAGGGGGCGGGCAGGGTAAAAAGACCGAACCCGACGATGAGGAGCCTGCGTGGTTCAAAGCCTACAAAAAGCAACAGGAGGAGCGTTACAATGCCATCAAGACAGAGAGCGATACTCTGAAAGCGGAAAAGGCCAAGACCGAACGCATGAACCTAATCACCGCAAAAGCCAAAGAACTCGGTATTCCGGAGTGGCGCATGAAAGAGGGATTCGTCATCGCCGACGACGCAGACGAAAAAACAATCGGCGACTACCTCGCAAACGTACAGAAGAATCTGGTTACCGCAGGGCTGGAGGGGAAAGGTTCGGGATTCCCCATGTCCACACCCGAAGCGCAGGGCAAAGAACTCGCAAAGGCGTGGGCCGAAACACTTCCGGACAAAGAGTAATCAAAACGTAAAATCATGGCAATCGTATTTGAAAAAACAAAAGTAAAAGGCGGTTTCCCCGTATTCTGGCGCGGTGAATTTGCCGTATTGCCGGGGGACTTCAAACTGAAGGGAACCTATCCCGAGGGGACTAAGATTCCCAAAGGTACGCCGATCAAGCTCGACTTCGACAACATGGAATGCTCCGTATGTAAGAGCGCACGTGTTCTGTCGGGCGGCACAACCGCTGCTCCGCATGTCCAAAAGGGCTCCATGCTCCAAGTCGGAGATACGGTCAAGGTTGGCGAGGCAAACTCGACCGTGAAAAGCATCGACACGAAGAATGCGGATTACGACGTGATCACCTTCGCAGCGGCGGTAACGGGAGCGACCGAAGGTGTGGATGTCCTTTCGGACGACAATCTGCCCGATGCAGTTGTCGAAACCGATATGGTCTACTCCTCCAATAACGGATTTCAGACCGTATCGGCCGGATATGCGGGTATCATCCTCAAAGATGTGGCATATCCTGTCCCCGCCGCGTGGCTTCAGGGCTACAGTCTGAAGAACAACCCCGAAATCAAGTATGTACGACAGTAAAAGAGGAGGTGAACAATGAACGACGTGTTTTATTCATCCATTTTCGGCGAACTGACCAAACAGGTACAGATTCGCATCGATGCCGCCTCGGAACTGCGTAAGCGGCTGTTCGACCAGAATATTTACGAGCGATTCCTCGACTGGGACACCCCTACTGTCGGGTTGAATTTCGAAGAGTTGATCGGCTCGTACAATTTGAGCGTCGCCGCTGCAACGCTCGACTCCAAAGGTAAGGAGCCTATCATGGGAACTGAGGGGCTGGAAACGATCAAGCAGAAGGTATTGACCCATCAGATGTCTTACTCGATGCCCATCGAAGAGTATCGGAAGGTGTTGCAGATTCTCGATTCTCGGATGCTGTCCGATTCGGCCAAGACGCAGCAGCTCATCAACCTGATGTGGAACAACGTTACGAAGGTCGTGAACTCCGTACAGTCGAAACTGGACATCATCTTCCTCGGAGCATTGTCGAACAAGGGTGTATTCACGTTCGACACGACTAACAACCCCGAGGGCGGCGTTCGAGGTACGATCGACTACAAAATGCCGTCCGAGAACATTGCCACCGCAAAAACGTTATGGACGGATGGGAATGTCGAAACGGTCGATACATTGGAAGACATTCAAGCTATCCTCGACGCAGCGCAGGACAAAGTTACGTTCGACCGTATTCTGCTCTCGCAGAAACGCCTGTCGTACATCCTCCGCAACAAGAAGATGAAGCTGGCGGTATTCGGCAACGACAAGTCGTCCACTCCGCTGTTGCTGGCGAACCTGAACGAGTTCATGCGTTATAACGGATTCCCGACCTTCGAGGTTATCCGTCGCATGACCCGCATCCAGAACAATGGCAAGCTCGTGGAATATTCGCCGTGGAACGACAAAAACCTCGTTTTCGTGCCGTCGGGCAAGCTGGGCGTCATCAAAAATGCCTACGCCGACAACGAACTGCGGCAGGAGCCGGGCGTAACCTACTCCAACTACGGGCGCATCCGCATCTCGCAGTGGGGCAAGGGCGAAACCGACAACTCCAACGGCGTGGAGTTCACAAAGGCGCAATCGCTGTCGCTTCCGGTTATCACCGAGATCAACGGAATCTATTCGCTGACCGTAGAATCGTAATTCTATGACGAATTTGGAGGCAATATCGGCAAGCCTGTATCCCTATGATGTAGATCAATTTCTCAAAGAAAAGGCTTGCATCGACGAGGGGATAGATGCTCAAGCAGACTATACGGCAACCGACAAAATCAGCGTGGCAAAGGCCGCAATCGCCATCATGCAAAATCTTATTGTTCTCATGAACGAGAGCAACGGGGGCTATTCATTGTCGTACAATACCGACGGGCTTAAAGAGCACATATTCTACCTCGCAAAGGAGAACGGCCTAACCGATATTGCCGAAGAGTTCGATACCCGATCAAGAATCACAGATATTTCCGACCAATGGTAAGATTCCCCTATACGCTCGAAATGTGGTACGAGGAGGACGCCACGCAGAATCCCGACGGTTCGTGGACCGAAGGCGCGCATGAATGGCGTGTCGTCGGCCGATGCAATGCCCGTCAGAACGGACAGGCGCAGCAGATCAAAGGACAAAACGGGGATGCCTTCCTCTACTTTTTCAAGGTTACTATGCCGGCATATACGCAACCCATTCCTATCGGGACCAAGGTGCGCATATTCGACAGCCGAGGATGCAACATCTTCGATCGTTCGCCGCACACCGAAGCAAAACCCAAAGATAGGGATACGGCATCGTATCCGGTTCAGGGATTCTACAAAAGCGGACAGCGTTACGAAGACACAAGACTATGGCTCTGAAATGCACCAACTGGCACGAGGTGGAACTCGAATTCATACGAGCTAAGGAGGAGTATGACCGGAAAGCGGTCGAGTGGCTTTCAGTGCTCGGGGAGCGGGTGGTAAAGTATGCTCGCGAACACGGCAGCTATACCGACCGCACGGGCAATCTCCGCAACTCTATCGGGTATGTCGTGGTGCAATATGGTCGTATCGTAACCGAGGATTTCAGCATCGGGAGTGGACACGGAGAGGCAAAAACGCAAGCCCGTGCCTATGCTCTCGAAGTGGCCCGCAATCTTCCCGCAAACAAAACCTATCTCGTATGGGTGGCCGGTATGGAGTACGCGAAGTATGTCGAGGCGAAAGGTTTCGATGTGCTTGAAGGCTCGGGCAACTGGATCGAATCTACTGCAGAGAAACTCAAAGCGGAATTCGTGCGATTCTTAAAATCGAAGGAGAAATGAATCTGACTTCTACGGAAATATTCAGACTTGTCTGGGATCGCATTCGGGATTCGTCTTTGGGTAAGGCGGTGTCGACAATGTATGCGGACCACTACCCGAATAATCCTTCGGGGGAATTCATCGTCATAGGTTCGTTGTCGAATATCATCGGAGATTCGCAGGTGGCGACGGTAAATGTAAACATTTATGTGCCGGACACAACGCCGACGATCGGTCGAGAAGAACAACGCTATCCCGATCGCAACCGTCTGGATGAACTTACCCGCATCGCTTTCGATTCGCTGGGGCACTACCCCATCGACGAGCGTTGGTTTTTCGACGCGAGCGATGAAACTCTCATCAGTGAGGAGAGCGTCTCCTACACTTTTTCAAACATTAAAGTAAAACTTAAAAAATACTGACATTATGCAACTTGTAGGTCTCAATTCCTGTCATGCAGGCGATCCGTTGCCCAAAGGCGTAAAAGACACTGGCGCCGAAGCATTGCTCAAAGCTCTGAAAAAGATTACCCAACCCTACAACGGTGGCGTAACTCTCAACTTTTCCAACCCGACGAGCAACAAATTCTATCGAGAAGGAGAGGCCGATCCGTTTTTCTCCATGCGCGACCCGACGTCGGGCACCAAGGAGATCACTTGGACCGTTGCCGACTTCGATGATGCCACGCTGGAATTCTATTTCGGCACTACCGAGCCGGCGAAGGGCGAACTGTATGAAGGGACAAAAGCCTTTGTATTCGACTCTAAGAGTGGAGGGTCTTTGGCTTTTGCCCGTCTGAAGTACACAGCGTCACTTACAGGAGCAATGAACACCAGCGACCCGCTCCAGATCGCCGTCTCTGCCGATGTATTGGCCCCCGATCAGGGCGGCGTCGCTTGGTGGCCGATTGCTACCCCTGAATATACTGAAGCTTCGGCCCTCAAAAGCAAAGGGCTCTGAATCCTCTTCATCCCGCCGGAAAGCTGACGACTTACATCGCGGAGCAAGACTGCGGGCGGGAACAAATATTTCAATAAAATGGACGAACAAACTCTCGTTGATAAACGTGCGCTCGATGCATTGACAGAAAACTACGAATCCTTCACGCTTGAAGATAAGGATGGCCATGAGGCTGAACTCCATCTTTATCCACTTCAACTGGGGCGACTGGCTATGATAAGCCGCCGTCTTATCAACCTTGACATGGCGCTTTCTGGAAATGCCGAAAACGATGTGATGAAAATGTGGCGAATTTGTGCCGACAAGCCGCACGAAGTCGCCGAAATCATAGCTATTGCAACCTTACGCACAAAATCGGATGTTGAAAATGAGCTCAAAGCCCGGACAGAACTTATCGAATGGTCCCCGACGATGACTACGCCAGCTCTTTCGAATATTCTATCTTCTATCGTTTTCAAATCGTATTACGGGGATTTTACGATCGCTATTCGCGCATATATAATAATTTTTCATATACCAACATAATATACTATTTATCAACAATATATATGCACTTATTAGCTCTAAACACATTCTATTGCACATATAATTTGCATACAAAGTTCGAATATATGACTTTTTTAGGGTAATATTCCGCTTGTATTTGGGCATGAAAAAAGGCGGTGTTTCCCGCCTCCTTTCATTCATATTCCCCTCCCCACCGACGACGCTCATACCGTTTGCAATATGCGGCACTTTTCAGCGTCATTCGGCGGAGATGTTCACATAATTCCGCCGCTGTCATATTGAACGTCTGTACGCCCTCGGATGCAATATCATCACGCCGGCCGCCTCTCCGTTTGATTGGTCGTTCGTCCATATCCCCGAATTTTTCGTATCTTTGATTGGTCGAGAATCAAAGAATCGGGGAGGGGTGGCCGTTGGGGCACCCTTTCTATTTTCAACCGTTTTTTGCCGTTTTATCGGGTTGCGTCCCGGCCCATTTAAGCGCGCATTCTCGTAACTGTTCATCTGTGATCTTAGGAAATAAATCCGGCTTGTCTGTTATTGCTTTATGTTGCGGGCGTCCGTCGTAATCGGGCAATTTTTCCGCCCATTCCATTGCTGCGCGTTTCGCTTCTTCGTCAGTGCCGGCATCGTATTTTTCCACGTGTTCCATAATCGTATTATTCGATATATTCAAGTGCCTCAAGATTGACGTTGGACACCTTTCCGTCCTCGGTCAGATATAACAAATTTCGATACCCGCCGCCCTCGGCGCCGATTCCTGTATGAATGTATTTATGTTCGGACGCAAATGCGTTGAGGTTGTCGATAGCCTGTTTCACGGCCTCACAAAGAGCCATCGCCCGCCCGCGTTTTTCTGTTGCGGCGATAGTGTATTCATTCTCTTTTTCTTTGATCCACGTATCCGATAATACGACGGCGTGTTCATTGATTGCAAACGCATCGAGTTCAAGCGGATTCGTTGTCCCATATCTAACCGCTCGCTGAACGACTTTTGCAGAATCTTCGATAACTCCCTGTAAATGCGCATACGCTTCCTTAATCGCCTTGTCGCGCATATACGGGATTCGTATCTTTTTGCTATCCTCTCGTGCGAGCCTGTCGGCGGCACTTTTGGTTTCCGCACATTGATTATCGGCAAGGTCTTTAATCACATTGTCGGCAATCTCCAATCCGGAGCTCCTGAGTTGTTCGACCGCAGCCGATAGCGTGGGCAACACCTGTTCGTGTATGGATATTAAATCCTTTAATCCTTGTTTTTTGATTGATTCCATGTTTTCGTGTATTAATATTCGCTTTCAAGTTTCATTAAGTATTCCCGGGCTTCTTCCGGCGTTAGTGTACGCGGCGGTAGAATATCCGCCCCGTTCGCGCCTGTTATTTCCTGTCGCTCCACATATCCGCGCTTCTTGCCCCGTGTCTTTAGCGTAAAGATGATCGCTGTTTCGGATGGCTTTTCGATCCAACCCGCGAACTGCTTTTCGCCGTGATCATCTATTTCAAATTTCGGGACGCCTTGAATCAGCGTCCGCAAACGGTTTTCTGCCATATCGAGTATTTTCTCCCGTGCTTCATCGAATACTGCGCTAAACTCGGGGTCATTTTTAAGCCACCCGTATAGTGTAGATCGCCGGATGTTCAATGCGGCGGCGATGTCGCCTGCGATACCCGCCTTTGCTTCGCATACCTCGCGGAAAATATCGATTGTCGGCTTTTTGCCTCGGTTCTTTTTTATAGTGTCCATTTTGTAAGGTTTGTGCTTTTTATGTGTGTTCAACTTGTATAGTTTGCCTTTTTTCATGTGTCGAAGCTGCAAGCCTCCAAAGTTTACGGGCCAATACTTTAGCCTGTTTCGGGCTGAAATGCAACATAGCACAATCACCCTGTATGAAATCCGTGTCGTATTCGGAACAGTCCGGAACGTACAAAATAATTTCATCGTCGCCCTTGTGCTCGCCGCAACAATCAGTGATCGTGGTTCGCGCCCGGTCGAGTTTTAATCCAATGCCGTTAAGGTTTTCAACCTCTTTAGGTTTGCCCGCCGGTTGCTCTTTTCCATTTTTTTTCAGGTCGTGTGTCATAGATTTTGATTATTAAAACAGTTGTTTTTCTGTTGAATATCGGTTGTTTTCACAAAGCGTTTATGATGCACGGTATCTGCCCGCATCGAATGCGTTCGATATGTAGAATGCGATTTTATCTGCGGTTCGCTTATCATCACCCCGAATACAGAGGGCCGTGCCAAAACCGAATTGTGAACTCGTCGGGTAATATGCGTATAGATTCCCGTCCCTGTCTCTGGCTTTGGGTGCTTTGAACACCTCGTAATAGGTCAGCCCTTCGGAGGTGGTCCGCCTGTAACAGTACATACCGTTGGCCTCGTTGTGGGCGATTTTCACAAACTTGTCGCCGTACTTCGTAAACTCGTCCCGCAATGGCGGGCAAAATTTGCTTTGTCTGCTATCCGTTTTCATATTTTTTCGATTATCTTTCCTGTTGTGGGCACTTGTTCCACCCGGGTGTTTTCATGCGCTGAAATCAAAAAGGTTTGTTAAAACGGCTCATCGTCGGCCACGGCCGCCCCGCCTTCGTAGTCGGTTATGCGGGTCAAGCTCTCATTATGCCGGAAGCAAATATCACCTGTCGCGCCCTCGCGGTTCTTAGCGATATGTAGCACCCCGACCCCCGCGGAGGAAATAGACCCGTATTTTCCCGCCTCGATGGTTTCGGCACCATACACCGCCGGGCGATCTATGAAAATTACCATATCGGCATCCTGTTCGATCGCTCCCGATTCCCGGAGGTGGGACAATTTCGGCGTTTTGTCGTCCCGTTGTTCCTCGACCTTGCGGGAGAGTTGCGACAGCAGGATAACCGGCACATCGAGTTCCTTTGCGAGCAGCTTTGCCGCCCGGCTGGCGGCGGCGATCTCACGCTCGCGGTTGGTGTTCGGGTTGCGCATTGCGGTATCGACGAGCTGGAGGTAGTCGATAACGACCATCCCGCACCGTCCCCGGCGGTGCATCGCCTTGCATTGCGAGCGGATCGAGTTCATCGAAATGTTCGCCCGGTCGTTGAGGTAAACCGGCATCGCCGAAAGGTTCGCGCCGGCCTGTTCGAGACGCGACCACCCCGGCCCGTCAACATTGCCCGTGCGGAATGCCGTCGGGGCTATGCCGGAATCGCCGACCAACATACGCCCGGCCAACTGCTCTGCGGGCATTTCCAACGAAAATATACACACCGGAATCCCGGCAGCAGCAGCGGCCCGGGCGAAGTGAAGCATTACGGCCGATTTACCCATACCCGGACGCCCGGCCAGCACGATAAGCTGGCCACCCCTCCATCCGCCCGTAAGGGCATCGAGGCGCTGCAAGCCCGTAGGAATCCCGATGCATTCTCCGGCCTGCACAGCCCGTTGTCGCCGTTCGAGGTTGTCGATAGTTTTCCGCACGACCTCTGAAAGCGGCGCAATTTCGTCGGCGTGTGCTGCTGTGGCCGCAATAGTCGTTATCTCCGTTGTCGCCCAATCGAGGATACCGTCGGGATCGGAAGAGGCTCGGACGGCAAGCTCATAACCGAAAACAGCCAACCGGCGGCGAATAGCCGTATCGTTAAGTTGCCGGGCGTGGTCCAAAACGTTCACCCCGGAACCCACGGCCGACGTAAGAGAGGCAAGATAGGCGGCCGGGTTGTCGATCTCGGGGAATTGTTTGCAGCGCTGCGCAAGCGTGTAGAGGTCGATTTTCTCGTCTTTGTCATACATCGCCCGCATCACCTCGTAGATTCTGCCGTTTTTCGGGGCGTAGAACGCCGAAATTTCGACGATCTCCGCCACGTCGGACAAGTACTCCGGTTCGAGAATCAAAGCGCCCAAAACGGCTCTTTCGAGTTCGGGCGATTCCGGGAGCGTCAAATCGCCGGAGCGGTTACAGGAAATTGTATTTTCGCGTTTCATGGTTTGGAGTGTTTGCGGGTTTGTTAAATTCGGATTTACGGCGTATCCAATTCCGCGCGGCGGCTTGCCAGTTCTTCATCGGGGATTTACCGGACACTTGCCAGCCGTTCGCCTCGAAATGGTCGTAGAAACTTTCCGCATCCGTATCCGTTCCGTGAATCTTCGAAAAATAATCTTTGACTATTTCGAGCGCGGGGACGACAAACGCCGCGCGTTTGGTAGTCCCTCGGCGCGGCTTGTCCGCGCTTTCTTTACTCTCGTTAGAGAGTTTCTTTATATTCTCATCATCATTATCATTATCATTATCATTATCGGCATCCACCGCATTCGATCGTATGCGACCGCATCCGCTTGTATGCGACCGCATCCGCTCGGTTCGCCAACGTTTGTTTGCATTTTCGGAATTTTTATTGCATACATCCGCATATTTGGCCCTGTCGCGGTCTATTTGAGTGCGCATAAGGCCAAACATCGAATATAACACCTCCCTATCGGTCGGTTCTTCTCCGTAGAGCACATAGCGTTTTACTGCATCGTCGATTTTAAGTCGCAAATCCGCTGGAAACGTTAATAACTGCTCCGCCCAATCTGTGTAATACAAAAAATTCGGCTTTTCTTTCTGTTGCATATCTTCCACTGTACGTCGGTTGATAGCCGGCGTCCCTGCACACTCGCTGCGAGTTGCAGGAACTTTTTCCACCTCCGTCATATCCTCAATCTTGATTTTTGGCACTTTTCGCAAGGTCTGACGCACTTTCGGCTTGTATCCTTACAGAAGAGGTCGTTTGCCGTTCCAGCCACGTCAAAAGCTCCTTTTTCGAGAAAACAAGACGCGGCCCTATTTTCCGGTATGGGATTTCGCCCTGAGACTTTTTGGTGTATATGGTTTGAACCGAGATTTTACAGCCGTTATCGTTCAAGAACGCGGCCGCCTCCTCAATAGTAAGATTGTCATTTTCGATGTTTTCCGGTACCGTGTTTTTCTTGGTGTAGGCTTCAAAGGCTTTCGACACGGCTGCCTCGATAGTTGTCTGCAACTGATCGGGCGTAGTTACGATTATTTCTGTCATAACGTCCATTTTTATCGCAAAAACTATTTTTGCAAATACACTGCAAACGTCGCAACGTTCGGCAGATTATGCAAGTGTTGTGTCGTTTTTTATATGTTATTTTTCAACAATTTATCGACATTTTGAGTGAGGTTGTATTTACACCCGTAAGCGGGTTTATTCTTCGCTCTCTATCAAACTTAACATCATCCAACTAACCCCTATAACCCAAGTTGATATAACTACACATTGGTAAGCTATTATAGAGATTGGCGCATCCGAGTTCATAATATAAAAACTGACGAATGCAAGACCGATAAAGCCAAAAAACATAAGAATCGCTAATGCCGTCAATCCTGCCATTTTTAGACAGTTCTTTATCGACTTTTTGATTACCCGCCTAACAGCCTCTTCGGCCGCTTCATCTACTCGGGCATCGGTATAATCTTTCAGCCCTTGAATCAAAAAGCGGGTGCGGTTTAGTATGTCGTTCTCTCGGTTCATGATTGAGGCGGGATTGTGAGTTGATTATCTTTTTTAGTCGGTCTCGACCGCAATACCTCCAATATCACCCGGTCGCCGTCGAGAATCAGTATTCCGTGCCGGCGGGGATCGCCGCCTTTGGTTCGGTGTTCTGCCTCGCATTCGGTGCGGATGCGGACACAACGGAAGCCCGCCGCCTCGAAAGCCGCTCCGATCAGCGATAAATCGCTGCGTTTCGATACATATACTTGCTTGTTCATAGATCAACCTTTGGATTGCGGGTTCGTAACACTTACCAACTGAAACATTGCCTCGGTAGTATCGGAGAAGATGTTGTTGATATTGGCCAGCAAGCATCGGGGAGAGGTCAACTGAAGTGTCTTTCGGCACTCCATGATATTACCATATGGATCCCAAACGCCTCGTATCTTTACACCTCTTACGACCATTGTACCGCTCACGCCCAACACGGTAGTCTTGGTTACATCGCGCAGCACTTTGTCGATCTTGACGGGCAAACCGCACATCGTGCGATATGAGTTGTCGTCAAACATCGTGTCGAAATCGAACTCTTGTGTATTCACTTCGGGGAAAATCATCATCTTATCCATATTATTTTCTGAATTTATAGGTTTGTTTCTTGAATATTGAATTGTAAATGCCGATAAAAGCGTCCTTTAAGTTTGCATAAAAAATAGCTGCATTAACAAAAGCGCAGAATCCCATAAAGAAAGCAGCAAAGCAAAGTGTCAAGACTTTACCAAAAGGAAGTTCATCCATCAATGAAGGATGAGCGAACCTCAAGCTTACCACGTCATTTAGCGAGAGAGCTGCGAGCGCGCAACATCCGACTGCGAATATCAGGCTTACAACACAACTCCAACCGGACAACTCGAAGCAATCGCCGTCCCAGTTCCGAAACCGTGTTTTCATAATGATTCGGTTTTGAAAGTGGATAATACTTCATTTATCATGTCCCGCAAGCGGATGAGGTCCCGCTCGTCCATATCGACGAAATCATCGCCTCCCAGCGATATGGACCACTTTTCGGTGTCGCCGTGCAGACGGTAGTCGTTCGTTTTCATCAGTTTTATATCTGTCATCGTCTTAGTCGTTATTTGGTTGTCGTATTCTGTTCGATTACGCGCCCCATAAGGGCGTGAAGGGCTTTCAACTCCTCGAAAGTAAGGGGATCGCCTTGAAGCACATCAGCTTCGCCCCACCCGAGGTAATAAATGATTTCGGGCGCTTGCCCCGCCGCACTGTGAATCTCGTCGCGGTAAATCTGGATATTAGCAAGGTTGTCGACGGGTTTATTCTGCATCATGATCGTTAGCTGTTTGAGGGGTTGCAATTCTGTCTAAATCGCACAGCAGAGAATAACTCAGGTAATGATCCTCCAACGTGGAAATTACCACGTCAAGAGGGCCTAACACTTCATTGCGACAGTCAATGACACCACGCGGGTCGGATTCCACTGTTTCGACAAAAGCCGCGCGCAACGATTTCGCATTGTCGAGTACAGACAGCCATTTACGGGTGTTGTCGCTAATCGGGAGAATTTGAATATCGCCCATTGAGGGGCGAGGGGTTCCGTCAGATGCGACGGAGACGACGGGTACGGGCGTACCCTGTTTCTGAGAGTGTAACATTAGATTTAGGATAAATAAAAAAGCCGTCGTAAGGTGTCCTACGCTCTAATGCAAGCGCCGGGGCGTTTCCGCTACCCGCACCATAGACGGCAAATTGTGGATAGAAATAATTCATAGCATTAGATTTAGGATATTGCAAATATAGCCCTTATTTTTGAAACCGCAAGGGCTGGGGCGGTTTTTAATACACCGTTACGAAATTCTCCACCTTGAACGAGCGCCAGCCGCCCGCCTCGACGTCGTAATACCTGACCGTCTGGCCGTCATCGGGGCGCCCCGTCCCTTTGATGGTAGATTCAACATCGTGCAGCGTGCCCGCCGCCTTGCGCAGTGTGCCGTCCGCTTTCTCGTATGCGAACCGGACCACCCCGGCCCGCATCCGCTTCGTCAATCGGTAAAGTGCCCACGCCTTCGAAAGGCACACGGCGAAGGCTTTCCCCGTCGAGCGGAACAACGTCCACGCCCGCCGCATAATCGTTTGTAAATCGTTTCTTTTCATCGTTCTGTTATTGTTTGATTAACGAATATTGCCGCCTCCTTTGAGTGCATCACCGAGCCAGCAAAAAGCCATGATAAGCGATAAAATCAGTGTCATATTGGGATTCGTATTAGTTCAACATCTTATTAAGTAACCGGACCGCCTCTTTGTCCTCGTCTCCGTTCTCATCATATACTGCCTTTACCGTGGTTCTCTCGTATTCTATCCACGAATAGGGAGCTGTCCAATAATCGCCCTTGTCCTCGGCTATTTCGGCCTCGTAGGCAATCACAGCCAAATAGTCGCCGCATACGACCTCGAAGGTCTCGGCCTCGCCGTTCAGTTTCGTAATGTGGTCGGCGGCCTGCTTGGCGATCTGCTGTAATTTGGTGTGCGTTGCGGTGGTCATGGTTGTCGGCTTTATGATAAATGAAAACCCCGTTTTTCGTAAGCGGCCTGCGTATGGTCCTGCAACTTGTCGAAAGAATACGCCCGCACCATAAACATTCTATTGCCCGCAAATCGCACCTTAACTGTATAGCGGCATACTTCATCGCTCGAAAACTTGATTTTGCGGGTTTCGGGATAACGGGCCATAAAGTAGGCCGTAAACTGTTCTTTCTGCTCCGCGGTCAATTTCTTGAAGCTGCGTTTGGTGGTGTTTTGTGTATTCATAATTGTAATATATTTGTATTGCTTTTATCTCTTTTGCTATTGCAAATGTAATATGAATATTTTACATATGCAAACATTTTATCAAAAAAGTGTAAAAAAAATATATTGCAAAAATTAGGGACACCACCCACTATGTAGCACGATTATTTGCATACCTTTATTTTTTGCTTATCTTTGCCGTGTAATATAATCGTATAACATTATGAAAATAGACATCAAAAAGATGTGCAAATCGCACGGGGTTAGTTTGGTATCGTTAGCTGAACGGTTAGGCGTATCGCGTCAGACTATACACTACTACTGCGAACAGGGCGACCGAAACCCCGTATCGCAACTGCAACGCATTGCGGATGCAATAGGATGCAGTGTATCGGATTTTTTCGAGGAAGAGGCGCAGCCGACCCCCCAACCGACAAACACGATCACGTGCCCGAAGTGCGGGACGGTGCTGGAGGTAAAGGAAAAGGACAAATAGTTGCGGTCATGGGAAAGAAAACAGACCAAATAGATGCCCGTAGCCTTGAAAAGGCCCGTACCCTGTTCGAGACGGGAGACATCGACCGTATCGAGGTCGGCACGGTGGCAGGGCTTTGCGAGATTCACCGTTACTTGTTCGGCGGGCTGTACGACTTCGCCGGCAAGGTCCGGACGCTGAACATCGCAAAAGGAGGGTTTCGCTTTGCCAATGCCTTATACCTCGACGCTATTCTGCCCGTCATCGAGAGGATGCCGGCGGGAACTTTTGAGGAAATAATCGCAAAATACGTCGAAATGAACGTCGCCCATCCGTTCATGGAGGGCAACGGCCGGGCCACCCGCATTTGGCTCGATATGATGCTGAAAAAGCGAATCGGTAAGGTCGTGGACTGGCGCAAGGTAGACAAAGACCTGTATTTGCAGGCTATGGAGCGCAGCCCGATCAACGATTTGGAGCTGCGCACGCTGCTCGGCGGAGCCTTGACCGATCGCACGGAGGATCGAGAGGTGATTTTCAAGGGTATCGAGCAATCGTATTATTACGAGGGATACGAGGCATAATATAACAACCCTAACGATATGGAACTACAACCCATCCAAAGCAAGATTTACGAGATACGGGGCCAGCGGGTGATGCTGGACCGTGAACTGGCGGAGCTCTACCAAGTAACCACCAGCGCACTAAACCAAGCGGTAAAACGCAATGCGAAACGGTTCCCGCCCGACTTTATGTTTCAACTTACACATCAGGAGTTTGCAAACTTGAAATCACAAATTGTGATATCAAGTTGGGGCGGTATCCGTAAAATGCCTTATGCGTTTACCGAGCAAGGAGTAGCAATGCTTTCCGGCTTGCTCAATAGCGACGTGGCTATAAATGCCAATATCGCTATTATGCGTGCTTTCGTGGCGATGCGCAACTACATCATGACCACGACGACCGTAACGGCGGAATTATCCGAAATCCGGGCCCGGCTGGCATTATTGGAGCAGACGGGCAAGGACAACGCCGAAGCGGTCAGCGACCTGTCGGAGGATATGCGCCAAGAGCTCGACAATATCTATCAAGCTATTGCGGCATTGTCGATCAAGATGCCGCAAGCCCGAAAGACCGCCCAACCGATAGGGTTCAAGCGAGCGGACACGGAGAAATGATACACACAAGGACGGCACGACGGACGGGGGACCGCTTCGGCGAAGTGAGAGTAACCGAAGTAAAGGGCAAGGCAATGTTCGCGGCAAGCGACGTTGCGCGTGCTTTGGGATATGCACGCCCCGCCGATGCTGTTACCGCCCATTGTAAGGGGGTCGCCATTTTACCGACCCCCTCCACAAACCAGTTTGGCGCGGTAGTCATGCAAGACATGAAGTATATTGCTAACTGATAACACAACGAATTGAGGATGACCTCATTTGAAATGACCCCAGAGGACACCCTAAAACGGGGTATCCCTGACAATCAGGGATTTATGCAACAAACCTCTTTAATCACGGGAGCGGTATAATTATTTGTTATATCGGCCGACTTACAATAGTGATGACGAGGATACGGCGAAATACAGTAAAAAAACGGAATGACCGGCGGAAATAAGATGTGCTCCACTGATCATTCCTAAACAAAAATGAACGTTACCGCAAAGGAATTGTACCGCGGCACATTACGCAAATTGTCGGGTCAAAAATTCGTCAGTAGTACGGCATTTTTCTCCCGTTCCTCCCGCTCAAAGCTGGCCAAATAGTTTTCGGTCGTTTTAAGATTCGAATGTCCGAGACTTTCGGATATGTAGGCAATATTTGCCCCCGAACGTTTTAATACCGTGGCGAACGAGTGTCGCGCCGAGTATGTAGAGAAAGCTCCAAATCCCAACTCTCGGCCCAATTTACGGGTGTATATGTTCATCAACATTGTAAACGCATTGCATCGTTTTCTCAACTCGAATGCGTTTTTTTCCTTTCCCGTGAGAATCGGGAAAATATAATTATCTGCCTTTGGGGGATTGCCCCAGCGGTCGATAACGGCCTGCATCGGAGGGGTGATAATGACCCGTATTTCTTTGTGCACTCTATTTGTCCGTTCCGTCTTCTTTCGGGTAAAACATATTTCCCCGTCGACTATATCACAATATTTCAACCTCGATAAATCGGCCATATTTATCCCATTGCATAGATACATGAAAAGCCAATAATCCCGATATTTTTCTATCGTCTTACTGCCCTTGTAGCGAGCTATTGCGCCTATCTGTTCAAGCGTAAAGGCAAGTTTTCGCCCTTCGCCTCTGCTGATCTCGTATTTACCGTGTCCGAACGGATCTGCGCTCGGCTTGATTATCCCATTCCGGCTCGCATCGAGTATAACAGTCCGAAGCTGTCGCAAATGAATTGAAATCGTCGTAGGCTTTAATCCTCGGGCTTTCTCATGTGCTTCGTAGCGTTTAAGCCATGATGGTGTAATTTCCGAAAATGTTATGTTCTTACCCCCGAAACGCTCGAAAGAAATAAGAGCATCCTTGCACACGTACCACGAACCAGCACGCTCCTCATCCCTAAACATCTGCAAACGCGCCTCAAAAGCTGTGTTTATCGTTCCCGTCGTCGCTCCGGCTAATCGCATATTTAAGGCATCAAACGAGAAATCCCCCATAGCAGTAAGATCCCGCACGAAATCCCGCACGATATTGAAGCGGGTCTCTATTTCCTCCCGAATTTGAACCAGCGATCGCAATTTCGTAGTGGGCAACTTGCGCCACTCCTCAACGGATAGTGTCTTGCTGGTGGTATAATACTTTTGTTTGCGGGCGAATCCAACCTGTACCTTTACGGGATATTTCCCGTCTGCTTTGGGGCGTCTGGTGTCTAATACAGTGAACACCGAAACACAATCTTTGGAATACTTGAACATAGGTCAAAATTTGCATACATTGTACATACAATTTGCATGCAAAGTTAAAGAAACAATCCGAAAACCAAAAAACAACGGTTCGCATTTTTAGGCATTATCCACTGATAATCTGTATTTTTATATGAAATATAAAAATGGGGATAATTCATCAAAAATACTATTATGTATAATATTCGCTCGGTAAAAACGCTTCAGGTCGTAATTACCCCACCGACGGAAGCGGAGCGGATAGCCACTACGGAGGGCGCAGCATCTGGGGACAAATAGATGCGCTTGCAGTCCGTTATCATTGGACGATGGAATACATTCTTTGGGAAATATCATGGGCCAATGCACAACTCATGATTGCCGATGCCCTTAAGATTGATTACAAAAGCAAATCCGAATCCAGCCAACAAAACGATAAACAAACAAGAATTCCTGATATAATCGATTTAGACGATCCCGATTCGATGAATACGCTCCTTCTGATGGCAGGAGGCAAACGATAACGAACGAAATGACTTAATATGCTTGACGAGATATTAAAATCCGCATCCGCACTTGGTGCTTGCGAACGGCTGCATAAGGTGAAAAATTTTCATTCTCTGGCCTCGCTGTTTTTTTCGCCGCAAGGACTTGAATTCTGTCAGAAAAACAATTTCCCGTCGCTGAGAATATTTCAGGCACACAAAAATGAAATAAGCGGCAATGACATGTATACAGATTGCGGTTTCATCAAACTCGACAAGCGAAAATACATTTGTTTAGTCGGAAACACTTCTGCCGAAATAGAGGCCTCGGGTGTCGAGTTCGTTCATACCGTCGTGCTCATGCACGGAGCCAAAGCCACGATCAATGCTTCGAATTATGCCGTACTGAAGATAGTCAACATCAGCGGTTCAGAGGTGAAAATAAACAGAGATAATACCGTCGTCGTCTTATGAGTATCAATCTAACTGTCGTCATTGATAACGAAGAGGCGGTTCGCAAGTTCAAGGAACTCCAAAAGACGGCCAAAACGGTAACCTCAAGTGTTATTACCGATTCCGACCGGATGGATGCTGCCATGAGACGCATCGCGACAACACTCGGACAAATAGGTGTCGGGGCTTCGCTTGTCGGATTGGTAAAGCAAATCGTACAGACCCGCGGTGAATTCCAGCAACTCGAAGTGGCTTTTACAACGCTACTGCAAAGCAAGGAAAAGGCCGACGCGCTGATGGCGCAGATGGTCGAATTGGCCGCTAAGACCCCATTCGACCTTCAAGGCGTGGCGAGTGGGGCACGTCAGCTTCTCGCATACGGATTTGCAGCAGAAGACGTTACCGACGTGCTTACCCGGCTGGGTAATGTGGCTGCCGGGTTGGGCTTGAATCTGCAAGACCTGACGTGGCTGTACGGTACCACTGCCGTACAGGGGCGGCTGTACACGCGGGACGTAATGCAGTTCCAGAGCCGAGGTATCGACCTTGCCGGGGAGCTTGCCACGATGCTGGGCAAGACCCGCGCCGAAATCTCGCAGATGGTTACAGAAGGTAAAATCGGCTTTCCCGAAGTGCAGAAGGCCATCGAAAACATGACCAACGAGGGCGGCAAGTTCTATAATCTGATGCAGGAGCAGTCCAAGACCATTACGGGCCTCATCTCCAACCTCGGCGACGCCATAGATGTTATGTTCAACGACATAGGCAAATCGCAAGAGGGTGTCATCACGGATGTACTCAAAGGCACGATTTCGCTCGTCGAGAATTACCAGAAAGTATTGGATATTCTGATCCCGCTGGTATCTGCTTATGGGGCATACAAGGCAGCGCTTATCGGCATAGCCGCCGCACAGAGGGTACGAACTACGATAGCCGCCACACAGGCGATCTGGGAGCAGTCCAAGGCATTGACGGCTGCCGCTCGTGCCGGACGGGTTTTCAATACCGTAATTAAAGCAAATCCTCTGGGGCTGTTTCTGAGTATCGTTAGCGGAGTTGTAGCCGCTTTGTCGGTCTTTGTCAACAGGACGGACGAACTGAATCGTGCGATCGGCGAAAACGAGCAAGCCATAATCAACGAAGGCAAGCAGGTCAATGCGCTCGTTGCCAAATTGACCGATGCCAATACGGCGGAACGTGCGAGGAAGGAGGCTTTGGAACAACTCAGAAGTCTCCAGCCGGAGATCGTGCGAGGTGTCGACAACGAGGCCGAGGCGACCAAAATATTGACCGAACGCCTTGCCGCTTACAACGAAGAGCAAGTAAAACGTCTCGTCCTTGCTCGAAAAAACGACGAACTGTCCGCCGCTGCCCAGCGCTACGACGATGCGCGAGCCGAGGCTCAGGAGAGAGAATTGACGGCACAAAAACAAATTGAAGAATTTCAAGCAAGGATCAATAGCGGTCGATTTTATCTAAAGGATACACGAAACAAACGAATTAAGCCATCGGAAGATGCTATAAAAGAATATGCACAGCAAGTTAGTGAGGTTATTGCTTCTGATGTACCAATAACAGAGAAAGCAGCCTCATTGATAAATTTATATGATCCTCGTTTGGGGCGGCTGGATTTAGATCGAGAACGATATGACTTGAGCCAAACTATAAGAGATATAGAAGAGCAAAATCAAGAAGTTGCGAAAGCTAAACTTGATTATGATTCTACCACCCGAGAAGTTGCGGATACAGCGCGTCGTTTGGGATTAGCCATATCGGAGGGAACAGGGAAGGTGACCGAAGAAACGTTCGCATCACTTGACAAAGAAATAAAAGCCACCCGCGAACGTCTCGCAGCCCTGAAAAAAGAACTCAAGGAGCTGCAAGAGGGGATACGACCCGAAAATGCGGGTAAGGATTTTACGTTCGCCGGCGCCATCGAATCGAAAAACAAGGAAATAAAAACAACCGAAGGAACTCTTGCCACCCTCACGGGGTATGACCCCAAGCAGGTCAAAAAAACCACCGAGGCCAAAAAAAAACTATCGGATCAAGTTCTGGCCAACGATATGGCCCTCGAACAGTCGCGCATCGACATCATGCGTGAAGGCAAGGCCAAAGAGTTGGCCGAGATAGACCTTCGCACCCGGCAAAAACTTGCCAAAATCGACGAGGAACAGCAGAAATTAAAAGAAGCCCAAGGCACACCCCTCACAGAAGAACAGGAGAATAATTTCGAGCAGCAGCGTAACAACATTCGAATCGAAAGCATCCATGACAAAGCAAATATAAAGCTTAAATATGCTAAAGAACTGGATTCTTTCTATAAGCAAATTACCGATGCGGCACTCACGGAAGAAGAACGACGCATTCGCGGGATCAAAGACAAATACGAAGGATTTCGCGAATGGCTCCAAAATGCATTCAAAGCCGGCAATATAGACTTGGGACAATTGTTCGACCTCGAAAATCTAATCGATCGCTCCGAACTCGCGGAAAGCCTTCAAGCAGTTGTAGACGAATACGGCGGAGCTTCGGACAAGATTGCAAAAATAAGCCAGAAAGCAGAAAACGCTCGTAAAGCGGCCCGCGAAGGCGGACGCATGGACCTTATCCCGCAAATAGACAAGCAAGAGATTCAGGAAATCGGCAAGATCAAAGCCGATGAACTGATGAAAACCGATGATTGGATCAACCTCTTTCAGAATCTCGATGCTTTGTCGAGCAAGGAAATACGTCGGATCATCGACAACATCAACGCTCAACTCAAAAATGCCGATCTTGATCCGATCAACCTCAAAACCGTAACGGATCAGCTTCAGGAAGCATCTGATAAAGCTGCGATGAAGAATCCATTTGCAGCTGTTGTAACCGGATTCCGGGATTATAAAACAGCCATGCAGGAGGCTATTCGTCTGCGTGAGAAATACAACCAGACACAACAGGAATCAGATAGGCAGGCCGCTGATCAAGCCGAGTTGGAAGCTATCATAAAAAAGCAGAAGGCATGGCAAAACGTAGCCAAAGCGCTTGATGCCGCCAACGCAGTAACAGAGGGTGTATCCTCTATTGCCACGGCTATGGGTGCCGACGAAGATACGGTCGCCGTCATTAACGATATAGCCGGCGCAGTCGGAGGTGCGGCACAAGCTGTCGCGGGATTTGCCTCAGGAGATATCGCCGGAGGCATTCGCGGCGTATTTTCATTTTTGACAAGTGCATTCAGTTTATTCAGTGGCGATCGCAGGCACGAACGAAACATTAAAAGGCTTCAAGATCAGATCGACGCTCTTCAAAAATCATATGAAGATCTCGGAGACGCCATTGAAAACGCATACTCATATGACGCTTCAAGCATGATTCTGCAACAAAACGAAATGATTGATCAACAACTGAAATTGATCGAGCAACAGATTGCAGAGGAAAAATCGAAAAAGAATCCGGATGAAGATGCACTCGAAGCCTACTACGAACAGATGGACGAGCTCAGAAAACAGCAGGAAAAGAACAAGGAATTGGCAAAAGACGCGATCTTCGGCGAAGACATCAAATCCGCAATCAATAATTTTGCAAATGCTTATGCCGATGCATGGGCCGCAGGAGAAGACCGAGCAAAGTCGATGAAAGACGTCGTAAAAAATATGATAAAAAATGTTGTCATAGACATGTTATCTAAGGACTTAGCGAAAGATGTAGAAAAATTACGAGCTAAATTGGCAACCTTCCTTTACGACGGCTTCCTCGATCCCACAGAGGAACATATCGTTAACGACATAATCGACGATATGGTAGATAAAGGTGAAAAATACGATCCGATTTTGAAAAAATATTGGGGAACCGAAGACACGCAAAATGCCGCCTCCAAGGGATTTCAAGCGCAGTCTCAAGACACGGGCAATGAACTGAACGGGCGTTTTAGCGATATGCAAGGCAAGATGAACATTCTCGTCAACGGCATGGATATGCTTCGTTCGATCAATATGGATACACGCAATGCGACTTTCGATATGCGCGATATTATGATACAGTTGAATGGAAATGTGGCCGATATTCGGACCTATACTCGGATTCTGCCTGAAATGGCCGAAACGCTCACCTCGATGAATCGAAAACTCGATAATTTGTAACAAATGATGGAAACGCAAGAAATAACGATCAACAAAAAGCTCCTGTCGGATTTTGGAGCCACTCTTTTGACCGGAGCCTATGCCGCTCTACTCACCCCGCCGGCATTGAAGGATTTCGTCGAAAACGACGACCCACTGAAAAATGGTACGGAGATAATCGTACCAGAGACACCCATGGTCAAGGAAAGAGACGTAACTCTGACGTTTTTAATCAAAGGTTCGAATTCATCGTCTTTCTTTACCAACTATAATGCCTTCATCGCCGAATTACATAAAGGGACAGTGGTAATATCCGTACCCGATCTGGGACGCAGTTTCCATTTACTGTACAGCAACAGCACACAGTTCGAAAACTATCAATTGAATGCTTGTAAATTAGCGGTAAAATTCCGAGAACCTAATCCCGCGAATCGTACAACCGGATAATAATAGATAAGTTGCTATGCAATAATTCCGTTAGAATAAGATTACCCCTGTCCGGCACTTTACTCCGGCAGGGGTTAAATCGTAACGATGCGTTAATCGCTTTGTATTTTTCAGATAAGTTGCAGTTCTTCACCAATCTTGCGAATTTCGCTTTTTATCATCTCCATACGCTCCTTTGACGGATGTTTAGTCCCACTGATATATTGTGCTAAAAGACTTTGAGCCAGCCCCAAACGGCGTGCGATTGCCGAAGCATTCAATTCCGGATGTTCGACAAATATTCTGTACAAAGAGTTCCGTTCTTTTTTCTCAAAAAAGCCGTCGAAACTTAAATCTTCGTCGATTTCAGGCCAATATATTCCGAAAGCATTCGTTTCGAAATGTTCTCGCTGGGCCGGAGTTGCATATTTCAACCGCGGATAATCTTCGAACTTCTCACAAGCCTGCTGCCCTTCCGTCGTTTTGATCCACACAGCGTCATCCGTAAGCCATATTTTTTCTATATTTTTCATATTGGATTCTATTTATTTTTGTTGAAAAACTTATTCCAATGCGCGGCTATGATCTCTTGGTTCTCCTCAATGACCGCTTCTACCATTTTTTAATTCGGCGGGCTTCAAACCGTGATTCTCGACCATCTGGACGGGAAACAGTGTGAATTTTGCGCATATCTCTCCCTTTACGACATGCACGTGTATCGGTTCGTGGTCATTGGCATAAAAAAGGAACCGAAATCCGAAAAGTATAAATATTGTAGGCATTGGTATTCGTTTTAACATCACAAATATAGGTAATAAAAACATTACCTGCAAATATTTTACCATAATTATTTTCCCTCCGCCGAAAAAAAACAGTAATAATCCTTGCATAATGTGCCGAGAGTTCGGACCTTTGTCTTTGAAGGCTGTGAAGTAGCAGTCTGCTGATTCCGACGAAATGACGATATACGATCCTTCCGGAGATATTATCATGGAGGCTCCTGTTTGCAAGGAAGCCGTTGTAAAGTACGTACTTATGGGGGATTATTACATTGATCTTCCCATAAAACTCGCACACATTCAACGTTTTCCACAAGGGGCGTACCTCATATACAAAGGTCGCAAATTCGACGTCATAGACCCTATAAGTCCCGAATTCGACAACAATACAGGCGGATATAAATATTCATTGCGATTCGAAGCGCAGCAAAACCACATGAAACGATTTCCGTGCTTCTGGCTGGAAGGCCCGAATCCGGAAGCTGTTTTCCACAATACAACAGACCTCGAATCGTTCGGCAACCTCATTGTTGCCAACATGAATAAGGCGCTGGGTGTCGAAAATTGGAAAATGGGAGCGCTTCATGGCGTCGAACTTCCCGAAAAGACCAAACTCGTTTCATTCAACGGGGATTCTTGCTGGGACGCACTGACAAATATTGCCGAGACATTCGAAGTAGAATGGTGGACTACGGAAAACGATGCTACCGTTACCTTGCATTTCGGCAAGTTGGAATCGGGAACACCCGAGACGTTTCGACGTGGTGAAGTAGTGCAGAATATCCCCGCACGAAAAGGCAATGATGACGAATACGGTACACGGTTTTATGTATTCGGTTCGAATCGGAACCTCACGAAAGAATACGGTCAGGCAGGACAAGGAGGCATTACAAATCATGTCTCCGAAATCCGATTGCGTCTTCCCGACGGACAGCAGTATATTGATGCGCACCCCGACCTCGCAGCAAATGAGGTGGTTGCAAAAGTTGTTTTCTTTGAGGATATATATCCTAAAAATACGGAAACGATAACCTCCATTTCCACCATCGACCGGACGATTATCGAAGGGCGGACCGACAAGGCATACATCATGTATTGCGAGGATACCCCTTTTCTGCCTTCGGATGTCATCGAGGGAGAAACGCTTGCAGCTCATTTCGAAACAGGCGACCTCGCAGGCAGGGATTTCGAACTCGCTTTACTTGATGAAAATAACCAGAAAATCGATCCGACAACATGGAAACCCGAAGACGGTTTCGCAAAGAAGTTCGAAATCATAGCCGAAGTAGAAACCTCTGGTGAGAGCCAGCTCATTATTCCTAATGATAATTTACGTCCGCGGGGTGCAGACGAAGAACAAGGCCCCGATAAATTCATACTTACAGGCGTCAAGCTGCCTGAAGATCGTATCCGTGAAGCTGAAGAAGAACTATTAAAAGTCGGCACGTCGTATGCAAAAAAACACAGTAGCGATACGAACGTGTACGATTGCACAACAAATCCGGTATATTGTACACTGAATGATAAAAATTACGAAGCAGGACAAGCCGTTTTGTTGATGGACCCGCGATTCGGTGAAAATGGTCGGCTTTCGAGAGTCCAAGGATATGAAAAAAAGCTGTATAACGAATATATAGCCACCTATACGATTGGAGACAATACCCCCTATTCTCGTCTCGGTAATATCGAATCCGATATTCATGCAACACTATATTCAAAAAGAATCGGGATTACGGCAGAAGGTATCTCCATCTATCTTATCACCAGATACGATAATACAACAGCTTCCGACGTCAACGCATATTCTGCCAAACGCGCTCTTTGGGAGTTTGCCAATAAGCAGACTTCCGATACATTCAATGGGACCATGACCTTTGAAAAAAGGTCTGTCCATACTAACGGCGTCCAATTCGGCGGCGACTTCGCTTCGGGTCTGACGGGTTTCGGAGGTCTGATCGACGGCGTCGGCAACGCCGAGCTTCAGAACATCACGGTGCGCGAATCTCTGACCGTTCCCTCTCTGAACTACAACCGGGTGGATATTTCCGTCGGGGACGACTGGTCCGCCCCGGGCGGAGGCATCGTCGCGGAA
>NZ_FCNT01000047.1 GCF_900021155.1 Alistipes sp. CHKCI003
CCCCCGCCGTACTGGCGGTCCTCTACGGAAACCGCGCCTTCGAAGGCGCTCTCGCGGAGCTGGCCGAAATCGCCGCGGCACAGGGATTCGTCCCCGTGGCGGCCGCAGCGTTCGTAGGCGAACACTCCGACTGCCGGACCGCTTCCCCATCGCCGCCGGACGGCCCGACGCCGCCGACCTCGCCGAGGCGGAAGCCTTCGGCCGACGGACGGCGCAGCGGCTCGCAGCCGCCGGATCCTGCGGCTCCGCAGGCGGCATGCAGGCAACGCAAGACGGACCGGCGGACCACGCGCCGCACGGACCCGAAGCCCGCGAAACGGCCGGAACCGCACAGGGGATGCCGCCCCGCAGCGGCGAAGCGCCCGGGAAGCCGGCAACGGAGGAGTGCGGAATCGCGCCGATCGACGTCCGCAAGATCGCGCATCCCGCCAGCGGGCTGTGGCCGACGTTGCGCTTCGTCCGGTTCGTGCTCGGCTACCGCCTCCGGCAGAAACGCCGTCCCGTCGTCTATCTCCCGCAGACCGCCCCCGCCGTCTGCGTGCGCTGCGGCCGCTGCGCGGCGCTTTGTCCCGTCGGAGCCATCGCCGCGGGCCGCGAGGAGCAGACGGACCCCGCACGCTGCATCCGCTGCTGCGCCTGCGTCAAGGGATGCCCCGTCGGGGCCCGCACGTTCGACACCCCTTTCGCGGCCGCCCTCTCCCGCAGTTTCCGCAGGCCCAAACCCAACGTGTTTCTGCCTCCGACGGAACGGGAGACGCCGAAGCAGCAAACGGAACGACAACAGCCGGACGGACGGCACCGGACGCCCGAAGCCGATCCTCCTGCGATCGGGCGTCCATGAGCCGGAAAAACGAAAAAGCAGAGAGGTAAAACGGGGTTGTCCGACGAGTTTTTTCAACCCTCCGAGCATTGCTATCCGGGAAAGTTCTCGATGAGCAGCACGAATAAAAACGGGCTGTCTAAGATTTGTTAGACAGCCCGTCCGTTTCCGCGGCGGAAGCGGTTACTCGATCTCGATACGGCGCGATGCGGCGGCGGCCTCTTCCTCCTTCTTCTTCGGGATCTCGATGGTCATCACGCCGTGCTCCATCCGGGCCGTGATCTTCTCCCGCTCCACGTTGTCGGGCAGCAGGAAACTCTGCTGGTACTGACTGTACGAGAATTCGCGGCGGAGATAGGTGCCCTTCTGCTTGCCTTCCTCCTTCTCCTCGTGTTTCTTTTCCAGCGAGATCACCAGCTCGTTATCGGGCGTGATGTCGACCTTGAAATCCTCCTTCGTCATACCCGGAGCCGCGACCTCGACCTTGAAATCGCGGTCGTTTTCGATGATATTCACGGCAGGCGCCGTGGAAGCGTTCGGACGATCCATCCACTCGTTGCCGAAAAATTCGTTGAAAATGCTGGGCAGCCAGTTCTGACTCTTTCTTGCAGGTACCATAATCTTGTCCTCCTTATTTTTTAGTTAAACGTTTTTCCTTTCGCACCGGTCCTTTCGGCACCGGCTCCACTCGTCATAAGGTCAAATCCTGTGCCAGCCGCAGCAATCTGCAAGAATGTCATGAATCGACACGAAAATCTGACGCGGCGGCCGGCCGGCACGCCATTTTTTCAGCCGCACGGCAGATTCCGGCCGGATATTTCGTACCTTTGCGGCATGGATTTCTTCGAACGGATACGCAACGACTACGGCCTCTCGGCCGGGGCCGTGCGGACGCTCGCCGCCGCGGCCGAACGGATCGACGCCGGACGCAAAACGTGTCTCGTGCGCGAAGGCGAACGGGACGCATGGCTCTATTTCGTCGAAGAGGGTTCGCTGCGCACCTATGTCATGCGCGAGGATCGCTGCGTGATCCTCAACTTCGCCTTCGAAGGCGACCCGGCGACCTCCGTGCTGGGCGTCGCGCCATCGGGTCTCGCGTTCGCCACGGTCGAAACCCTCGAACCGTCGCGCCTCGTCCGCATCCCGCGCATGCGCATGGACGAGTTGTTCCGCAGCTCCGCCGAGCTGGCCGACTGGGGGCGCCGCATGAGCGAGCGCATGCTCCGCAGCCACGAGGAGTATTTCGCCGATTACTCGTGGCGCGAAAAAGGCAAGCAATACTTCCGTCTTCTGGCGGAGTATCCCGAACTGCTCCTGCGCGTGCCGCTCAAGGATCTCGCGGCCTATCTTTTCGTAACGCCCCAAACCCTCAGCCGCATCCGCGCCGCCGTGAAGCGGAAATTACCATAAGATAACTTTTTTCGGCTGCCGAAGCGCTACCTTTGCCCCGCGAAAAAAACGTCAGAATCCTATGGAACGCGACAGCATCGATTTCAGAAACACCGCAATCCGCCGCCTCTTCCTGCGCTTTCTCCTGCCCACGGTGCTGGGGATGGTCAGTTCGGCGGTCTTCATCGTAACGGACGGCATCTTTGTCGGACGCGGCGTGGGCAGCGACGCTTTGGCGGCCGTCAATCTCGTTGCACCGGTCTACACCCTCGCCACGGGTCTCGGGCTCATGTTCGGCATGGGCTGCTCGGTCGTGGCATCGGTACACCTCGCGCGCGGCAAAGCCCGCGTGGCGGGCATCAACGTTACGCAGGCGCTCGCCGTACCGGCCGCGGGCCTCACGCTCGCCGCCGTCGTGCTCATGGCCGCATGGGAGCCCGTGCTCGCTCTGCTGGGCACGCCGGCCTCGCTGCTCGCTCCCGCACGCGAATACCTCTTGTGGTTCGTACCGTTCCTCATGCCCATCGCCCTCTTCAACATTCTGATGTTCACCGTGCGGCTCGACGGAGCCCCCAATTTCGTGATGGGCTGCAACCTGCTGGCCGCGGGGCTCAACATTGTACTCGACTACATCTTCATCTTCGTCTGCGGCTGGGGTCTGGCGGGCGCCGCCGTCGCCACGGGCATCGGCTACACGCTGGGGGCCTGCATCATGCTCCGCTACATGCTCCGCCGCAGCCGCACGCTGCGGCCCGTGGCACTGAAATTCAGCCCGCGCAGCCTGCGGCTCACGGCCCGCAACATCGGCTACATGACCTACGTGGGATTCCCTGCGCTGCTGAGCGAGCTGGCCATCTCGTGCATGATGGTGGCGGGCAACTACGCCTTCATCCGCTACGTGGGCAAGGAGGGCGTGGCTGCGTACAGCATCGCCTGCTACCTCTTCCCGATCATCTTCATGATTTACAGCGGCGTCATTCAGGCCGCACAGCCCATCATCAGCTACAACTACGGCGCCGGTCAGAACCGACGCGCGAACAAGGCGTTCCGGCTGGCACTGCTCACTGCGGCCGGCTTCGGAGCCGCGGTATGCGCCGCCACATGGCTGGGCGGCAACCGCCTCGCCGGCCTCTTCCTCACGCCCGACGCTCCGGCCTACGGCCATGCGCTTGCCGGTCTCAAACTCTTTTCGCTGGGCTACCTCTTCTTCGGGATCAACGTCGCGGCGACAGGCTATCTTCAGAGCCTCGAACGCGGCAAGGCCGCCGCAGGACTCACGGCGCTGCGGGGCATCGCGCTGATGGCGCTCGCATTCGCGCTGCTGCCCCGCTGGTGGGGCGAGACGGGCATCTGGCTCGCCGTCCCCGCCGCCGAACTGCTCACCGCCCTGCTGCTCGGTGCACTCCGGCTGCGCCTCCGGCGGCACCGCCCGACGGCGCGTTAGGCGTGCAGCGGGCCGCTAACGACGGACGGCAGCGCAAAGCAGGCGAAACAGGTACCGGACGACAACAAACAACAACCGACAACGCACAAAAGCGAGCCGCAGCAGTCCGCGAACGCCGGACGACAAAGCACAAGAGGTGCGGCGGACGACGCATAACGACAGATGCCGCCGGGAACCGTCGCCGCCGCGCCGCGAAGCACGCGACCGCCCTCCGTCGCAGACGGGCAGCCGCCCGTCGCCGGGATCAGAAGCGCCGCGTATAGCCGTGGCAGTAGGGACGCGTCCCCTTGCGCAGGTAGTAGTCCTGATGATAGGCTTCGGCGGGCCAGAAACGGCCGGCCGGCGCCACCTCGGTTACGACCTCGTAGCCTTTGGCCCGAAGCAGGGAGATCAATCTGTAAGCCACGGCACGCTGTTCGGGCGAGGTGTAGAATATCTCGGAACGATACTGGTCGCCGATGTCGGGCCCCTGTCCGTTCTCCTGCGTCGGATCGTGGATCTCGAAAAACAGCCGGGCGAGCGTCTCGTAGGAGACCCGCGAAGGATCGAACCGCACGCGCACCGTCTCGGCATGTCCCGTGCGGCCGCGCGAGACCTGTTCGTAGGTCGGCGACGGGGTCGATCCGCCCATATAGCCCGACTCCACGTCCACGACGCCATCCAGCTGGCGGAGCATGTGCTCCACGCCCCAGAAGCAGCCTCCGGCGAAATAGGCCGTCTCCACGGCCGGCCGCACGGCCGCCTCGGGCCGGCGTTCCGGCGAGGCCGCCTCATCGGCGGCCGGTTCGAAGACCATCGAGACCGAATTGACGCAGTGGCGCGTGTTTTTCGGCGTGAAACCCTCGCCCGCGAAGACGTGGCCCAGATGTCCGCCGCAGCGGGCGCAGACGATCTCCGTGCGGCGTCCGTCGGCATCGGGCACACGCTCGACGGCTCCGGCGACGGCATCGTCGAAGCTGGGCCAGCCGCACCCCGCATCGAATTTGTCCTGCGAACGGTAGAGCGGCGCGCCGCATTGACGGCAAAGGTAGGTGCCGTCTTCCCAACAGTCGTAATAGGCGCCCGAGAAGGGGCGTTCCGTACCTTTTTGCAGGATCACCCTGCGCTCTTCCGGTGTCAGCGATTTCATATTCTGTGCGATTGCGGGATGTGAGCATCCCAGTAAGACGATGCAAAACGAAACGATCCCCCCGAGGCGGCCAGCCGCATAGGGGCGGGCGGCAGCGGTCCCTTCCGGAGTGTGCCGCCGCGGCCGGCTCCATCGCCGGCAGAGAACGATTCCGAAACCGAATAATACGCTCTTTTCCATAATCACTCCGAACGGGGCAAAAACTGCGCCGCAGTACGGTTGCCGTTCCGAAACGTTTCGCTATCTTTGCAAAGGTATGGAACCGAATCCGAAATTGCAATTCCGACGCGCGGAACCCGCCGACGCGCCGCGCATCATGGAGATCATCCGCGAGGCACAGGCGCAGATGCGGGCGCTGGGCAGCGCACAATGGCAGGACGGCTACCCCGCCCTGCGGGACATCGAAGCGGATATCGCCGGCGGACGGGGCGTCGCGGCCGTCGGAACCGGCTGTTCGCCGGAACCCGCCGGCTGCACGGCAGCACCCGCAGACGAGACAGATCGCAGCGGCGAAACGAACGGCAGGAAGACGGACGGCGCCCGGATGCGGGCGGTCCGAACGGCGGAGCCGCGGGTCATCGCCTACGCTGCGGTCGTCTACGACGGCGAGCCGGCCTACGACGCGATCGAGGGCCGCTGGCTCACCGCAGGGCCTTATGTCGTCGTACACCGGCTCGCCGTGGCCGACGAAGCCAAAAGGCGCGGCACGGCGACCGCCTTTCTGTGCCACGTGGAGACCGAAGCCCGTGCACGGGGCATGCGCGGGTTCCGCATCGACACGGCGCACGACAACCGCTACATGCAGCGGTTGCTCCGCACGCTGGAGTTCACCCTTTGCGGCCGCATCCGGTACCGGAGCGGCGAACGGCTGGCCTACGAAAAACCGCTGGACGGGGCTCTCCCGGAGCCTACGGGGGCGAGGGATACGGCGGCCCAACGACCATGCCGCCCGGAGGACCGACGATGAAACGGGATCGGAGACAGAAAGCAGCAGTCGCACCTCCGATGTGCGGGGCGCAGACCGAACGGGCGGCCGAAACCTTCGCAGCCGCAGAGGGCGAGGCCGACGGCAGTCGTTTCATGCGGGGTACGATCGCCGGAGCGAAACATCCGCATCCGACGGTTGCGAACTGCACGTTCGACCACGTAACCTTCGTCGAATGCGATTTCAGGGGCATCCGTTTCACCGACGTGCGGTTCGACCATTGCGACCTCTCGAACCTCCGGCTCGACGGCGCGGCGTTCTGCCGCACGGAGTTCGCGGGCTGCAAACTGCTGGGCGCATCGCTGGCCGAGGCGTCGCTCTCCCATGTAACCGTATCGAATTCCAACTGCCGCTACCTCCACCTCGCGCAGGGCCGTCTGAAGATGTGCCGCTTCGAGGAGTGCGACCTCACGCAGGCCGTGCTCACCGGCTGCCGGCTTCAAGGAGCGGCATTCGACCGCTGCCGCCTCGCGGAGGCCGACTTTTCCCACACGTCGCTGCAAGGCATCGACCTGCGCAGCTGTCGGATCGAAGGGCTGCGGCTCCATCCGGCGGACCTTCGCGGAGCGATCGTCTCGACCGCACAGCTTCCGGACCTCGTGCCGCTGCTGGGCGTCGTGGCGGACGACGGCTACGAGTAGCGGTCGGACCGCTTCCGGCCGTCTTCGCCGCCGCACGCACGGCATGCAGCCGCACAGCATTCCACCCGAAGCATGCGCCCCGGAAGCAGCCGTCCTCCACCGATGCAAACGGTACGGGCTGCGGCGAAATGCCGTCCGCCGCACGCGGCGGCGGGCCGACGATACGGACAAAGCGACTTCGACGAACCATCGGCCCCGTGCGACCGCACGGAATGTACCGTTCGGCCCACATGCTCCCGTCGTCCGAAACGCCGCCGAGCCGCATCGCGGAGTCTCCGGAATGCGGCGTTTCCCGCGCCCGGCGAACGCCGCCCCCCCGAATTCATCGGAAAGCCGACCGCCCGGACTGCGCCGGACAGTGCCGCCGCACGCACGGAAAAAGCGCAAGAGCCGCTACCCTACTTTGCGGGTTTCCGCCCGCTGTCCGATACCCGTCCGGCAGCGGGTCTCTTTCTGCGCACCGACCAGCCGAAGCGGCCGATCGCTTCGCCCAACCCGAAATATTCGCCGTGGGAGTAGACCAGCGGACGGGCCCGTTCGAGATCGAAACGGCCGTCGGGGTCGATGTAGCGTTCGTCGGCCTGCACGTTGACCACCTCGGCGACGAACATGTCGTGCGTCCCGAGCGGCACGATCCGCTTCACGCGGCATTCGATCGACACGGGCGCCTCTTCGACCGTCGGAGCCGCCACGACCGCCGAGCGGCCCGGCGTGAGCCCCGTCTCGCGGAACTTGTCGTAGTCGCGGCCCGAACGGACCCCGCACCAGTCCGCAGCGCGGGCCAGCTCTTCGGTCGTGAGGTTGATGACGAACTCGCCCGTGCGGCGGATGATGCCGTAGGAGTGGCGCTCGGGACGTACCGAGATGTAACACATCGCGGGATCGGAACAGACCGTCCCCGTCCACGCCACGGTCAGCAGATTATACTCTTCGGGCACGGCACCGCAGCTGACCAGCACGGCAGGCAGCGGATAGATCATCGTCCCGGGTTTCCAATTTTGTTTCATAACTCGATTCAGCAATTACATACATTGATTCTTCCGAAATTCGGGCCGCCCGCCTCCCGAGAGCCTGCGGACGCGCCTGCGTCGTCCGTCGGGCGGAACCCCGTTCCGGCAAAGATAGTCATTTCCTCCGGAATCCGGCGCCGCGGAACGCCGGACCGCTACGAGCGATCGGCTTTGCCGGCGGGTTCGCGGCTCCGACCGCAGGTGCGGACGCCGCCCGACGCCCCCTCACCGCCGGACTTCGTTGCGGCAGAACCAGAACACGGAGGGCGGCGAACCGGACGCTGCGGAATCCGTCCGCACCGAAACCGAAGACCGCACCAGTCGGAGGGCCGGACCTCCGCCCCCCCTCATCCGCCGAAGCCGCCCCGGCCGGAGAGGGGCCGCACACGCACCCGTCGCCGCACACGCAAACGGAACGAACATCCGTCCGAACCGTCCACGATTAAAAACCGTCCCGCAGCGGAGATTCCCGATTTTCTTCGTAACTTTGCCGTTAAGAACAATCATCAAAGACCGCATACCTATGAAAACCACCTATCTGGGACTGGAGCTCCGAAGTCCGGTGATCGTAAGCAGTTCGCCCTACACCTCCACCGCCCAGACCATCGAACAATGCGCCCGACACGGCGCGGGCGCCGCGGTGCTGAAATCCATCTTCGAGGAGCAGATCATCCATCAGGCCGCAGCGCTGGAACAACACTCCGACTCGGCCTACGGCGATGCGGGGCTCTACTTGGAACGCTATCTGGGCGACGACTACAAGGCCCGCTTCCTGCAGCTGATCGGCGAGGCCCGCGCAGCGACGGACCTTCCGCTCATAGCCAGCATCAACTGCGTGGCCACGGGCGACGCATGGATCGAGTATGCGGAAGCGATGGCCGAGGCCGGCGCCGCGGCTCTCGAACTGAACATTTTCTTCCAGCCGACGGACATTCTCGAAGAGTCCCGGGAGATCGAACGCCGCTACGCCGAAATCGTCGGCAAGGTGGCCTCGGCCGTGCGGGTTCCCGTCTCCGTGAAACTCCCGATGCGTCTGACGAACGTCTGCAATCTGGGCAACCGTCTGCTGGGCTGCGGAGCCCGGGGAGCCGTGCTCTACAACCGCTTCTTCGAACCGGACGTGGACATCGAGAGGATCGCCTTCGCCGAAGGGTCGCCTTACAGCGAGCCTTCCGAACTGCGCAATCTGCTGCGCACGGCGGCCATCTTCACCTCCGTGCTCCCGCAACTGGACCTCTCGGTCTCGACGGGCGTGCACGACGGAGCGGCGGTAGTCAAGGCACTGCTGTGCGGCGCACGCACGGCACAGGTCTGCACGGCCATCCACAACGAAGGTTTCGGAATCATACGGCACATGAACGAATTCGTGGACCGCTGGGCCGAAAGCCACGGCTTCGAATCGCTCGAAGAGTTCCGCGGACGGCTCAATTTCCGGGACGATCCCTCGCCGGTCTATCAGCGCGTACAGTACATGCGCTATTTCCCCTCATCCGAAGAATAAACGAAATATGGAAAACAGAATCACGACCCTATTCGGCATCCGCCATCCGATCGTGGCGGGCGGCATGATCTGGTGCAGCGGCTGGCGTCTCGCGGCCGCCGTGAGCGAAGCGGGCGGATTGGGGCTGATCGGCTCGGGTTCGATGACGCCCGACCTGCTGCGCGAGCACATCCGCCGCTGCCGCGCCGCCACGACGCGACCGTTCGGCGTGAACGTGCCGCTCATGTACCGCTACGCGGAACCCATCCTGCACACGGTCATGGAGGAGCGCGTACCCGTGGTCTTCACCTCGGCCGGAAGCCCGAAGACATGGACCGCACGGCTCCACGAAGCCGGCTGCCGCGTCGCACACGTCGTGTCGAGCACGCTGTTCGCCCGCAAGTGCGAAGAGGCGGGCGTGGACGCCGTGGTCGCCGAAGGATTCGAGGCCGGGGGCCACAACGGACGCGAGGAGACCACAACGATGGTGCTCGTGCCGCAGGTCCGGCAGGCGGTGTCGATTCCGCTGATCGCCGCCGGAGGCATCGCCACCGGCAGCGGCATGCTCGCAGCCATGGCGCTCGGCGCCGAAGGGGTCCAGATGGGGACCCGCTTCGCCCTGTCCGAGGAGAGCTCGGCCAGCGAAGCCTTCAAGCGGCTCTGCACCGGCCTCAGCGAAGGAGGCACCATGCTGGCACTGAAGAAACTGAGCCCGACACGGCTCGTCAAAAACGGATTCTACCGGACGGTCGAGGAGGCCGAAAGCCGCGGTGCGACGGCCGAAGAGCTGCTGGCGCTCATCGGCTCGGGACGCACGCGCAAGGGTATCTTCGAAGGCGACACGGAGGACGGCGAACTCGAAATCGGACAAATCGCCTCGCTCATCCGCGACCTGCCGCCCGCCGGCGAGATCGTCCGGCGGATCGTCGACGAATACGACGCAGCGGCGAAGCGGATCGGGAGCCGCTGACACCCCGCGGCATACGGCGGAAAGAGACGCGGCGGAACGGCGTCCGGGAATGCCCGACGGGCGGCCTCCGCCCCCCTCGCGGGAAACGCGGTATGCCGGACCGCATGGCGGCGACATCCGGCTACGGACAGCGTGCAGCCGGGAATGTCCGACGGGCGATCTCCCGGCCGTAACGGTCCCGCTGCGCGGAAAACACGGGCATCGGTCCGCATGGCGGCGACATCCGTCGAGAACGAAAAAAGCATAGAAGCATACCGGGGGACACCGCAGACAGGGCGGTCTCGCGCGTCGGGGCAATCCGCCTTCGCCCCGGGTCGGAGCCGGGGGGGGGCACCCGTCTCCGCCGGACAGAACGCCGCAACGCGGCATCCCGGGAAGCGACGTTCCGGTCCGGAGCCGGGAGGGAGAGGGGGGGGGCGAATCCGAGACCGGTTACACCCGGTCCTTACAGATCGCGCCGTCTTTCATGATGAGCGCGAAATTGCGTTCGGGGTCCTCCAGCAAGGAGAGGTCTTGCAGGACATTCCCTTCGACGAGCAGCAGATCGGCCAACGCACCCTCCTCGACGACGCCCAACCGGCCCGGGTAGGGATTGCGTGCTCCGGACATCGCCAGCAGGCTCGCATTGACCGAAGTAACCATCCGGAGAATCTCCGGATTCGCAAACCACTTTTGCAGCTTCACGATACCGTGGTTCTGGTATTTCGTATGGGCCGGATCGAACAGCAGATCCGTTCCCCACGCAAGTTTCACCCCGTATTGCTTCGCCAGACGATACGTGCGGTCGGTGCCCTCCGTGATCCGGATGTGTTTGGCCTCCTGCACGGGCGACGGATAGGAGTTGTCCTCCGCCGAGAAGGGCTGCATGCAGAGCCACGCACCGCTTCGGGCCAGCAGCTCCATCGTCGGTTCGTCGATCAGATGACCGTGTTCGATGCTGCGCACTCCGGCTTTCAGCGCGCGGGCGATCCCGCGCGGATTGTAGACATGCACCATCACATAGGTCCCCCAATCTTCGGCGGCCCGGACGGCGGTCCGGATCTCCTCCTCGAAAAATTCGGTTACGTCCAGCGGATCGTAGAGCGATGCCGCGCCGCCGCCCGCCATCAGCTTGATCTGGGAGGCTCCCTGACGCAGATTCTCGCGCACGGCCGCCGCGACCGCATCGGGTCCGTCGGCGATCCGCGAGGCTCCGAGCTGCTCGATGTGCGTCATCTCGCAGCCGCAGCCGCCGTGGGCATGTTCGTAGATCATCCTGAAATCCCCGTGTCCCGAGGTCTGGGAGATCATCGCCCCGCTGGGATAGATCCGAGGCCCGTCCAGCACGCCGTCGTCGATCGCCTTCTTCAGTCCGAAGACGGGTCCGCCCGCGTCGCGGACGGTCGTAAATCCGCGCATGAGCGTGGCACGGGCCTCGCGGCCCGCCACCAGATGCGTGTAGGAGGGTTCGCCTGCCAGCAGATCCATCATCGTATTGCAGCACAGGTAAGCGTGCCAATGAGCGTCGATGAGGCCGGGCATCAGAAAACGCCCCTTTCCGTCGATGCGCCGCACGGCCTCGCCCGATGCGGTTTCGGAGGTCGTGCGGGCGATCTTTTCGATCCGGTTGTTCCGGACGAGCACGCTGCCTGCGAAGGTCCGTGCGTTCGTGCCGTCGAAAATTTCGACGTCGTCGATTAGAATGACCGAGTCCATATGATTCCTTTTCGAAAGTTACAGCATCGCATCCAGATGGAACAGTTTCGCAACCCCCGCAACCACGATCTGCATGCCCACGCAAAAAGTGAAAAATGCGACCATCTTGTTGATGACGATCGTCCCGTTGCTGCCCAGCTTCTGCATGATCCGGTGGCCCTGC
Source organism: Alistipes sp. CHKCI003 (assembly GCF_900021155.1). Taxonomy (GTDB): domain Bacteria; phylum Bacteroidota; class Bacteroidia; order Bacteroidales; family Rikenellaceae; genus Alistipes; species Alistipes excrementavium. The sequence goes on from NZ_FCNT01000047.1 coordinate 11,727, forward strand.
GAAAGAAAAAGATAGAGTATGAGGCACATCAGGACGATGACGACGGCGATCACGAGGTAGTTGACGGCGCTCCGCACCCAGTCGTCTTTCGTGCTGGCCGAAGCCATCAGCGTCAGGATGACCGACACGCTGCCCGGACCGATGCTGATGGGAAAGGTGATCGGATAGAAAATCTGCGACTCGATCGCTTCGAGGTCGATCGGCTCCGCGCTCCTGTTCGCCGGCCGGCGGACGACGGACGAATCGGAGTCGCCGAGCCACGACAGCGCCGTACGGCAGATCAGCAGACCGCCGCCAAGCTGCACGACCGGAAGCGACAGATCGAACAGCAGCAGCACGAAGTGTCCGATCGCCAGACTGCCCAATCCGACGCACAGATAATCGATCAGAATCCTCCGGATGATGGTTTTGCGGTTCGTGGAGTCGAGCCCCGACAGAAAACCGTTCACGATGAAGCCCGCTCCCACGGGATTCGCCACGGGAAACAGCGCCATGAAGGCGGATATGAACATGAAAGCGAAACCTTCTTTTAACATCTTGCTCCGAGTCGTGTTGAGAGTCGTGCGCCACCCCTCCGGCATCGCGGCGCAGGCGTATCGGTCCGGCGCTCGACACGCATCGGACGGCAGCCCGATGCTTCGAAGCAGTTCCAGCAAGAATGGTGCAAGGCTTTGCCGGTCGCATGCGCGATGTCCGGCGAACGGACCGGCCGGTCCGTTCGGAACCGCCGCATCTCCCGGAAACAGAAAGCGTGCCGCCGCGTCGTACACATGCAATCACCCGGGGCAGCGCTTGCGCGGCCGCTCTCCGGCGGATCGCCGAGCATCCGTGCGGGCGGACAAACCGCGAAATCCCCACGACATCGGATCGGCAGGCGGCCGCCTCAGGGTTTTCGCCCGTCGAGCCGGAGCAACCGGCACCGGAAGGCGCACACCCGCTCCCGGCCGGCCGTGCGCCGAAAAACCTCGCGGCGCGGCTCTTCCCGCTCCCGACGGAGCACAAGCCGGCCGCGGGAGTGCCGGAGGCAACGGCGCCCCCCCGAAACCCTGCGAGGGCCAATCCCCACCGCCGGCCGACAAACCGCAAATACGGTCCGAACCCGGACCCGAAGCTCCGCCGCGGAGCAAAAAAACTTCGATAAGAATGTCCGCCCCATCCGCAGGTCTACGCCCTCGCACCGTCCCCGGCCCTGCGCGTCTTCCGTCCGTACTGTCCCGACGCATGCCGCGGCGATACGCTGCATCCGCGTCGTCGCCCCATCGGGAAAGGGCACAAAGCAGCGGCTCCGCGACAAGCCGCCCCTCCTCTCGGGAAGCGCATATTCGGAAAAGATTCCGAGAAAGAGAGGCAGGGGGGGGGATAAAAAGAGGCTGTCCAAAACGCATCAGACAGCCTCTTTCGGAAAGCGGGTTCCGCTCATTTCTTCGCGGTCCGACGTCTTTTCTTCAGCCACAGATAGTAACCCGTGAGCGGGAGCGTACCGCCGATCAGTGCGCTCAGGAAATAGAGTATCTTGGTCGTCATCCCGCCCCATGATCCGGTGTGGAAGGCATAGAACCACCCCCGCAAGCTCTGCGAGCGGGGTGCATCCCGATAGCGGTCGACTCCCTCGATGCGGCCGTCGCGCGGATCGAACCGCGCCGTATCCGTGCGACGCATCGACGTGTGCGGATCGGGAACGATCCGAGCGTTGCGCTCGTTCAGCGTGATGGTCTTGTAGACGGGATACCGCATCTTCAATTCGTCCAGCACGCCGTCCCACACGGCATAGTCGAACGGCTCTGCGGCCGTTTCCACCCCCCGGCCGCCTTCTCCGCCGCGTGCCGGACGCACGCTATTCCCCTTGGCCGGCTGGGAGGAGGCCGCAGTCTGCTGCGCGCCGCCGCCGAAGAGCGAATAGGCGGCCTCACGATACCATCCGAACGACCACGTGAGTCCGGTCAGAGCCATCGCCAACAGGAAAAGTGCGGCATAGAAGCCCAGCACCGTATGGCTGTCGTACCAGAACCGGCGCCAGCCGTTCGTGCACGACACCTTCAACCGTTGTTTCAGCGCCTTGCGGGTCCGGGGCACCCAGATCGCCAGACCGCTCACGAGAATCACGACCAGCAGGAGCGTCGTAACGCCCACCACGCCCTTGCCGATCGACGGCTGTCCCTTTGCCGCCGGAGCGTCCATCAGCCAGCGGTGGAGTTTGCGCGTCGTCTGGAAAAAACCGTACTTTTTCGTCCATCCGTTCACCTCGCCGGTGTAGGGATTCACGCTCAATGTCCGGCGGGCCGCCCCCTCGAAACCCGCCATGCAGGCTTCACGCGGATCGCCCGACAGTTGCAGGGACGAGAGCTTCAGCGTATCGGGCATCTGTTCCCGGATGCGCGCCGCCAACTGCGAGGGCGCCAGCGGCTGCACGCCCTCGGGCGGCGCGACCCGGTAGAGCTGCGGATCGAGCGCCCGCGTGATCTCCTGTTCGAAAACAAGTGTGGCTCCGCTCAGGCAGATGACCGAGACCAAAATGCCGAGCGGAACGGAGAGCCACAAATGAATTTTCGCAAAAAATTTTCTCATCGTCTTTTAGCGCTGTACGGAGAGCTTGCCGGCCGTACTGACGGCGTCGGCCTCGACCGTGAGCCCTTTCGTCGCCCGTCCGGTTTTCACGTCGATCTTGTAGAACGCGGGACGGTCGCCGCCCGTTACCGTAACGGCGATGTAAGCGCAGCCGTTTTCGCCGTAAGGCTCGCCGCCGAATCCGGCCAGATCGTCGGGGAAGCCCGTAACGGGAGTAATCGTTCGATCCTCGGCCTTGAAGATCGCCAGTTCGTCGGTAGCGGCGCTCGTACCGCTCATCATCCCCTCGACACCGTCGGAATAGAGCTGAAGCAGGAAATAGTCCTCCGTTATGTGCCAGCAACGGTAGATCGGATGCCGCGTGCCGATCTCTTCGAAGTTCACATAGTATGAGGGATCGAACGTCGTCTCGCCCTTCTTGATGCGCACCACGCCCGAGGGCAGCTTGCCCGTAACCTTTTTCAGCTCGTCGGACGAAGTGAACGTGCGTCCGTATCCCGGCGAGAAGACATAGAGGTCGCCGTTGTCGGCCGCCCAGATGGTCTGGTAGTACTGCGAGCGCATACGGCCGCTGGCGAACCCGATCTTGTCCGTCTCGGCGATGACGGGCGTCTCCTCGAAATTGTCGCCGCTGTAAATGGCGATATAAGCCTTGTCGGGATACTGCGTCGAGGGAATGACGCCGGACGTATAGGAGCCGCTGCCCGATCCGCCGTCCTTGGTCGTTATCAACTCCGGATCGGTTACCTTGTCCGGCCACTTCTTGATGCCGTAGCGGCTCATACCCATCGGCACGACCGAGGTGTAGAGTTTGCCGTTGGCCTCGACGATCCCCGCGAAGGTTACCTTCTCGCCGTTGCCGAGGAAATTCTCGGCCAGCACGGCGCTCTCGGACTGCGATCCGGTCGTGGCGTCGAGGTAGTTGAACAGAAGGGCCTGCGCCACGTCGTCGCCGTCCTTTTCGGTCGAGTCGCCCGTGGAGGCCGTAATCACGTAGTCGCCCCACGTACCGTACGTGGTGATGCGGTTGTACTCGTAGGTGTACTTCTTCGTCGGCTGGCCGGCTTCGTTCAGGTAGTAGGAAGCTCCCGTTCCGGCACCGCCCTTGTTATAGACCAACGCGAAGACGTACTTGTCGTCCTTGAACACCCAGTAGGTCCCCTCGATCACCTCCGTGCCCTGTCCCACGGTGCTCACGCTGCCTTCGTCGAGCGACGGAGCCACGACCAGATAGCTGGCGTCGTCCACCGTGGCCGCGATGACATAAGCCTCGTCCGTATCGGCCGGCACCGGAGGTTCGTTTCCACCGCCATTGCCATTGCCGTCATCGTCCGTGCATGAGGTCAGACAACTGCCGCCGAGGCAGAATCCGATGGCCAAAGCCCACATAAAATACTTTTTCATAGATATTCGTTTTTTATTTGATAGTGTTTCAATTCCCGAAGTGCACCCGGACTTTGAAGTAGAAGGCCCGTCCGGCTTTCTGAAGGCTGAAGTTGTCGTACAACCGGGCGTCGGTGAGGTTGCGGCACTCCACGGAAAGGTTGTAGCGCCCGTGCATCAGACTGTACGACACAGAGACGTTGTGCGAGAACTGATCGGGCACGTAGGCTTTGGAACTCTTGTCGCCGATGTTCTCCCATTTGAGCGGGAACTCATGCTGCCAGAAACTATCGTAGGTGATCGTCAGCGTGTTTCCCTTGGCGAACAGGTCGTGCCAGAAGAAGCTGGCGTCGACGTTGGCGAACCGGTAGGGAGTGTTCGGCAGACGGACCTTGTAGTGCATGCTCGCCTGCTGCGAATTTCCCGTCCAGTTCTTCTCCCAGTCGCGCGTGTCGATGCTGTTGTAGGTTCCCCCGACATTGAACCACCGCGCGAAGGCATAGCGCAGCGAGATGTTGTAGCCTTTGGTCTTCACATGTCCGTGGTTCTCGTAGATGCCGTACTGCGTGCTTCCGTGTTTTCCCAGACTGCGCTTGATGTAGTCCTTCGTATTGCGGTAGATCAGGCTGCCGTCGACGTAGATGTTGTGCCGGCCCAACAAAACGCTGTAGCTGAGATTGAAGTTGAAATTGTCGCTCTTCTCGGGTTTCAGATCGGTCTTGCCGGCTTCGAGGTCTTCGTCGCCGAACAGCTCGTCGGTGGTGGGCAGACGATAGGCTTTCTCGTAGGAGAGCTTCGCCTGCAGCTCCTTCAGGATATGGTAGGTTCCGGCGACTCCGTACCCCCACGAACTGACCCGCTTGTCGAGGTTGATGTAGTTGCCCACGCCGTCGGCGCTCTGCGATACGGGGCCTTCGTTATACTGGTTGTAGTATTTGACGAATGCCGATGCGTTCCATTTCTCCGAAGGCATCAGACGGTAGGAGAGGCCGCTGATGTTTTTGCGCGTGATCTTCGGGATGTCGAAATCCGTCAGCACGGAGGATGTGCCCACGTAGGATCGGCTCGTGCGGCGGAAATTGCTGAAGATGTGGTTGAAAGTCAGGAAGTGCATCCGACCGATGCGGTAGTTCAGATTCAGCGTGGCATTCCAGTTCGTATTTTTCGACTCGCTGTTCTGATAGGACTGCTCGCCGCGGCTGTCCGTCGGATAATACTGTCCGTACCAGTTGTAGGCACGGGCCGCCGTGTCGATGTTGCGGGTGATGTTGTGGTTGTAATTGGCCGTTATCGTCAGGTCGAGGCGCTTGACGAGGAAATTGCGCTTTTGATACTCCAGCGACGGCATGAAAGAGTGTCCCTTGCGGTGTTTCTCTCCGAAGACGATCTCCTGATAAACGCCCGTCTGGATCTCCTTGTAGAAATTGGAATACGAAAAGCCCAGCACCAGCCGGTCGGCCCACTTCTTGCCCACGAAGCCGACCTTGCCCATCACGACCTCGTTGTGGAACGCATCGTTGAATCGGCGGACGCGCTTCACGTCGTTCTCGTCCACCGGGAATTTGTGCACCGATCCGTCCTCCCCGATCTCGAACTCCCGCACCCAGTTGTCGATGTGATAGTCGTTGTCCGAATAGTTCTGGAAAGCGTTGATTTCGTACATGAAGCCGCTCTTGAAAGTCTGCCCGAAATCGACGTAGGAGCGGTGCGTATTGAACGATCCGTAGGAGTAGGAGGCATCGGCGAACCAGCTGCGGCGGTTTTTGTTCGTAACGATATTCACCACGCCTCCGATGGCGTCGGTCCCGAACTCCACGGGAACCACGCCCTTGTAGACCTCGATGCGTTCGGCGAAATTGACCGGTATGTTGTTCAGGTCGAAAGCCGTACCTGCCCCCTCCTGCGGCACTCCGTCAATGAAGACTTTGACATGTTTCCCGCTGAATCCGTCCAGCATCAACTGCATGTCGGAACCCACGCCGCCCGATTCGCGAAGCTTCATGCCCGGCAGCTGCGAAAGCGCGTCGCTCAGGTTCTTGGTCGAATTTTGCAACTCCCGGGTGTCCAAAGCCACGGCATTGAAAGGCGATCGGCGGATGCGGCTCACGCCGCTGCCCGTTACGACGACCTCCTCCACTTCCGTAACCGAAGGCTGCAGGACGATCGTGCGGCGGTGGGGGGGGGTGGAGCGCGACTTGTGTCCGACAACGACGTCCGTCTGGCTGGGCTCGAAGCCCACGGCTGAAACGATCAGTTCGTAGGCACCGGCCGGAGCGTGCAGACGGAAGAATCCCTTGTCGTCGGTCGTGCATCCGTAATGGGTACCTTTCAGATAGACGGTAGCCGAATGGACGGCGGAACTGTCCGCGGATACGACCCGCCCGGCGAGAGCGGGCAGCGGCCGATGTCCTCGATGTTCGCGGGCGGGATGCTGAGCCGCAGCCGGAAAGTTCCAGCTCAACGCCAGCGCCAAGATGAAAATCCGGAAAAGAGTCCGTTTGAACACGTCGTTTGCAACAAAAGCCATATCAGATCGATTTCCTCATTTTGGGGCTACAAAGATCGGCGATTCCGGGAGACACGGCAATCCCCATTTTTCGGTATTTTACACACGACTCGCCACCCAATCAGGTAGATATCCCTTGAAAGACGAAGATGCCCGACCGCCCGCCGGAGAATCCCGCTCAACCGGAGCACATCCGGCGTCCGGGCAGCGCCAGCAGCATTTTCCAGCCGAAGGCCATGCCCTCGAAGAGCGGACGATCCGTCAGGCGGCCGTCGCTCCGACGGCGGGAAGGATGCCGAAGGCCGCGTCCGAAACAGACGGCCTACCATCCTCCCGAGGCCAGACGGGAAGCGCCCTGTCCGCCCCCCCCGCATTCCCGCCCGGCGGCGAAGAAACGGCGCACCGAAAAGATCGTCGGTTACGCAGAAGCACCGTACGTCCCTGCCGGCGGACGAACTGCGCATAGCTCGGGACATCGGATCGGCGGGCGATCGCCTGCCGGTGCTCGCCCGCCACGCGGCAGAGAGGCTTCCGCCCCGACGGCGATCCCGAATACCGTCTTCGGGGCGACACGAGACGACCGACGGGCCGGGTTCTGCACAATCCGGAAATATCGCCATTTTTATACTCCGGAATCGGCTTTGTTCCGTTCAGATCGCGGCGCGGTGCGGCATCGGAGAGGTCGTATCTCCGGAAGAGGCTCTCTCGGGAAAGAGTACCGGTACGCCGGCCATTGCCGCCCGACTGCCCCGTACATCGGCCCGGCACCGACACGTCTCAACGTGCCGGCCTCCGGAGGGGGGGGGGGGG
>NZ_FCNT01000075.1 GCF_900021155.1 Alistipes sp. CHKCI003
GGCAACCGCCCCGCCCGACCGGACATCCGCCGCCGCAACCCGCGAAGAGGCCGACACCCTCGACATCACCACTTGGGAATACCTCTGCCGCTACCGCGACAGCACGGGCGGCGGCATTTCACATCCCGATACGCTTTGCATCTCCGTTGCGGGCATCCGGCTCCACACGCTCGAAAGCGTACCCGCACTCGGCCGGTCCGGACGCTACGCGCCGGACACGACCATCCTCCAGCGGGCCGAGCGCAACCGGCGTCTCTACGACAGCATCGCCGCCAAAACGAGCCGCCGGGCCGTGCCGCGCCTGCTCTACAAGATGCTTTTCGTCCGCCCCGTACTCGACACGACGGACAACGGGCGCGTGCTCGACGAAGACCGCCTCTTCGAGCCCTATGCAGGCAAGACCATCGGCGAAATCGCCATTGCACGCGAACAGGTCTTCTCGCCCGACGGCAACTGGTTCGAACGCACGGGCAACAACGTCCACGTGCTCACGCGCGACCGCGTGATCCGCCGCGACCTCCTGTTCCGTCCGGGCGACAAGGTAGACCCGCAGATTCTGGTGCGCAACAAACAATTGCTCCGCTCGCGCGCCTACATCTCCGACGCCGAACTGGAAATAGTGCCCGATCCGCTGGACACGGCGATCGTCAACATCGTGGTCCACACCCGCGACAGCTGGACCATCAGTGCCGACGCCGGATTCCACAGCGAGGGCCGCACCATGTTCTCGGTGTACGACGCCAACATCCTCGGCACGGGCAACAAACTGAGCGTCAAGACCCACTTCGACCGCAACGACTTCGGCTACGGAGGCAACATCGTGGAATACGAAATTCCGAACCTCTTGGGGACCTTCTACACGGCCGCCTTCTCCGCGGGGCGCGATTTCTACAATTCGGAGCTCAAGCTCGGCCTCGGCAAAGAGTTCATCAAACCCACGGACTACGAAGTGGGCGCATCCTACGAAGAGGTGAAGGAGAAGTACTACCTCGTCGACCGCGACACCTCGGAGCTGGGCAAAATCCACGCGGTCGACATTTGGGGCGGCCGCTCGAAATACATCGCACCGATCCGTTCGAGCGTCTACGTTACGGGCCGTTACAGCCGGGCCCATTTCAGTCTGCGGCCCCAAGTCGGTCCGGAGTACAACCCCGCCTTCCACAATACGGACAACCTGCTGTTCGGCGTCGGCCTCTACCGCGAAAAATTCTATTCCGCCAATCTCGTCTACGGATACGGTACGCGCGAATACCTCGCCACGGGTTACAACGCCGAGCTGGTCGGCGGCTACTCGTGGGGCGAGTTCGACGAGCTGATGTACCTCGGCGCAGGGCTCAAGGCCGGCAGCTTCAGACCTTTGGGCTATGTGATGGGCGGCATCTCCTTCGGCAGCTACATCGACCTGAGCACCGGAGCATGGCGGCGCAGCGCCGTGGACATCGACCTGAGGTGGTTCTCGAACCTCTTCGTTTTCCGCCGCAACCGCATCCGCCAGTTCCTCTCGCTCAACTACACACAGGGTTGGAACCGCTACTCCGGAAGCGAGGAGGTGCTGCGTTTCACGCGCGAAAACGGGCTCCGCTCGCTGCGCGAAGACGTTACGGGCATCAACCGTGCAGTGCTCAACACCGAAACCGTCTTCTTCACCCCCTACCAGCCCCTCGGCTTCCGGATCGCTCTCTTCGGATTCGCCGATTTCGGTCTGCTGGGCTACCATGCCAACCCCTTCCGGAACGAATTCTTCGCGTCGTTCGGCATCGGCATGCGGATCAAGAACGAACGACTGATTTTCAACGCCATACAACTCGAACTCGGCTTTGCGGTCGGAAAACGGGGCTGGCTCGACAGCCGCTATGTGCGCGTCTCGAATCAGACCCGCATGGAGCAGTACCGCTATCTGCCGACCCGCCCCGAGATCGTCGGGTTCCGTTGAAAACGGCTTTCCACCCAACACCGCTGCTGCGGATCGCTTCGAGAGACTGTGCGGCCGCACAACTTCGTCCGGCGGGTCCGCCGCCGCAGGCTCTCCGGGCTCCGACAACATTTTCCGATAAAAAATCCGAATCGTATCATTTATGGATATACCCTTTGCAATTCGCGGAACTCTGTATATATTTGTATAATAATTAGGACATTCGCCGGAACAGTCAGGCACGATCGGCATCGGTACGGATCGATTTCACAGTATTTTAACGGGTTCGATTTGCAAGCCTCGCTGTCAACCGGTAATTTCGACGGACGGAACACGACGTATAACACACTTTTTACTAATAAATTACCCATGGAAAAATTCACCAAGCAAGGGGGGGGGAATAACGGTTATTCCGCTCCCGCGATCGAGGCCCTCGCAGTCTCGACGGAAAAAGGATTCGCAGCCAGCACGGGCGATCTGCCCATCACGGATTGGGGCACCGGAGAGGTAGACTGGTGGAGCAGCGAAGAGTAAACGGAGTATCGGACCTGAAAATCGTACATGAAAATGAAAAAATCGTTCATCGTGATGGGTCTGATGCTCGCCGCATCAGCCCTCACCAACTGCTCGAAAGACGACACGGCCGCCACGGATGCGTCCGATCTCCGGCAAGGATTCACGCTCCGCGCCGAGTACACGCCCATCGCATCCGACACGCGCACCACGCTCGATCCCGCGACGGGCAAAGTCGCATGGGACGCCGAGGACGAACTGCTCGTATTCTGCCGCGAAACGGGTACCGAACCCGCTTCATGGGAGCAGTACAAGTTCACGACGACAGAGGAGGCAGCCGCTCAGGGCATCTTTACCTGCCCCGACATCGCAATCGACCCTGCCAAGTCCTATGACTGGTATATCATGAGCCCGTACAGCAGCTACGTCAAAAATCCGCTCGGAGAATCGAACAGCGGAACATTCCAGATCGGCAACCAGACGCAGGACAATGCGGCTCCCACGGCCCATCTGACCAACGCAGATCTCATGACGGGTGTCATAACCGGCGTGGCGGGCGACCGGCAGCCCGTCGTAACGCTCGCACACCGAGCGACTCTGATGAAGTTCACCATCGTCAATAAGGAGACCGAAGCCATCACACCGGCAACGGTCGAGTTCGAGGCTCCCTCGAACGTTCTCGTCGGCGGCCGCTTCGCAGTAGATTTCGCAACCGGCGTCCTGACGGCAGACACTAAATGGACTTCGACCAAACTGACAATTGAAAACGCCCCTGCCATCGAACCGAACGGCACCTACGACATCTATATGATGATGCCGCCTTTCACGCTCGCCAGCGGCGACAAATTCAACATCACCGTAACGACGGACAAAGGCATCAGCGAACAATCCCGCACCATGATCCAAGAGGTGAAGTTCGAAGCCGGCAAGATGAACACCGCAACGATCGACGTTACGTTGCCGAAACCGGAAGAAGCTTCCTACACGCTTCTCACCGATATTTCGGAACTGACCGTCGGCAGCAAAATCATCATCGCCAATCTCGAAGCGGGCAAGGCTCTCGGCGCGCAGAGAAGCAACAACCGAGAAGGGGCGGCCGTTACCATCTCCGGAGGAAACCTCATCGAAAATCCTGCTGCTACGGTCAGTGTGCTGACCGTGGGCCAAGGTACGACCAACACCGGCTATTTCACGCTGAACGACGGCGACGGATATCTCTATGCGGCCGGCAGTTCAAAAAATTATCTGAAGATAGAAAATAAAGTAACTGTCAATTCCGAATGGGAGATCACGATCGCAGCCGATGGGATCGCCACCATCAAAGCGACAGGCAGCAACAACCGTAATTGGATGCGTTTCAACTCGGACAGCGATTTGTTCTCCTGCTACAGGAGTGGTCAGAAAGACGTCTATATCTTCAAGAAAAACTGAACTTCGGGCGGCGGTTCCGGAGAGGACGGCACTGAGGAGCCGCCCTTTCCGGACCCCGATCCCAACCCGGGAAGCGAAGCCGTATTCGGAAAATCGTGGGCCGAACTGCCGGCCGAAGCAGTGAAAGCGGGCGACTATTACTACGCCTACCACATGCGGGCCGATGCGGGCACGATCCGTAATTTCACCGTCTGTTACAGCAAGCAGAGAGGATGCCCCGTCTGGGTCGCCGCACCCATGCACAACTGCTACAAAGGCAGTTCGGGACGCAACGAATCCTACAAGCAGGATCCCGCGCTCGAAGCGCTCGGTTGCACGCAAATCGGCAAACGAAGCGGCTACACACGAGGCCACCTGCTCGGTTCGAGCGACCGCACCGTGAGTGCAGCCACCAACAAACAGGTATTCTATTATTCGAACATCGGACCGCAGCTCTCCGACGGCTTCAACACCGGAGGAGGTGCTTGGAACAACCTCGAAAGCCTCGTAGACGGTCAGTGGTGCGCCGATACGCTCTATCAGGTGATCGGCTGCCATTGGGCGAACGACGAGAAGGTGTCGAGCGGAACGGTGATTCCGACCCATTATTACAAAGTCCTGCTGCGGACCAAAACGGGCCGGACGGGCAAGGCGGTCGCCGACTGCCGGGCCGACGAACTCAAATGCGCAGCCTTTCTGCTGGAACACAAGGCACAGCCGGGGCTTAAACCGAATGCCTCGATGCTGATCGCAGTGAGCGAACTGGAACGCATGACGGGAATCACCTATTTCCCCAACGTGCCGAATGCTCCGAAAAACACCTGCGATCCCTCGGACTGGGGATTGTGATCCGGCGGATCGTACGAATCCGGAAAATCGTCCGCCCACTTACCCGAATGAAGATGGGGCTGTTTAACAAAGGTTCTTTTTCCCTCCGAGAATTGCGTATTCGGAAAATTCTCGAATAGCAGTACGAATAAAAAAGGGGCGTCTAAAACGTATTAGACAGCCCCTTTTTCGTAACAATAGGTCCATGCGCGCCCCTCCAAAAAACGAAAAACAGAGAAACGCAGCCGTTTGCACGACATGCGCCCTCCGTCCGAACCGGAAGCCTGTCGACTGCCCGGGTCCCGAACAGCGCCGCCGACAAGCCCTTCGCATGCAGGATCCGCAAGGTCTGCCAATAACCCCGTCGAAGAGTTCGGATCATCCCGCCGAATCACCGGATTTCCGCATACCCCCAGAGTTAGGCCCGATCCCGTAACGAAACACGGTCTCGACCGCCCCACCCCCGCAAAGCCAGAAATAATCCCGCAACAAAGCAAACTATTCCGGCCGTCCCCGCAAGGCCAGAGATGCGATGCGCCGCGATGCAAAACGACATGGAAAGGCAGTCCGACAAATCCGTGTCAACGATTTCGCCCCTGCCAGAATTTGTTCCGACAGGGGCGATTTGCCATATTCGAGACTCGTTGGCGGTCTCACCGTTCGTTCGGATGCAACACGTCTGCGAACGACTACTCCTCGTCGCGGTACATGTGCTCCACGTAAATGGCGTGCTGCAGGGCCTCGCGCTTCGCTACCGAAGGCTTGGTGAAGTACTGACGGCGGCGAAGCTCCTTCAGTACGCCCGTACGCTCGTATTTACGTTTGAATTTCTTCAGGGCGCGTTCGATGTTTTCGCCCTCCTTAACCGGCATGATAATCATACTATTCTGCTTTTAATTGTTTTCGATTCAAATCAGTCTGTCTATCGGGCGCCCTCCCCGTCCGGGAAAGGAGTCGCCGTATCGTTCTCAAGAGTGCCGCATGTGCCGAAACGAAGATAGGGAGTCAGTCTCGCTGCCTCCTCCGCGGTCAATATGTGATCTTCAACCAGCTCTCCGACGTTCGTCCAGCCCCCTTTCAATTGTCTTTGTTTAAGTAATTTCCTCAATACGCGCGGCGGCATGTAAGGATGTCCGGCCAGCGTATTCGGAGCCGCAAAGTTAATATCAATTTTTCGAATTTCACAACTATCGCACACAATTTGTTTCAAAATCTTCTCGTAGTTGCTCTCCGTAACCTGCGGAATCTCGGCCAGCTGTTCCACGCGGTAGAATCCGCCGAGCCGCTCGCGGTAGCGCAGAATGGCCCCTACGCTCTTCTCTCCGATGCCGTAGACGCTGCGCAACTCGGCCGAATCGGCCCGGTTCAGCTCGACGGGCCTCCGCATCGGATCGGGCCGCTCGGCGAACCGCACATAGGGCGCCAGCGCCCGAGCCACCGAATCGGAGATCACATAACATTCGCTCAGCTCCTCCATGTCGCGGATGCCGTGCAGGTCGCGCCAGCGGACGAATGCCTCGGCCTGACGTTTGGACAGAGCGCCGATCGCCCGCAGATAGAACGCCGAGACGGTATCCACCAGAAACGGCTCCGGCGCCAGCAACGGACGCACCACCCGCTCGCGCCGGTACTCGCGGGGTGCGATAGCATACTTGCGTCCTATATGGATATAAGGCGCCAGCCGCAGGTAGAGCGAATCCGTGAAGCCGTAACACGTGGCCACGTCCTCCGGTATGCGGAACACCTTGCCCGCGGCACGGTATTTCAGCAGGCTGACGGCCTCGTATTTCGAGAGGCCCAGCCTCCGCAGCTCTTCGTAGCCGACCGTGTTGGGGTCGAAGCGGAACAGTTCGATCGTATCCGCGCGCTCCTCCAGCTCCGCCGTCAGCGCTCCGGCCGCCTCCGGCGAGGGCTTCGGCCGGAGCAACAGGACGCCTAACACGAGCAGGCCGGCCAGCGGCAGAAACAGAACGAGACCGCGGATTTCGCGGTCGGAAAACAGAGGTGTCATCCCGAAAACAGTTTTTACAAAGATAATGCACGACAACCGTCCGTGCAATCTTTTTTACACGGAACATGCCGCAATGCCCATCCTCCGGTCGGACGGAGTACATCTTGCGATTATTTTACCTATTTTTGCAGCTTCGAAAAACATTGCGATCAAACACACACCCGACATATGAACACATTCCCCTTCAGGCCCAAACTGTTCGAGACCCTGAAAAACTACTCGCGCGCGGATTTCGCCGCCGATCTCATGGCCGGCATCATCGTCGGCATCGTCGCCCTGCCGCTGGCCATCGCCTTCGGCATCGCCTCGGGCGTCTCGCCCGAGAAGGGTATCATCACGGCCGTGATCGCCGGATTCGTCGTCTCGCTGCTGGGCGGCAGCCGCGTGCAGATCGGCGGCCCCACGGGCGCCTTCATCGTCATCGTCTACGGCATCATCCAGCAGTACGGCGAAACGGGTCTGCTGGTCGCCACGCTCATGGCGGGCGGACTGCTCGTCGCAATGGGCGCCTTCCGGCTGGGCACGGTCATCAAGTTCATCCCCTACCCGATCATCGTCGGATTCACGGCCGGAATCGCCGTTACGATCTTCACCACGCAGATCGCCGATCTCTTCGGGCTCGACTTCGGCGGCGAAACCGTCCCGGGAGACTTCATCGGCAAATGGGCGCTCTACTTCCGCCACTTCGGCACTCTCGGGCTCTGGAACACGGCCGTGGGCGTCGTCAGTATCCTCATCATCGTCCTCACGCCCAAGCTGATGCGCCGCATCCCGGGATCGCTCGCGGCCATCGTCTCGATGACCCTCGCCGTCTGGCTGCTCCGCACCTACGCCGGCGTCGAAGGCATCGACACCATCGGCGACCGCTTCACCATCCGTGCCGAGCTGCCGGCAGCGAGCCTGCCGCAGATCGACTGGGAGGCCGTGCGGAGCCTCTTCCCCGCGGCGTTCACGATCGCCGTCCTCGGTGCCATCGAATCGCTGCTCTCGGCCACCGTGGCCGACGGTGTGGTGGGCGACCGCCACGACTCGAACACGGAGCTCATCGCGCAGGGTGCCGCCAACCTCCTCACGCCGCTCTTCGGCGGCATTCCGGCCACGGGAGCCATCGCCCGCACCATGACCAACATCAACAACGGCGGCCGCACGCCCGTGGCGGGCATCGTCCATGCCGTCGTACTCCTGCTCATTCTGCTTCTGCTGATGCCGCTGGCGCAGTACATCCCGATGGCGTGCCTCGCAGGCGTACTGGTCGTCGTATCGTACAACATGAGCGGCTGGCGCACCTTCAAAGCGCTGCTGCGCAATCCGCGGGCCGACGTCGTGGTGCTGCTGCTGACCTTCTTCCTCACGATCGTATTCGACCTCACGATCGCCATCGAGGTCGGGCTGCTCATCGCCTGCGTCCTCTTCCTCAAGCGCGTCATGGAGACCACCGAAATCTCCGTGATCCGCGACGAGCTGGACCCCGCGGCCGGTCTCGACGTCCGCCTGAGCGAGGAACACCTCGCCGTGCCCAAGGGCGTCGAGGTCTACGAAATCAACGGTCCCTACTTCTTCGGCATCGCCACCAAATTCGAAGAGCTGATGGCCCGCATGGGCGACCGTCCGCGCGTGCGCATCATCCGCATGCGGCGCGTGCCGTTCATCGACTCCACGGGGCTCCACAACCTCCGGACCCTGTGCGTAATGTCGCAGCGCGAAAAGATCACGGTCGTGCTCTCGGGCGTGAACGACAAGGTCCGCGCAACGCTGGAGCACGACGGCATGGACGCTCTGCTCGGCCCGGAGAACATCTGCCCCGACATCCATGCGGCGCTCGCACGGGCCGGTGCGCTCGTCGGAACCGGGAAATAAACGGCCGGTCCGCCTGCTGCGCTCCCGCTCCGACCCGGTGCTCCGGCGCCCGGCTCACCGGCAGTCAGTCCGCCACACGTTCCGCCCGGGGATACTCCGCCGCGCAGCACGACGGCAGGGAAGCTGCAAGACGACCGAAGCACCGCCCCCCTCCCGGCTCCGATCGGGGACCGCCCCGAACGACAGAACCACAGGGACAACGCACGAGCGGTGCGGCGCTTTTCGGCGCCGCACCGCTCGCATCGTTTTCCTTGGGCAATACCGTCAGCGCAAAAAGCATCCCCGCCGACAAGCCGGGCTACTGAACGTGCCACTCCCGAACCGCCCCTTCCCGACACCGCATCGCCGTGCCGTCAGCGCAGGAAAAGCAGCTCGCGGTACTTGGGCAGTGGCCACATCTGGTCGTCCACGATCTCTTCGAGTTTGTCGATGCGACGGCGTATCTCGTCGAAGCACGATGCCACGGTGTCGTGGTAGACGATCGCCCGCTCGCGCGCATCGTCGATCCGGTTGGCCCGTTTGCGGGCCTCGATCATCCCGATCACGAGCCGCTGCATCTCGGCCGCATGATCCTGTATGCGCCTGATGAGCGCGATGTCGGGCCCCGTGTTCAGTCCGCCGCCGATCTGCTTCATCTTGTAGACCTTGTCGAGCAGTATCGCCTCGTATTTCGACGCGATGGGCACGATGTGGTTCATCGTCAGGTCGCCCAGCACGCGCCCCTCGATCTGTATCTTCTTCGTATAGGTCTCACGCTTCACCTCGGCCCGCGCCTCCAGCTCCACCTTCGACAGTACGCCCGTCTCTTCGAAAATCCGGATCGTCGCGGGATCGAGCAGCCGGTCGAAGACACGGGGTGTCGAAGTCTCGCAGTCGAGGCCGCGGCGCGCCGCCTCGGCCTTCCACTCCTCCGAATAGCCGTTGCCGTCGAAGCGGATCGGACGGGAAGCGCGGATCATCGTCTTCAGCACCTCGTAGACGGCCCGCTCCTTCTCCCGACCCGCCGCGATCTTCGCGTCCACGGCCTTGCGGAACTCCGTGAGCTCGGCCGCTACGGCCGCGTTGAGCGCGATCAGCGCTTCGGCGCAGTTGTCTGACGACCCCACGGCACGAAACTCGAAACGGTTGCCCGTGAAGGCGAAGGGCGACGTGCGGTTGCGGTCGGTGTTGTCGATCATCAGCGTCGGAATGTGCGAAATGCCGTTCATCCGGAAAAGGCTCTTGGCGTCGAAGCTGATCTCCCCCTCCTCGTCGCCGGCTTCGAGCCTGTCGAGCACGGCCGAGATCTGCGACCCCAGAAAGACCGAAACGATCGCAGGCGGCGCCTCGTTCGCCCCCAGACGGTGCGCATTGCCGGCGCTCATGATCGCGGCCTTCAGCAGACCGTTGTGTTTCCAAACCGCCGAGACGACATTCACCAGAAAGGTGATGAATCGCAGATTCTCCGCAGCCGTCCGCCCCGGTGCGAGCAAGTTCGCTCCCGTGTCCGTCCCGAGCGACCAATTGCAATGCTTGCCCGAACCGTTGATCCCTTTGAAGGGTTTCTCGTGCAGCAGCACGCGGAAGCGGTGGCGGCGGGCGATCCGATCCATCACACTCATCAGCAGTTGGTTGTGATCGTTGGCGAGATTTGCCTCCTCGTAGACCGGAGCCAACTCGAACTGATTGGGAGCCACTTCGTTGTGGCGTGTCTTGACGGGAATGCCCAGTTTGAGGCACTCGTACTCCAGATCCTTCATGAAGGCGATCACCCGCGCGGGAATCGCCCCGAAATAGTGGTCTTCCAACTGTTGGTTTTTGGCCGACTCGTGGCCCATCAGCGTGCGTCCCGTGAGCATCAGATCGGGCCGCACGGCCCACAGGCTCTCGTCCACGAGGAAATACTCCTGCTCCCACCCCAAATAGCAAAACACGCGCGACACGTTCCGGTCGAAATAGCGGCACACCTCCGCCGCAGCCTTGTCCACGGCGGTCAGTGAGCGCAGCAGCGGCGTCTTGTAGTCGAGCGCCTCGCCCGTATAGGCGATGAAGACCGTCGGGATGCAGAGCGTCGTATCGACGATGAACGCAGGCGACGCAGGGTCCCAAGCCGAATAGCCGCGGGACTCTAACGTATTGCGGATGCCGCCGCTCGGAAACGACGACGCATCGGGCTCCTGCTGCACAAGCAGCTTGCCTGCAAACTCCTCCAGCACGCCGCCCTCGCCGTCGGGTTCGGCAAAGGCGTCGTGCTTCTCGGCCGTGCCGCCCGTGAGGGGCTGGAACCAGTGTGTGTAATGGTCCGCACCGTGCTCCAGCGCCCACTGGCGCATGCCTGCCGCCACGCCGTCGGCCAGCTCGCGCGTCAGGGGCGCACGGGTCTGCATCGTGTCGAGCAGCGCCTCGTACGTCTTCCGGTCGAGATATTTGCGCATCGCCTCGCGGCCGAATACCTTGCTTCCGAAATAATCCGACGGACGTCCGTCGGGCACTTCAGGCTCGACGGCCGTGTGGCCGATCGCCGCATCGACCATGTTGAATCTGAGTAATGACATGAATTAAGGAATCTTTATCTGTTTAACCCAACCGCAGCCGAACGAAAGTGCACGGATGCCGCAGGACGCACTCCCGCACATCGCACGATCGTTCGACCGAGCACCTAACCTACCCCTATTTCGGTCGAACGGGTCGAACCCGGTCCGATCTATTCGACCGACCCGATCGAATCCATTCAGCCCGATCCGCCCGACATGTCCGAATCGCAGCGATCCGGCAACCTAACCTAACTTGCACGATCCTATCCGACCCGGCCGCTCCATCAGACGCGCCCGGCCCTCACCCGACCGCCCCCGAGCCGATGGAAAATCCCCATGCAAAACTCTCCGCTACAACGCCCGGGAACCGGCAGGCTCCGCCGCCTACGTGCAGCCGCACACGGCCACGAATCCGACCCTCCTGCCGAATCCGGGACCCGAAAAGCCGGGAGCGGAGCACAAAACCGAACCCGGCGGCACGCTCCGCCGATTCAGCGGCAGAAACGCCGCGATGCACCGCCCGCTATTTGACCAGACGAATCAGATAGGGCGTATCCTCCGTCTGTTCGCCGTCGAGATAGAGGCTCTTCCGCACCGCCGGCCTCTCCTCGGGCCCCGCGACATAACAGTCGAACGCTACCTCGTTCCGCGTACCGTCTCCCCAGTCGATCGTGAAAGTCTGTCTGTGGTGCTGATCTGCGGGCGAAAAGAGCCCGAAAGCGAGCACGTAGCGGTCCGCCTCCTCGTCGTACCCGTGCCGGAGTGCGAGACCACCGCGCTCCATGGCGCGGCTATCGTCCGCCGGCACATACACTTCGCCTCTGTAATAGACACGGATGTCGTTGCCGAGCACATTCTCTTCCACGGCGGGATCGAGCAGATCGCGGCCCGCGGCGTCCGTTACGGCGAACACCATATTATAATTCCAGAAATCCCAGACTATATCGCCGCCCTCCTCGTCCTTCGTGCAGGCCGAAAAAAGCAATATACCCAGAAACATCGTCCCTAAAAGTCTCTTCATCGCAAATCCGTATTTTGGTATCCGTACAATCCCACGGTTACAAAGATAGCGGTTCGCGGCATAAAATGCAAGGAATCGGACACCGAATGATCGGGTCCGAAGCGCAAAAATCGCCGCCCGGTCCGAGGCCGAAAGGGCCGAAAACTTCCACACTGTCATTTTAACGTCGATTTCTTGTTATTATTCGGTATTTATTTACTACCTTTACATGCAATTTCGAAGCACACTTTATATACTAATCTCAATATAGTTATGGCAAATACCAAACGTGAAAAGCTGTTCACCGAGTTCCCGCCCGTCCCGACGGAGAAATGGGAAGAGGTGATTACGGCCGACCTGAAAGGTGCTGACTACGAGCGCAAACTGGTATGGAAGACGGGCGAGGGATTCAACGTGCGCCCCTACTACCGCGCCGAGAACCTCGAGGGTATCCGCTTCATGGGCTCCCGGGCAGGGGAGTTCCCGTTCGTCCGCGGTACGCACGCGCACAACCGCTGGCACGTGCATCAGACCGTGAAGGTCGAGTGCCCGAAAGCGGCCAACGAAGAGGCGCTCAAACTCCTCAATGCCGGCGTCGACTCGCTCGGCTTCTGCATCGCCGCTGAGTCGTTCTCGGCAGCCGATCTGGACGAACTGCTCCGCGAGATCCGCATTCCGGCCGTAGAACTCGTCTTCTCGGGCAACCGTATGGCCGACGTGGCCGAGCTCGTACTGGCCAAACTCGAAAAAGAGGGCGTCGCCAAGGAAGAAGCGCACGTCTCGTTCTGCATCGACCCGCTCGTGAAGGGGCTCACCCAGAAGGGCACCTTCTGCTCGCCCAACGGCGAAAAGTGCTTCGGACGCATCGCCGACCTGATCCGCAGGACCGCCGGCTATAAACACATCCGCGTGGTAACCGTCTCGGGGCACATCTTCAGCAACGCCGGTTCGACGATCGTCGAAGAGCTCGCCTTCGCCCTCGCCGCCGGCCACGACTACCTCGTGCGTCTTCAGGACGCGGGACTGACCGTCGACGAAGCGGCCCGCAAGCTCCGCTTCTCGCTGAATATCACCTCCAACTATTTCATGGAGATGGCCAAGATCCGCGCCGCGCGCCTGCTGTGGGCCAACATCGTGAAAGGCTACAACCCTGCGAAGGAGTGCGCCGGCAAGATGTTCCTCCATGCCGTTACCTCGACGTGGAACCAGACCGTCTACGACCCCTATGTGAACATGCTCCGCGGCACGACCGAGGCCATGTCGGCGTCGATCGCCGGCGTGCATTCGCTGGAGGTTACTCCGTTCGACCGTTCGTTCGAGGATCCCGGCGAATTCTCGAAGCGCATCGCACGCAACGTCCAATTGCTGCTGAAACACGAAGCGCATTTCGATCAGGTGGTAGATCCCGCCGGCGGTTCGTACTACATCGAAAACCTCACGCAGTCGATCGCCGCCGAGGCATGGAAGCTCTTCCTCGAAATCGAGGAGAAGGGCGGCTATACCGAGGCCTACGAATCGGGCTTCATCACGGAGCGCGTGAAGGCGTCGGCCGCCGCCAAGGACAAGGCGATCGCCACGCGCCGGCAGATTCTGCTCGGCGCCAACCAATATCCCAACTTCAACGAAACCGCCGGCAGTGAAATCACCCGAGCCGTCGTCGAACGCCCCGCAGCCGAAGGCAACACGCTGGCACCCTACCGCGGCGCCATGGCTTTCGAAGAGATGCGTCTGCACGTCGACCGCAGCGGCAAGGCCCCCAAAGCCTTCATGCTCACCTGCGGCAGCCTCGCCATGGCCCGCGCCCGCGCCCAGTTCTCGTGCAACTTCTTCGCCTGCGCCGGCATCAAGGTGATGGACAACACGTTCTTCAAGTCGATCGAAGAGGGTGTCGAGGCCGCTCTGGCCTCCAAGGCCGAAATCGTGGTGGTCTGCGCGAGCGACGACGACTACGCCGAAGCCGCCCCCAAAGTGAAGGAACTGCTCGCCGGACGTGCGATCCTCGTGGTGGCCGGCGCTCCGGCCTGCACGCCCGAGCTGGAAGCTCAGGGCATCATGAACTTCATCAACGTGAAGTCCAACGTGCTCGAAACCCTCAAGTATTACCTCAAAGAGTTGGGCATCTAAAAGCGAAGAAACGATCATGAGAGCTAAATTTTCCGAATTGAAATACGAAGGCGCCGGCCAGAAGAGCTGCTGCGCCTCGAAAGGCTGCGGACAAGTCGAGCCGTGGCTGACGGCCGAGCAGATCCCCGTCAAGGGCACCTATACGGCCGAAGACCTCGAAGGCATGGAGCACCTGAACTATGCGGCGGGTATCGCCCCGTTCCTGCGCGGTCCCTATTCCACGATGTACGTGATGCGCCCGTGGACCATCCGCCAGTACGCCGGATTCTCGACCGCCGAAGAGTCCAACGCCTTCTACCGCCGCAACCTCGCCGCAGGCCAGAAGGGTCTGTCGGTGGCGTTCGACCTCGCCACGCACCGCGGCTACGACGCCGACCATCCGCGCGTAGTGGGCGACGTGGGCAAGGCCGGCGTGTCGATCTGCTCGGTGGAGGACATGAAGGTGCTCTTCAACGGCATTCCGCTCGACCGCATGTCGGTGTCGATGACCATGAACGGCGCCGTGCTGCCCGTTCTGGCGTTCTACATCGTTACGGGTCTCGAACAGGGATGCACCCTCGACCAACTGTCGGGTACGATCCAGAACGACATCCTCAAGGAGTTCATGGTGCGCAACACCTATATCTATCCGCCCGAGTTCTCGATGAAGATCATCGCCGACATCTTCGAATACACCTCGAAGAACATGCCCAAGTTCAACTCGATCTCCATTTCGGGCTACCACATGCAGGAGGCGGGCGCCACGGCCGACATCGAGCTCGCATACACGCTGGCCGACGGTCTGGAGTACCTCCGTGCGGGCGTGAACGCAGGCATGTCGATCGACGCCTTCGCACCCCGTCTGTCGTTCTTCTGGGCCATCGGCATGAATCATTTCATGGAGATCGCCAAGATGCGCGCCGCGCGTATGCTGTGGGCCAAGATCGTCAAGCGGTTCGAGCCGAAGAATCCCAAGTCGCTGGCGCTGCGCACCCACTCGCAGACCTCGGGCTGGTCGCTCACGGAGCAGGATCCGTTCAACAACGTGGCCCGCACGGCGATCGAAGCCATGGGCGCCGCTCTGGGACACACCCAGTCGCTGCACACCAACGCTCTGGACGAGGCGATCGCCCTGCCAACCGACTTCTCGGCGCGCATCGCCCGTAATACGCAGATCTACATTCAGGAGGAGACCAACGTCTGCCGCGAAGTAGACCCGTGGGCAGGTTCCTACTACGTGGAGACCCTCACCGACGAGATCGCCCACAAGGCATGGGCGCACATCGAAGAGATCGAGAAGCTGGGCGGCATGGCCAAGGCGATCGAAACCGGCATTCCGAAGATGCGCATCGAGGAGGCATCGGCCCGCAAGCAGGCCCGTATCGACTCCGGCGTCGAGAAGATCATCGGCGTGAACGAATACCGTCTGGAGAAAGAAGCGCCGATCGACATCCTCGCGGTGGACAACACGGCCGTGCGCGAAAGCCAGATCAAGCGTCTGAAGGAGCTGCGCGCCAACCGCGACGAGGCTGCCGTGCAGAAGGCGCTGGCTGCGATCACCGAATGCGTGAAGACCAAGAAGGGCAATCTGCTGGAGCTGGCCGTCGAAGCCGCCAAGGTGCGTGCGTCGCTGGGCGAGATTTCCGATGCCTGCGAGGTGGTCGTAGGCCGTTATAAGGCAGTCATCCGTTCCATTTCAGGTGTTTACAGTTCAGAAGTGAAAAACGACAAATCGTTCGCACGCGCCAAGGAGTTGTGTGCGGAATTCGCCAAGAAAGAGGGGCGTCAACCCCGTATCATGATTGCGAAATTGGGACAGGACGGCCACGACCGCGGTGCCAAAGTAGTCGCCACGGGTTATGCCGACATCGGCTTCGACGTCGACATGGGGCCGTTGTTCCAGACTCCGGAGGAGGCTGCGAAGCAGGCCGTGGAGAACGACGTGCATGTCGTCGGCGTCTCGTCGCTGGCTGCCGGCCATCTTACGCTGGTGCCGCAGATCATCGCCGAGCTGAAGAAGCTGGGCCGCGAAGACATCATCGTCATCGTCGGCGGCGTGATCCCCGCACAGGACTACGACGAACTCTACCGCGACGGCGCTGCCGCCATCTTCGGCCCGGGCACCCCGATCGCCACCGCCGCGATCAAGATCCTCGAAATCCTGATGGGCGAATAGACGAGCGTCCGCAACGATTTTCAACCCCTTTCGGAGCGACACCGGAAGGGGTTTTTCGTTGATCCAGTCTTGGAAAATAGAGGAAAAAGGTTCGGGACGGTGATAAACCGAGCATATGCGTTCGAAAACCATCGACCTGCGAAAAATTAGGTTCCCTTTTGTTCCTTCGTTCACATCGCGGAAGTGTTCCGGCCCAAATTTCCGAAACGTCCGAGCCGGATTTCATCGGAGAGGTCATAACGATCCTGTCCGACGATACCCTTGTCGAGTTGAAAAAGAA
The DNA here is from genome assembly GCF_900021155.1 of Alistipes sp. CHKCI003. GTDB lineage: Bacteria > Bacteroidota > Bacteroidia > Bacteroidales > Rikenellaceae > Alistipes > Alistipes excrementavium. Next base: position 16,604 of record NZ_FCNT01000075.1, read on the forward strand.
AACGATACGAATGCGCACACGCGCCAATGCGCCTATATCTCCGGAATCGGAGAAACCAAAACCAAATGGATCGCAGGCAGTCCTCAAGCCGCCCTACGGTTAAACGCAGACGCCCCGATTCGCTTCATCGAAAAAGCCGTCGATAACGCCACGAATTCCATGTTCATTATCGACATATTCCAGTTCGAGGCATCCGACAAGAGACGTCTCGCAGAAATAGCCTCCGCAAGCACTTTCGGCAGCATAAAAACGAACGAACCGGAACGTCTCGAACTTACACAACACGAAAATACGAAGCGGAATCAGACTTCATCCCCCTGTCCGAAACTGCTGCCGGAGAATAACGGCATCGCCGTAAAACCCCGATAATCCCGATGAAAGATCGGTCATCGCATCGACTTCCGCCATCGAAGGGAGGTTGTAAAGAGTAGACAGAAAATCCATTGAGCCCATAACAGAAACACGAACGGCAACCGGCCTCGAAGCGGCTCACCGGAACGGACCGGCTGAAAAATTTCAGCCGATCCGTTCCGGTGAGAAAACGCTCCGCTCAGAGCGAAGCTTCGAGAATGCGCCGCGCCACGGCCCCCGTAACGTTCTTCGCTTCGCCGAAGGCGGCACCCGAGGCATCGAACCGGCGCTCGATCTCCGCGATCGTCTCCTCGCCGATCCCCTCCTCCGAGAGGCGCGTCGAAAGCCCCAGCGAGCGGAAAAACTCCTCGGTCCGGGCAATCGTCCGGTCGATGCGCTCCTCCTCCGAGCCCTCGGCGATGCCCCACACCCTTGCGCCGTACTGAAGAATCTTGTCCCGTTTCTGGTCCCGCAGCACACGCAGCGTTCCATTGAATACGATGGCCAGCGTCGCACCGTGCGTCAACCCGTGCAGCGCCGTCAGCTCGTGCCCGATCATGTGCGTCGCCCAATCCTGCGCCACACCGAGCGCGATGAAGCCGTTGAGAGCCATCGTAGCCGTGAGCATGAAATCGGCCATCAGGTCGTAATCGTGCCGGTCCGCTCGTATCTTGGGCGCGATCTCGATCACGGTCTGCAACAATCCTTCGGCCCAGCGGTCCATGACACGGGATTGCCCCGTCGTAGTGAGATACTGTTCCATCACATGCACGAACGTATCGGACAGTCCGGCTGCGATCTGGTGCTCGGGAAGCGTGAAAGTCTTCTCGGGATCGAGGACCGAAAAGCGCGGATAGTTGCTGTAAAACGGATATTTTTCCTTCGTTTCACGGCGTGAAATGACGGCGCCGCTGTTCATCTCGGAACCCGTGGCGGGCAGCGTGAGCACCGTACCCAGCGGCAGCGTATCGAACCATGCCCCCTTGCGGACCAGCTCCCATGCATCGCCGTCGTAGCGCAAACCCGCCGAGATCAGTTTCGTGCCGTCGATCACCGAACCGCCGCCCACGGCCAACAGAAAATCGACCTCGTGCTTACGTCCCAATGCGATCGCCTCGCGCAGCGTCTCGATCGAAGGATTGGGTTCGATACCCCAGAATTCGACCCATTCACGGCCTGCGAGGGCTTTCGTTACCTCGTCGTAGACACCGTTGCGCCGGACGCTGCCGCCGCCGAAAGTAATCATGATGCGTTTACCGGCGGGAATCAGCTCCCCCAGCTCGGAAATCATCCCCTTGCCGAAAACCAGCTTCGTGGGATTCTGAAAAATAAAGTTATGCATAGCTCATCCGTTTATTGAATCCGTCGACAACAAATCTACTACTATTATTCCGATTCTCCAACACCCCGGCGATGTCTGAGGCGAATAATTGTCTGAGGAATAGGGCGGCGGGACCGACCGTTAATCCGTCGGGCCAACGGGCTGTCCGGCAAATTATCCCCAACCGCCGCCCCGCCTGACCGGAATCGTACCCGAACAAGAATGCGAGGAATGCGAACAAAAGAGGGTGTCCAACCCGTCGCAGACACCCTCGCGGCCGCAGAACGGCCCCCGTTTTCGGTACGGACCGCCTACAAATACGTAGGACGCATGTCCTCGATGTCGGCCATTTGCTGTACGACGGGAAGCGCCCACTGCTGCATGCTGTTCTCGATCAGGGCTTGCGCACGCACCTTCTCAGCCTCGCCGGTCTGTTTCTCCTGCGTCTCGATCTCGTCCACCACGAATACATAAGTGCCGAGCGAACCCTTCACCGGAGCCGACAGAACACCTTTTTCGGCGGTCGTCGTAATAGCTCCGACCACACGCGGCTCGACACCCACTCGGTCGATGTAATAGGCCGAACGATTGAGACCGTCGAATTCGGTGATCTGCGAATCGAGGCTGCGAGCCTGCTCTTCGAGTGTGGCGCCGGCAAGCTGTTTCACGATGTAATCGTGTTTTTTATCGCGCAGCAACAATCTGCGGATCTGAGGCGTGGCCTGCTTTACGGTCATATATTTGTTATCGTCGATATCCGTCAGGATGGCGATCACGTAGTTGCCGTTGTTGGTGAAAATTTCCGACACGTCGCCTTTCTCCGCATTATTGGCCCAACGGACGATATCGTGCGAATCCAGCAGATTGGTTACGCGCATCGCCCCCTGTGCAATGGACGCCGTACGGGGAATCTGGTTCGCAGCCGATGCCGCTTCGTTGAAACTCTCAAGAGAGCCTTTGGCATTGACCATGAACGTACCGGCTTCGTTGTGGATATTCCGGCGCGTCTCGGCCGAGGCCTCGACAGGATAGGAAATATCGGCCACGCGGACATGTTTCGAAGGTTTGTCGGCGCGGTAAACCTGAATGAGCTGGATGGCGTCGCCCGAAGCGACCTTCACGATGTCGCCCTCTTTGGCTCCGGCCAGCGCATCGGAGAATTCGCCCGTGAAGGCCGAGAAAGGCATCGCGCCCAGATCGCCGCCGTCGGCGGCCGTAGCGTCGTAGGCGGAATACTCCATGGCGGTCTTCGCAAAGTCGGCACCGCCGCGGAGGGCATTCAGCAGGCTGTCGGCCAGCTTCTCCTGCGTGTAAGGCAACACGATATGACGGATGCCGAGCGTATCGGGCGCCATTTTCCGATCGACCACGCGGGCCATGATCCACTCGTCGTTCTTGAGCACGGGACCGTACATCCTATCGTTGAAAAAGGCATCGGCCTCCTCTTCGGACAGCTGCGCCGCCGAAACGTAACGCTCGTTGATTCTGCCGTTGCGGTTGCCGCGCACGAAACCGCGGATGTCGTCGGCCGCGGCGAACTCTTCGCCGACCGCCTTCGCCTGCTTTTCGATTGCGAGCATGTCGTCGTCGGTCGGACGCACATAGAATACGACATAGGAGATGGTGCGCGAAGGCGTCTGCTTGAAACGGTCTTTGTGAGCCCGGTAAAAGGATTTGATCTCCGAAGACGATACCGTGAAGAGCGAGTCGGGAATCGCAGCGTACTTCCTACCGACCAACTTGCCACGATAGGTATGGTTCGCGGCCTCCACGCCCTGCGCCACTTCCAGCGCATTGACATAGGCGCCGCCGCGGACAAGACCGAGGTATTTGCCGAGCCGGCGTTCGAGCACGGCCTGTTCGTTCAGATAGTTCCATGCCCGCTGCGCCTGCACGTTGGTCTCGGCCTGTGCGAGAAAATCGGATACGGCAGCCACGTCATAAACGCCCGTACGGGGATCGGCGAAAACATTGTAAAGCGCCTGCGAAGGATGTTCGCCGCTAATCATCGAAAGCCGCTCCGCCTCGCCGACCGTGATCCCGGCCTCGTCGAAGCCGGGTTCGAGCACATGTTTGGCGAAAAGCCCCTGCCATGCGGCGTTCGAAAGCATCTCGGCCTGCTGCGGATCGCTCTCCGACGCCCCGCTCTGCATCTTCACACGTTCGTATTCCTCGATGTACTCGGAATATTTGATCTTATCGCCGTCGATCGAACCGACTTTCGGATCGTTCCCCGAGAATCCCATCTCGGTCTTCAAAGAGAGTACGAAAGCCAGCAGAGCGAACGCGATGACGACAGTCAGCACGATGCCGAAGCGGGTCCGTAAAGTGTTTAAACTTGCCATATGAATTCGTAATTATTTATTTAGATTTCGAATTAGCAGTCAAAGGTAGTAAATTTATTCCGATTGCGCCTATATTCCGGCCAAAAAAAGTCAGAGCTTCCTCACGCGCGCCAGTTCGATCCGCGACCGGCTCGTGCGCAGGATTTCCAGCTCCAGACCGCCGAACGCAAGCGTCTCGCCCGCAGCGGGAATGCCCTCGTAGTGGAAGATGATGAAACCGGCCAGCGTATCGTATTCGCGGCTCTCCGCGATCCCCAATCCGTACTTCTCGTTGAGGTACTTCACCTCCAGACGGCACGAGAAGACATACTCGCTCTCGCCGGTCTGTTTTTCGACGAGGTCGGGAATGTCGTGCTCGTCCTCGATTTCGCCGAAAATCTGCTCCAGCACGTCCTCGAGCGAGATGATGCCCGCCGTGCCTCCGAACTCGTCGATCACCACGGCGATGTTGCTCTTGTGCTTGATGAAGTTCTGCAACAGCAGTTGCAGCGGCATGGTCTCGGGCACGAAATTCACCGCCATGAGCACCTCTCCGATGGACGCCGGATGGCGGAAAAGACACTTCGAATTGACGTATCCGACGATATTGTCGATGCTGCCCTCCCAGACGAAAATGCGCGAATACATGGTTTCGACGAACCGCTGCGTGAGCCGTGCGATCGAAGTGTTCGATTCCACGGCTTCGATGTCGACCCTCGGTACCATGCAGTCGCGCACGCGAAGGTCGGCGAAGTCGAGCGCATTCTGAAACAGTTTGAACTCGTTGTTCTCGCTTTCGTGGGCATGGCTTTCCCCGTTGTTCGCATCGAGCAGCGAAGCCAGATCGGTCCGGTCGAAACGTTCGTCGGCGGAAACTTCTGCCGGCTTGCGGCCCGTAAGCCGCAGAATCCCGTGCGACACGAGCGTCGTGAGCCGTGCGACGGGATAGAGCACGATGTAGAAGAAGTAGATCGCCGGCGAGAAAAACCGGTAGTAGAAGTTGGGATTGTTGCGGAAAATCGACTTCGGCAGAAACTCCGCGGCGAAGAGGATGATGACGGTCGAAACCGCCGTTTCGAGCGCTACCGAACCGTTGCGGGCCACGCTCTCCCATCCTGCGAGCGCGGCGATCGAACGCAGCAGCAGAGACATGTAGAGCGAGTAGACGACCAGCGCGATGTTGTTGCCGACCAGAATCGTGGTGATGTATTGCCCCGGATGGCGGGCGAACACCTCGGCGATGAAATCGAACATACGGCTCTGCTTGCGGTCGATCTCCAGCTTGAGGCGGTTCTTACTCGTAAAGGCGATCTCCATGCCCGAGAAAAAGGCGGACAGGAGCAGCATCAGAAGAATCAGGATAATGGAAGTGGTCATGGCTCCGCTCGGTTATCGTCGGAAGGTATCGTTCCGGACGGAATCGGGGCTTTCATCGGCAGTCCGTTCGGGTGCCGCCGGCGTCGAACCCGCTCCGCCACGAGACGGACCGTCCGCCGACCGGGAGGATTCCTCCGGCCCGTCGGATGCGGCATTCGGAGCGGGGGCTCCCGCAGCAGCCTCAGCGCGCGTGGGAACGGCAACGGACGCCGCCGTTTCCGGCGAAGCCTTCGCCCCGGACGCCCCGGAGGCATCTCGTCCGTGCGGATCTCCGGCATCGGACAACGCCCCCGCTTCGGCCGGCCCTGCAACCGCGCGAGGAGCGGCGGTTCCCGCTCCGCCGGCAGCGACCGGCACGGACGCACGGTCGCCGGACGGAGCGTCGCTCCCGGTGCGGGTGCTCCCGGTGCGGGTGCTCCCGGCGGCGGTCGTATCGGCCGTCGGCTTCACCTCGACCTCCATGCGGCCCGTCATGCGGCGGAACCGCCAGTCGCGCAACGCATCGTCCGATTCGAGACCTTCGCCGTAGAAAACGCCGTCCGACTGCACGATCTTCGAATCGACGTTCGAATAGATGCGTTTGGTCTTGGCGTTCCAGAACAACTGCTCCGTATAGAGCGTACGGTCGCCCGCAGTCTCGGCCACGACGTTGCCGCGGGCTTCCCACAGCTCGCGGTTGGTGTAATAAATCGCGTAGTTGGCCGTGAGCGTCGCATCGACCGACGAAACGGAGTCGTCGTTGAACGTAACGATTTTCACTCCTTTGCGGAACTCGCGGTAGGGTTCGCGCGCCAGTCCGTACTCCTCCATCATCGGGGTGACGAAATGATAGGACTTGCGTCCGTTCTTCGACTCCACGACCGAAAGGTCTTCGCTGTACATGGTCATCATCGCCTCGTCCTGCGCCGAAGCGTCCGCCGCCTGCTTCCCCTCGCATGAAAACAGCAAGGCAGCACTCCCCGCAACGAGGAGTGCCACCTGTCTGAATCCGGAACGATGTCTCGACATGGGGTTATCGGGCACGCACGGTAGTTACGACACCCGAAGCGATGCCGCAATTCACCGTGTAGCGGTCGCCCTCCTTGAGTTCGTTGAAGAAACACTCCTCGGAAGTCGGGAAACGGCTGCGGAAAGCGGCGAGCGACGCGCGGGCGTTCTGGCCGTAGGACTGTTCGTCCTCCTCGGTCATGTAGTTGACCGCCTTGGACATCGTATCGTATGCGGCCCAGTAGACCGTCTGTCCGGCGAAACCGGCGCAGTTCGCGGCCGAAGAGGCATAAGCCTGTGCGAGCACGAAGTAAGCCAGACCGTTCTCGGGATCGAGCTCGATGGCCTGACGGGCCGCGGTCGCAGCCTGAGACATGCGGTTGGCCACCATCTCCACCACGCCGATGCGAACCAGAAGCGCCTCCTTTTCGGTCGCATCCGTCGTGATGTTGAGGGCTTCGGTCAGATATTTGACCGCTCTGTCGTAGTCATGTTCGTCCTGAAAGATCTGGGCCAGCATCAGGGCCGATTCGGCCGACGGCTTCACCTCGTAGAACTTCTCGGCCGTGTCGAAGAAAAATTCGCTGTTGCACTGGGCGCGGGCCATGAGGTTCACGGCCTGCGAAAGCACCTTCTCGTCCGTGGGGTTGGCGGCGAGCTTGGCAGCGAAGATCTTTTCGAGATTTTCGCACGTGGCGGCGCCGCTGAGCGTGAAGGCCGCATCGAACTGCTTGCGGTTCTCCTCGGCGTCGGGGTTGTTTTCGAAAACAGGAGCCAGACGTTCGTACTCCGCGATCACCTCTTCGGCATAGACCTCGTCGTTCTGGTAATCGTCGCATAGATTCTTGTAGTAGATGGCGACGATCTCGGGATTGGGATTCTCGGGATCGGCCGCGATGGCGGTCTTGAAAGCCTCGCGCACGGCCTCGCGGTCGCCGGAGCGGTACAGCAGCACCGCCTTGGCCTTTTCGCCCAGCACGTTGGCCCGTTCGGATGCCGGATCGCCGAAATACTCGGCCCTCAGATCGAAGATCCGCAGCAGCGAATCCACATAGGCGTTCTTCTCGTCGCGCGTCTTGGCCATGTTGATCTTCGCACGGTAGAGGATCGCACCGTACTTGAAGGTATTGACGCTGGCCTGCGGACGATTCTCCACCAGCTGACGCAGGTGTACGAGCGCCTCGTCGTAATTGCGGTTTTTGTAGGATTCGGCGAGGAAGTTGCTCGCACGGATGTTCGCCTCGCGGTCTTCGACCGTCTCGCCCCAACGGGCAAACTGCGGACCGCTGAAGTCCTGCTGGGCCATCGCCGCCGTACCCACGAACGCGAGAGCCGCAGCCCATAAAATCTGTACCTTTTTCATAGTTTTTAGCGTTATTTTTTCTTAATGTGTGCGTCAATCGAATTTAGGTCGGATGAACCAGTACTCCTGCGAACCGGGCGACGCGAAGAGCGAGAATCCGACCGAAAACTTGAAATACCGCTGGCGGATGAACCCCACCTCGGGAGCGATGTCGCCGCCGCGGCCGCGATAGCCGTACTCGAAGCCGACGTCCACGGCCGAAGCGGACAGAAACCGCACGGGGATGCCGATGCCTACCGTTACGGCGTACTGCGCGAGGCGCTTGCCTCCGAAGGTCTGGTTGTAGTCTCCGTAGCGGAAGCCTGCGCGGTAGGACCAGCGGTTAAGAAACCGGCGGGCATCCATGTAGTTGGGCGTATATTCCACACCGATCTTATAGGTGCTCGTATTGGTATAGGCCACCTCGTACCCGGCAGCCGTCGTTTCCGAGAGTCCCGAATTGACGCTGCGCCAGTCCTGATAGACGTAATCGAATCCGAGCGACAACTTGGGCGTCCGGTAGAAGACGCCCGCGGCGATCTGGCGGGGCAGCGCGAGGGCTATATGCTCCGTTTTATCGACGACCGTGGCCGAACTGTTGTTTCCCACATAAATCGTACTGGTGCGATCGGGCCGCAGATCGCCGCCGATGTCGTAGGTGGCGCCGACCGTCAGCATCCGCTTGTCGTCGAGCAGCGGCGTCCACTGCACGCCGAACTGCCCCTTGAACCGCGAAACGGTGTAGGTATCCTTGCCGACGGTGGAGGCGATGGTCGTATTGTCGACGATATTGGCGGGCGTCATCACGAACGTGCGGTTGATGTCGCCCCAATAATATTGCGCGGCCGCGCCGATCGAAAAGTTCTTGAAAATCTCCCAGCCGATGCCGAACTTCACCTCCGTCAGGTCGCCGTCGCCCTCGAAAAGATAGTTGGCATAACCGTACTCGTCTTTGATCTCGGAGCCGCGCGTGCGGTAGCCCACACTGCTGTAAGGCGTCAGGCCGAAAGCGGCGCCGATCTTCTTGGCCAGCGGGAACTGGAGAGCTATATCATGGAAATTGAAGGTGTTGTATGCCGACTTCTTCGTCGCGCCGTCCACCTTCTGCGCATTGTAGTAGTTCTGTCCCTCGATGCCGAAATCGAACAGGAAACTCTTCTGCTGCACGGTGCTGAAGGCCGCCGGATTGAGAAGGTTGATAAATCCCGGTTTGCGCATCGCAACGCCCGCGCCGCCCATCGAACGTGTCGGCAGCGTACCCGGCGTGTTGAGTTCGCCGATGCCGTACATCGTATAGGGCGAGAATGCGTTGATGCTGCTCGACTGCGCCGCTGCGGTCCGCGGAAGCAACGCCGCGACCGCGACGGCCAGACTAATCAGGATTTTTTTCAGTTGCATTATACTCCAAAATTCTATTCAATCCGCGAAAGACCAGATTACAGTCTGCAAATATCGTATTTTTAATTCGCTTCGCAAAGTATTTCGCATCTCCGCCGGTAAAAATCGTACACAAATCGCCGTACTCCGCCCCCATGCGCTCCATGTGTCCTCCGATCTCGTAGGCCACGCCTTGCATCACGCCCTGCATCACGGCCGTCTCGGTCGTTACGCCCAGCGGCAGCATCTCCTCCGTCGGCGCACAAAGGGGCAGCTTGGCCGTGTAGTCGTGCAGCGAGCGGAACCGGCTTCGCACCCCGGGCGAAATGAACCCGCCCCGAAACGTACCGTCGGCCGTTACGAGGTCTATCGTCAGCGCCGTCCCGAAGTCCACGACCAGCACGTTCCGTCCGGGAAAGCGCTCGGCGGCTCCCACGGCCGCGGCCAGCCGGTCGCGGCCCAGCGTTTCGGGCGTCCGGTAGGCATTGCGGAGCGGCACGGGCGTGCGGGGCGTGAATTCGAGGCACCAGCCCACCTTGCGCCGCACGGCGGCGGCCACCTCCTCCGCATCGCCCCGCGTCGAGCAGACCACGGCCTTGTCCACCGCGGGGCAGGCGGCCAACAGCTCGTCGACCGACGACGAACCGAACCGCTCCTCGCAGCGTTGCGCGACGATCCGTCCGCCGTCCGCGACGGCGAGCTTGACCATCGTGTTGCCTATGTCTACGATCAGGTTCAACGGATTCGTCTGCTACAACTCCCTCAGGGTCTTATACGCCTCTTCCACATCTTTTATCCTACGAACGGTCATCGCCAGCCGGTTATTGTGCTGCCGGAGCACAAAACGGTCGGGCTGCTGCGTTACGCGGCGCAGCAGTTCCATGAAGACGTCGCTCTTGTAATAGGGCGAGTTCTGCTCGCCCACGAAATGCACGATCAGCAGGCCGTTCTTCACCTTCACGCGCTCCATGCCCAGACGAATCGCCTCCCAGCGCAGGCGCACCACGTTCAGCAGCTCCTTCGCAGCCCGCGGCAGCGGTCCGAAACGGTCCGTGAGACGGGCTTCGAACGCCACGAGCGCCGCCTCGTCCTTCGTCGAATCGAGTTCGCGGTAGAGGCGCAGCTTCTCGGCGGTCTGGCGCACGTAACTGTCCGGCAGTTCGGCTTCGACGTCGATCTCCACCACCGCATCGTCGATGTATTGCATCCGTTCGACCGCCTGCTGTTCGGCCGCTCCGAGCCCCGCGACCTCCAGCCCCTCGGCGCGCAGCTCGGCGATGGCTTCGTTCATGATCTTCTGGTAGGTCTCGAAACCGATGTCGGCGATGAAGCCGCTCTGCTCGGCCCCCAGCAGGTTGCCCGCACCGCGGATGTCGAGGTCCTGCATGGCGATGTTGAAACCCGAACCGAGGTCCGAGAACTCCTCGATGGCCCGGAGACGACGGCGGGCATCGGAGGTAAGCAGTTCGTCGGGCGGCGAGAGCAGATAGCAGTAGGCCTTGCGGTCGGAGCGCCCCACCCTGCCGCGCAGCTGGTGCAGGTCGCTGAGGCCGAAGTTCTGCGCATCGTCGACGATGATCGTATTGGCATTGGGGATGTCGATGCCGTTCTCGACGATCGTCGTGGAAACCAGCACGTCGAACTCCCCGTAGATGAAATCCATCACGAGCCGTTCGAGCTGTTCGGCGGGCATCTTGCCGTGCCCCGAGCGCACCGCGGCCTTCGGACAGAGGCGCCGGATCATCGCCTCGATCGCCGGCAGATCGTCCACGCGGTTGTGGACGTAGTAGACCTGTCCGCCGCGTGCGAGTTCGGCCTCCACCGCATCGCGTATGACCTCCTCCGAGAAGACGTGCGACTCGGTAACGATCGGCTGCCGGTTGGGCGGCGGCGTGGAGATGACCGACAGATCGCGCGATCCCATCAGCGAGAACTGGAGCGTGCGCGGAATGGGCGTCGCCGTGAGGGTCAGCGTATCGACCGAAACGCTCATCTGCGTGAGCTTCTCCTTGGCCGCCACGCCGAACTTCTGCTCCTCGTCGATGATGAGCAGTCCCAGATCGCGGAACTTCACGTTCCGGCCCAGCATCTTGTGCGTGCCGATCAGGATGTCGACCCGCCCGGCGGCCAGATCGGCGAGAATCTGCGCCGTGTCGCGCGCGGATTTGGTGCGGTTGAGGTACTCGACCCGCACGGGAAAGTCGCGCAGACGGGTCGAGAAAGAGCGGTAGTGCTGCAGGGCGAGGATCGTCGTGGGAACCAGCACGGCCACCTGCTTGCCGTCGGTCGCAGCCTTGAACGCCGCACGGATCGCCACCTCGGTCTTGCCGAAGCCCACGTCGCCGCACACCAGACGATCCATCGGCTGATCCGACTCCATGTCCCGCTTGACGGCTGCGGTCGCCGCCTGCTGGTCGGGCGTATCCTCCCAAGCGAACGAAGCCTCCAGCTCGTGCTGGAGATAACCGTCCGGCGAAAAGGCGAACCCTCTGGAAGCCTTGCGCTTGGCATAGAGGGCGATCAGCTCGCGCGAGATGTCCTTCACGGCCTTCTTGGCGGCGCTCTTGAGCTTCTGCCATGCCCCCGTGCCGAGCTTGTAGATCTTGGGCGGCTCGCCGTCGCCCGATTTGTAGCGCGAAATGCGATGGAGCGAGTGGACGTTGACGAAGAGCACGTCGCCGTCCTTATAGACCAGCTTGATGGCCTCGTGCGTGCGACCGTTCTCCGCGATCTTCACCAGCCCGTCGAAACGCCCGACGCCGTGGTCGATGTGCACCACGTAATCGCCCGGACGGAGACGGTTGAGCTCCGCCACGGTCATCTGTTCGTCCCGCCGGATCTCGCCGTTGATGCGGTAGCGCTGGTAGCGGTCGAAAATCTGGTGATCGGTATAGAAGCACGCCTTGAGCCGATGGTCCACGAATCCCTCGTGCAGCGTCAGCGCGAGCGGTCGGAGCGCCGCCTGCCCGCGCCCGATCTGATGGAGGATATTTTCGAGGCGTTCGATCTGCGTCCTGTTCTCCGAAAGGATGAAAGTCTCGTAACCGCGCAGCGCGTTGCGGATCAGATCGTCGGCCAGCAGTTCGAAATTCTTGTTGAACTTGGGCTGCGGCGCCGTGCCGAAGACGATTTTCGCATCGGCGGGGCGATCAGCGAGGTTGTCGCGGAGCGCGAACAGACGGCTGTCCGCCATATCGGTCAGCAGGCTGTTGCGGCTGGCGACGTAGGCGTCGATCTCGGACGGGTCGTCCAAATCGCCCAGCAGTTTGCGGCGCACATCGTTCACGCGCCGCAGCACGTAATCCGCATCGTAGCACCAGTACGACGCCTCGCTGCCGGCGAAACGCGCGAAAGAGACCTTGCGGGCCTCGCGGGCATTGAGGTTGGGGATGATCTCCACGCCATCGAGCCTGTCGGCCGAGAGCTGGCTCGATATGTTGAACCGACGGATCGAATCCACCTCGTCGCCGAAGAAATCCACGCGGTAGGGTTTGCTCTCCGAGAAGGAGAAGACATCCACGATGCCGCCGCGCACGGAGTACTGCCCGGGCTCGTAGACGAAGTCGACCTGCGAGAACCCCGCATCGACGAGCGCCTGCTCCAACACCTCGGGGGTGATGCGGTCGCCGACCCGCACGGCGATGGTCTCGCGCTGCAATTCGTCGGCGTCGGCGACCCGCTCGGCGATCGCCTCGGGGAAGGTGCAGACGACCAGATAATCCGGCCCGTCCGCCCGCGCGGAACCGGATTCCGCCGTCCCGCCCGGTCCGCGTCCGGCCCCCGGCGCCGAAACGCGCGCCTCCGCCTTCGCCGCCGAAGCGCTCTTCGGAGCGGGGCGCCGCTCCGCACGCGCATCCGGGGCTGCGGCCCCGTCCGACGGAAAGCGCTTTCCCCTCCGTGCATCGGCCGCAACGGCTCCGGTCGGCGAAACGTCGCCTTTCGTCCGGGCATTTTTCCCGTCAAGCCCGGCGGCCGCCCGAGCCTCCTCCTGTCCGGCAACCGCCCCGGCCGGAGCATCAGCCCCCGTCCGGGAAGCAGCCGCAGTGCCGGCATGCGCCGCAGAGGCGCCGACCGATTCGTCCGAACGAGCGGAACAGGCTTCGCCCGAAGCGGCATTCGCAACACGCGCGGCCCCGGCCCTCCCCCCGGTGCCGAAACCGCGCAAGGCATGGAGCGCCGCCGTGCGTTGCACGACCCCCTGCGCATCCTCCGAACCGTAGGCAAGCGAACGTTTGTAGGAGGTCGGAAAGAAGTAGACGCGCCGCTCGTCCAAGAGGGCGTAGAAATCGTTGAGCAGATAGGCGGCGGCATCGCGGTCTTCGGCCACGAAGACATGCACGCCGCCCGCACGGGCGATCAACGCCGACGCATAAAACGACAGAGCCCCGCCGACCAGCTCTTCGAGGTGGACGGTGGAACTCCTCTTTACGTATTCGCGGTGCAGGTTGCGGAGGCTCTCCGAGCCTTCGGCCAACCGCATCGCCTGCTCGCGGGCCGACTCAGCCATTATTTTCGAATCAAATCGTTGTCCTTACGGTCGTGGTAATGCACATCGACGATGCCGACGCTCTGATCCGCCACGATGCGGATGCGGGCCTTATAGCGCCACTCCCAGCGGCGGCGCAGCGAAACGAGCCCCTTGCAGAGGTACGAAGCCACGTAGGGGCTGACCACCAGCTTGATGAATTTCTGCTTGCGGTCCTGCGTGAGGAACGAAATCTGGTTTTCGATCTTCTTCTCCAGCAGGATCGTGGGTTCGATCTTGCCCGTGCCGTTGCACGTGGGGCAGACGTCCGACACCTCGCCCACGGCCACGGGCCGCACCCGCTGCCGCGTGATCTGCATGAGGCCGAACTTCGTGAGAGGCAGCACCGTGTGCTTGGCTTTGTCGGTAGCCATCAGCTTCACCATCTCATCGTAGAGCGCCTGCTTGTTCTGCGCCTTGTGCAGGTCGATGAAGTCGATGATGACGATGCCGCCCAGATCGCGCAGACGGAGCTGGCGCGCGATCTCCTTCGCCGCAGCGAGGTTCACGTCCATCGCCGTCTGCTCCTGATTGTCCTCGGCCTTGGTGCGGTTGCCGGAGTTGACGTCGATGACGTTCATCGCCTCCGTGTGTTCGATGATCAGATAGGCGCCGCGCCGCAGCGAAACGTATTTGGCGAAAAGCGACTTGATCTGCTTCGAAATATCGAAGTTGTCGAAAATGGGCACGTTGCCCTTGTAGAGCCGCACGATCTTCACCATTTCGGGATTGATCGCCTTCACGTAGTTGCGGATCTCGTTGTAGGTCGCCTCGTCGTCGACGGCGATCAGCGAGAACGAACCGTTGAGCGTATCGCGGATGATCGTATTGGCACGGTTCATCTCGCTCATCAGCTGTGCGGGCGCGGTTTTCCTGCGGATGTTCTGCACCGTCTTGCGCCAGCGGTCGATCTGCGTCTGGATGTCGTGCTGAATGTCTTCGTCCCGGGCTTCGGTGGCCGCCGTGCGGATGATGACGCCGAAATTGGGCGGCAGGACCTCGGCGGCGATGCGCTTGAGGCGTTTCTTCTCTTCGGCCGAGCGGATTTTCTGCGACAGGAATACTTTCGACGAGAACGGCACCAGCACCACGTTGCGGCCCGCCAGCGAAATGTCGGCCGTCAGACGCGGCCCCTTGGTCGAGATGGCCTCCTTGGCCACCTGCACCATCACGGTCTGTCCCACTTCGAGGTAGGTGCCGATCTTGCCCTGCTTGTCGAGCGGCGCCTCCATCTTCATCGACTCCACGCGCAGGCCCCGCTTGTTGGGCTGATGCGAATCGACGAGTTTCTGCAGCGACACGAACTGCGTTCCGAGGTCGAGGTAGTGGATGAAGGCGTCTTTTTCGTGTCCTATGTTTACGAATGCCGCATTGAGGCCCGGCATGATCTTGCGCACCCGGCCCAGATAGATATCGCCCACGGCGAAACCGGTCCGGCACTGCTCCTTGTTGAGCTCGACGAGGACTTTGTCTTCGCACAGGGCGATCGAAATCTCCGTCGGGTTTACGTTTACGATGAGTTCTCTGTTCATGTATGTTTGTTCGCTTCCGAAGGCGGGGAAGCGCGATATATGCTGAAAGTTTTACGTTACCGCCTGTTCGTAGTGGAGTGGCGGACAACTCCAATGATTTTCGGACAGTTCCGTCGGACGGACTGCGGCTCCGTCCGCGAATTCCACGCCCCGCAAACGGAGCGTCCGGAATCGGGAATTCAAAAATAGGTAAAGCTAAAAGGGCGGGGCCCCTTTAGCTTTATCCATTGTTAGCACGGCAGTGCTACCCCGCTACTTTTTCTTATGGCGGTTCTTGCGAAGACGTTTCTTACGCTTGTGGGTAGCCATCTTATGGCGCTTATGCTTCTTTCCGTTCGGCATAGTTGAATGAATTTAGAGGTTCTTGGTACTCGGTTATTTCACTTTCGCGGCGAAGCTCTTCGCGGGCTTGAACGCCGGAATGTTGTGTTCGGGAATCGTAATGGTCGTATTTTTCGAAATGTTGCGGGCTACCTTCTTGGCGCGTTTCTTCACGATGAAACTGCCGAAACCGCGCAAGTAGACGTTGTTGTTCTGGATGAGAGAATCCTTCACGCTCTCCATGAACGCCTCGACGATGGTCTGCACCTGCATCTTCTCGACACCGGTGCTTTTAGCGATTTCGCTGACGATATCTGCCTTAGTCATATCTTTATGTTATTAAAATTAAGTTCCTTTAGGGACTGCAAATATACGCTTAATTTATATATCCGCCAATAAACCGCCGATTTTTTTTACTGTTTTCCCGCATGCGGATATCCCCCGCGACCGCAATGCGATAGCAAATACCGGGCAAAACACGACCCGAAATTAAAATATTATATTTCAACATTTTAAACTGCACCCGGCACATCCGTTTCAGCCTCCCGGGAAACGAGTGCCGGCGACACGCCGTCATCCGTTTGCAGAACAACGCATTGCGTGCACCGCCTTCGATCGCCGGAGCCGCACTGCCGCCGGCACTGCCGATCGTGCTGCGCACCCCGGCCGCGGCCCAGCCCGGACGGGAGCGGCGTCTTCGATTATTTTTCCGCACAGCACAATAATTTGCCCGGAATTCGCATTGATTAGGTAAGATAATACGTACATTTGCACCACCAAACAAGCGGAACACTATGGTAAAGATACTCTGGGTGGACGACGAAGTGGAGCTGCTCAAGCCCCATGTTCTCTTTCTGCAACGGAAAGGATACGAGGTAGACACCTGCAACAACGGTTACGACGCCATCGACATGGCCTCGGAGACGGCCTACGACCTGATTATCCTCGACGAGATGATGCCCGGCATGACGGGGCTCGAAACGCTTCCGAAAATCAAAGAGATACGCCCCACGACGCCCGTAATCATGGTAACGAAGAGCGAAGAGGAGAACATCATGAACAAGGCCGTCGGATCGAAGATCGCCGACTACCTCATCAAACCCGTGAACCCCAATCAGGTGCTCCTGTCGATCAAAAAGAACGTCCACCAGCAGCAGCTCGTAACCGAGCAGACGACGGCCGACTACCGTTCGGAATTCGGACGCATCTCCGCCTCGCTGCAAATGGCCGACACCTTCGCCGACTGGTGTTCGATCTACCGCCGTCTGACAGGCTGGGAGATCGAACTGGAGGACTCCACCGACCAGAGCATCAAGGAGGTGCTCGCCTACCAGAAGACCGAGGCCAATCAGGAATTCTGCAAATTCGTGCGCCGCAACTACTACGACTGGATCAACCGCCGCACGGAGTCGTCGCCCGTGATGTCGCACATGCTCATGCGCAACAAGATCTTCCCCGTAGCGGACGCAAACCCCAAGACGACGCTTCTGCTGATCGACAACTTCCGCTACGACCAGTGGCGGTCGATCTCCTCGCTGCTGCGCGGCTACTACGACGTGGCTGCCGACGACTTCTACTGCGCCATCCTCCCCACGGCCACCCAATACGCCCGCAACGCCATCTTCGCAGGGCTGATGCCGCTGGCCATCGACAAACTGATGCCCGACAAGTGGCTCAACGACAACGAAGAAGGCGGCAAAAACCAATACGAAGAGGAGTTCCTGCGCCGTCTGCTCGCCCAGAACGGCAAGCCGTGGAAATGGAGTTTCGACAAGCTCGTGCGGCCCGAGCAGGGACGCAAACTGCTGGACAACATCCAACGCATCTACGACACCGACTTCTCGGTGATCGTCTACAATTTCCTCGACATTCTCTCGCACGCACGCACCGAGACCGACATCATCCGCGAACTCACCGAAGACGAAGCGGCCTTCCGTTCGCTCACCCGCTCGTGGTTCGAGCACTCGGACCTTTTCACGCTGCTCAAGCTGCTCTCCGAGCGGGGCCACACCGTCGTCATCACCTCGGACCACGGCACCATCCGGGTGGACAATCCCGTGAAGGTTACGGGCGACCGTGAGACCTCGTCGAACCTGCGCTACAAAACGGGGCGCAACCTTGCCTACAACTCGCGCGAAGTGTACGAAGTGCTGCGCCCCGAAGACGTGCAGCTCCCGTCGGGCAACCTCACGTCGACCTATATCTTCGCCTACAACTCCGACTTTCTCGTCTACAATAACGATGCGAACCGCCACATCCGCTACTATCGGAACACGTTCCAGCACGGCGGAATCTCCATGGAGGAGATGATCGTTCCGTTCATCGTTCTCAACCCCAAACGATAGCCATGAAAACCCTGCATATCGACTCCCTCGCAGAACTCCCCGAAGCGGCCGAAGCCGTGATCGAAGCGCTCGGCACGCGGACGGTCGTCGCCTTTCGCGGAGCGATGGGCGCCGGCAAGACCACACTGATCCGCGAAATAGCCGCGCAGCTGGGTTCCGCCGACAACGTTACGAGTCCCACGTTCGCCATCGTCAACCAATACTCCGGCCGGGACGGGCGGCCCGTCTACCATTTCGACTTCTACCGGATCGACAGACCCGAAGAGGCCTACGACTTCGGATACGAAGAGTACTTCTATTCGGGCGACCTGTGTCTGGTGGAGTGGCCCGAGAAGATCGAAACGCTGCTGCCCGACGACACGATGACCGTGCGCATCACGGCCGACTCGGAGCAGGGACGGACCGTCGAAATCGACTGACCGCCGTCTCCGCCCGCGGCGAACGGACCTTCGCGCCGCCCCGCCGGCATGCACCGCATCGTTCCGGCGACGACGCCCTTGCCGGCCAGCCGGAGCTCCGTGCTCCCGTCGCCGGCACCGACAGGGAGCCGTATCGTTCCGGCAGCGCCTACGGCAGGCAGGCAAGCAGCCGTCCGTCTGCCGCAACAAAGCCTACGCCCCTCCCCAAAACGACCGGCATACGACACCGCCCCGCCGCTGCCTCCTTCGCGCCGTCCGATTCATGCGCAGTCTTGCATTTGCGCGGCGCTTGTGTTATCTTTGCGCCGCAAAACCACACGACATGCAAGAATACATCTCCAAACAACACCGGATCCTGCGGCCCGCGGAGCAGATTTATGCGCTCGTCAGCCGCTTCGACAACCTCACGCCCGCCGTCGCCGACCGGGTCGAAGCGTGGCAGGCCGATGCGGACACCTGCTCGTTCAAGGCCAAAGGCTTCACGGTGAAGCTGCGCATGGACGAAAAGGTCGCTCCGAAGCACGTGAAGATCGTGGGCGACGGTATCCCGATGGATTTCGCGTTCTGGATCCAGCTCCATAAGGTATCGGACACGGACACCCGGCTCCGTCTGGTACTGCACACGGAACTGAACATGATGATGAAGATGATGATCGGCGGCAAACTCCAAGGCGCAGTCGATCAGATCGCCGAGGGCATCGCCCGGGCGATGAATGCCGCACCGCAGTACTGATGCGGCACCGCCGGCCCGGCGGATGCGGACTTGCGGGGCCTTCAAAAGGGGATAGTCCGCAAGGCTCAATGCCGGCGTTCCGTATTTTCCGACCGCCGGACTTCGGAACCGAACGGATTCCGGGGCGGCGAGACGCAGGAGAGGGCCTCGGAGATGCATCAACGCAATACCGAATGGCATGATTCAATTTTTCCGGAGCCGTCCGCAAGTTTTTCAACCCTTCGAGAACGGCCCGTTCGGGCAAACTGCCGAATGGCCGTGCCAATAGCAAAAGGCTGATTTAAGACTTCTCAGACAGACTTTTCGGCGGTTCGGCCCGCAGCCCGCAGCGGCGAACAACCTACGGTCGCATTTGCGGCACGCGATACCGCCGAAATCCGCTGAATGTATCAGACGGCCGATCCGCGAGCGGCAGATCGTACGTTCGGGCGACCAAATTTTCCCCATTTCGCATCGACACGTTCCAAGTCTTGCATAACTCGATACGAATGAAATGTTTACACAAAACATTGCATAAAGTTCCATTCGTGTTTCATAAAGTTTATACTAAAAAATCGGGGATCGAAATAGTTGGATCGGCCGTTTTTTTGTGTTAACTTGCGGAAAAGAGCAGAATTTCCACCTAAAAAACAAAGCCTATGAAAACACTGTTCTTCTCGCTGGTTTCTTTTTCAATGCTGCTTATCGGTTGCAGCCATGACTTCGAAGAGCCTCTGCCGGCACGGCCCGACATGCCTGTCGCTCAATCCCGCACCAGTGTCGTACCCATAGAAGAGGCTCTCGGAGAGCTCGACGCCGTGCTGAACGCCATCGCGCAGGATACCCGTTCGAACGGGGCGTTCGACTGCACCCGATCCATCGGTGAAATCCAAGTCAGCGGCGGTGCGCTCGCAACCCGCAGCGGCGAAAACGACCTGCCGGATACGATGGCCTACGTAGTGAATTTCACCGACGGCAGAGGATTCGCCGTACTGGGCGCACAGCGGACGCTGGAGCCCGTGTACGCGATCACCGAATCGGGTTCGTTCGACGCCGCCAAACTCGACGAAGCGATCGCACGCGCCGAAAAGCGCCGGCAGCTTCCCACGCCCGACACCCGTGCGGACGAGGCGGACGCACGACCGCTGACCGACATCGGAACGGATTTTGCATACGAACTATTAGCCGAGGCGATGGTCGCGCAGCCGAGAATCGTTGGACCGGAAATTTTGGAAGAGACTCATGGCGACTGGATTCCGGACAAAATGTCAACGATTGGGCCGTTAGTGAAAGTAAAATGGAGTAACGGTTACCCATTTAACATGAGCACTCCCATAACGGACAACGGTAAAAACTGTTCTTTAAATATCAGCAGTGTCATAATTGCACAAATGATGTCTTGCACTCGAAAACCCAATTACGCCCCTTCAGCCGAAGGATCATATGCATGGAACTTATTTACAAATATTTCCAACTATATGACTCTTGCCAATTATACGTATACGAACTATTCCAAAAACGTGAGTGCTCTTGACCAAAGCCGCACCAAAATGCTGGCCAACTTCCTTGCGTATTTAGATGTATGTTTTCAAACCAAATACGATACGTCCACTGGAAAAGGTTCTGCACCGGTAGGATATATCGTAAACGGACTTAAAAATTTGGATCCTGTCTATTATGCAAATGCTAAATTGGTAAATTTAGCAAACAGTACGATAAAACAGCTTTATCAAAGCCTCGATCAACAAAAACCCGTTTTTACAATGGGATCGGTAGGATCTTTATTTACTACGGTTTGGGTTACTGACGGATATGTAAAATGTTCCCGTAAAGTTACACAAAAAGTACTCTATCCATCGACCGGACAAACTTCAATAAACCATTTTGAAGAACAGAACAGAATGCTCCATTTGAATTGGGGACAACATGGAATTTACGATGGTTATTATATCGAACGGATATTCGATTATTCTAAACGGCAATATACAGACGACGTAATCGACGCCAATATTCCCGAACGGGATGAACAATATCCTGATTGGGGTATCAACGCTTTCAACGACAGTAATAAAATGATTTTATATTAAACTAACTTATCGCCATGAAACGGTTAACCATATTTCTCATGTTCATTGCGTTCGCATCGATGTATGCATGCGATAAAGACGACACTTCGCCTCAACCCGTCAAAACTGACAACCAAGAAAAAAACGACGACATAGGCGACATACCGGATAACACGATACCGGTAGACATCCCCCACTACATCATGGGCGTCGTGGAGACGAACAGCTACAAGGCTTTGGTCAGCGACGACGATCTTACGGTCCATATCGTCTACGACACTTCGGATAACCGGAAATACAGTTTCTGGTATGAAATAAAAGAGCCTGACTCCGAAGAAGCCAACGCCTATGTTGCGTTTTGCGAACGATACGGAGACACGACCTATGACAAAGAACGGTACTACAACACAGCCGAACCCTATGTCAATTTTTATCCGATGGACAATATTGTTTCGATCCGGATCGAAAGTATCGCGAATTACGATGCCGAACATCCGGCCGGAACCTCGCTCAACGACCTGTGCACCCTCTACTCCGCAACTCCGCGGCAATACATCGCCGACGGATATACCGGAGAGTTCGACTGGACCGAAGCGTCCGACGAATTCGTCAAATACTCTCGAATTTTCCGGCACGACGATATCGAAGGAAGTCTCCCCTTTGCAAAACCGCTGACGGAGTGCACCCCGGAAGACCTTGAGCTGATCGGAAGCGGTTACATGAAGCTCTGCATGCTCAGTTTCGAACGAAAACCCGAGACGAAAAATTCGCGTCAAGCATTCAAGATCACTCTTACCGACGAGAAAGGAAAAACCTACATCGCTCAGACCGATCTCTGCGAGTGGAAATAGTCCGGGAAAACTCATACGAAAGGGGCTGTCTAATAAGTTTTTTATCCTCTGAGAATTGCGTATTCGGAAAATTCCCGAATAGCAGTACGAATAAAAAGGGGTGTCTAAAACTTGTTAGACAGCCCCTTTTCTTATTTCTTTACTGCAACCTCGACAGCGATCCCGACATCGTTTTTCCTCCCGAAGTTTTGACAATTCGACTTTTATCGCTATATTAGGGTCTGAATGAAGTGTTCAATTCTAAAAAATGCGCCTTATGAAAACCAACTATCTTTCACAAGCAGCTATGTTCCTGCTGCTTCTCGGATGCAGCGAAGGAAGCGCCGAGATTCCGGATAAACCGAATACGAATACCAAGCAAGAGGAGTCTCAGCAATCGGGGCCGGATACACCGGACGGATTCGAACTCGAGATCATCGACGCACCGCACTATCTGCTGCGTTTCATCGCCCCCGAATCGTTTTCGGCCGGCACCATATACGGCGAACCGCTGACACTTCAGGTCCGTATCTCCAGTTCCGCACCACGGGAATATGCAGCTTATTACGATGCACAAAACCCGGACGAGCGTCCTCAGAAAGCGGCAGCCTACAAAGCGCTGTGCGAACGGTACGGGGATACGGGCTATTCGGGAATACGCGAATTTTTTCCGTTGTACACCGGCGGTTTCGACGCTCTGTGGCACAACCTCGTATCGATCGACGTAACGAGTACTGCCGATTACGATGCCGGCCACCCGGCCGGAACGTCGCTCAACGACCTGTGCGAACTGATCTCATGGACCCCGCGCGATTATCTCGAAAGCGGATATACCGACCGATACGACTGGTCGGCTCCGCCCGCATATATTCCGGAAAAATATCGGCATATCACGTTCTACTACAACGGGCAGGTAAACGACGGACTTCATCCGTTCAGAATCCCCCTCTCGGAATGTACAGCAGAAGACCTGCTCCTCATGGGGAGCGGACAGCTTGAGGACGGACCTCTGTTCCTGCTGCGTTTCGCACACGCGCCCGAAGCCGGCAACAGCCTCCAGCAGTTCGAGCTCAAACTCACGGACGAACGCGGAGGCACCTACACCGTCCGGACCGACGTTTGCAAATGGTAAAATACGATCGATTGTTCCATTCGAAAGGCAGGATTTCTTCCTGCCTTTCGAATGGAACAATTAAATCTCTTAATAATAACTCTCCGATCGATTTTTCGTGCGAAAGTTCGGATTCTCTATCTAATTTCGGCACTGGAACAGCAAGTCCGTCGTTCGCTCTTAGGCAGCCGATTTCGCGCCCGGCAATCTCCCGGGCGAACCCGGACCGCACACCCGGCTTAGCGAAAACGTTCGCCTTGCGGGCAGTCGTTCTCCCGTCTCGGAGGAGCCCGAACCGAAATGCGGCTCTGCGTTTGGCTTAGCGAACAGGCGGAATTTCTCTTTCGTCCATCTCCCTCTCCGGCGCAGTCCCGTCCGAAGAGGTTCGGCGCTGCGCCCGGCCTAACGCTACGGGGCCGCTCATCGAAACCTTCTCCGAAGAGGCAATTCTCAAAAAGACGAAAAAACTCTTCTGACGGCCCCCTTTCGTCTCGGTCGGGCACAGAGCTTTTCACTCGATCGGGGGGGGGCGACGTTCCCCGGCATTTCCGAACCATATCCGAAAAATCCCGATCATTCACCTTTTCGCAGGGTATACCGAAACCCGGCCCGATAACAAGACCTTGCGAAAAAACGGCCGACAGTTCCTTTCGCCGAAGATCGCTCGGCCGCCATACCCTTCCCGCGAAAATCACGGATCGTTTTCCCCCGGAACGGCCCGTGATTTTCAAAGCGAATCCCCGCCCACGGTTCCCCACCTCGAAAAACGTAAACCGGCGGCCTCACTCGGGAAGAGGCGGCAATACCCGGACTCTACCGGTCATTCGCCCATGCAGGCGGCCACGCGGCGAATCGTGGGAAAGGTGCCCTCCAGATTGTTGCGCACCTGCTCCGGAGTACACCACCGCGCACGGTCGATACCCTCTTCGCGCTGCGGAGCCGGCTGCGTGCAGCCGACGATGCGCATGCGGAACCAGTGCGTCCGTTTGAGCTCCCAGCTGCCGTAGAGGTTGTAGGCATGGAGCGTGTCGCAAAGCGGACGTTCCACACGAGCGCCCGTAACACCGGTCTCCTCGCCCACTTCGCGCACGGCGCACTCTTCGAGCGTCTCGCACTCTTCGAGATGGCCTTTCGGAAGATCCCAACGGCCGTTCCGGTGGATCATCAGCCACTCGCCGCGGTTGTTGACCACGATGCCTCCCGCCGCCTCCACCGGCGTGAATTCGGCAGCGAAAGCGGCGAAAACCGCATCCGGCTCGGGCGTAAATACCGCGACGAAATTTTGTTTTTCGAGAATTTTGAGTATCTTCGCTCTGCCGACCCGCTCGCCCGCCCCGAGGCGGAGCAAAAAATGCGGTCCGACAGGCTTCTCGTCCACGAAAGCGACGGCTTTATCGGCAAAATAGATTGTACGGTTCATGTCGAAACTTTGTAACAAAGATACGGATAAGCAGAGCGTAAATGCAAATTTATTTTCATTTGCCGAGCGGGAGTATCCGAGGCGGAGCCCGATACGCGGAACAAGTGAAGTAAACCGATACGAACGATGAAAAAAATCCTACGACTGATGGCTTTTGCAGCTCTGGGGCTCACGGGATGCACCGGGCGTCCGCAGCCTCTCGAAACCGACCATGCACTCACCGCCGCCGAGATCGAGGCGGGAATCCTCACCCCCGAGGTGATGTGGAAAATGGGACGTGCGGGCTCGTCGTCGCTTTCGCCCGACGGGTCCCGGCTCCTCTATACGGTAACGAACTACGACGTCGCCGAAAACCGCGGCGTTACGCAGATTTTCGTGCAGGAAATGGCGACGAAATCCGTGCGCGCACTCACGGATGCCGCGTCCAACAACGCCGATCCGAAGTGGAGCGCCGACGGCCGGACGATCTACTTCCTCTCGGACCGCAGCGGCTCGCAGCAGTTGTGGCGGATGGACGCTGCCGGCGGCGACGCCCGTCAGCTCACCCACTTCGACAAGGATGTCGAAGGCTACGGCATCAGCCCCCGCGGCGACAAGGCGTGGTACGTGCAGACGGTCCACGTCGCCGACCGCCGCTCGTCCGATCTCTACAAGGATATGGACAAGTCGAAGGCCCGCATCTACGACGACCTGATGGTCCGCCACTGGGACTATTGGGACGAAGGCGATTACCGCCACCTGTTCGTGGCCGACTTCGACGGCCGCGAAGTGAAGAAAGGCGTGGACATAATCGGCGCGGAAGCCGCCTACGACGTACCTCTGGCCCCCTATTTCGACATGGGGGAGATCGCGTGGAACCATGCCGGCACGATGCTGGCCTACACCTGCAAGCCCCTCGCCGGCAAGACCTATGCGGAGTCCACCGACTCGGACATCTTCGTCTATACGCTCGAAAGCGGGCTGACGCAGAACATCTGCAAACCCCGCAACTTCGGCCGTGAGGGCGCGCCGGTCATCGAACCGGCCGCCATGCCGGGCTACGACAAATACCCCGTCTGGTCGCCCGACGATACGAAGATCGCCTTCCGCTCGATGCGACAGGCCGGTTACGAAGCCGACAAGGAGCGTCTCTTCGTCTACGACTGCCGCACGGGCGACCTGCAGGACTGCACGCCCCACTTCGACTACAACGCCATGAACGTCGTCTGGGACGGCAACGAAACGCTGTGGTTCATCGCACCGATCGAAGCCACGCACCAAATCTGCCGGCTCCGTCTGCCGGAGGCGGGAGCCGCCTGCGGGACCCCCGATCCGGTGGAGGTCGTAACGAAAGGCGACCACGACATCACGGCCTTCTCGAAAGCCGGCGACCGCATCGTCGCGGAGCTTGCGACGATCTCGTCGGCCACGGAGTTCTACGAAGTAAATCCCGCCGACGGTGCGCTCACGCAAATCTCGGAAATCAACAAACCCGTATACGACCACATCCGCATGGGCGAAGTGCAGAAACGCTGGGTGAAGACCACCGACGGCAAGCAGATGCTCACGTGGGTGATTCTGCCGCCCGATTTCGATCCCGCAAAGAAATACCCCCTCCTGCTCTACTGTCAGGGCGGCCCCCAGAGCGTCGTTTCGAACGGCTGGAGCTACCGCTGGAACTATCAGCTGATGGCCGCGCAGGGCTATGTGGTCGTGGCGCCCAACCGCCGCGGACTGCCCTCGTTCGGACAGGAGTGGCTCGAACAGATCTCGGGCGACTACTCCGGACAGAACATCCGCGACTACCTCTCGGCCATCGACGACGTGGCCCGCGAACCGTGGGCCGACCGGACGCGCATGGGCTGTGTCGGCGCCTCCTACGGCGGGTATTCGGTCTATTACCTCGCCGGGCACCACGAAGGACGCTTCAAGGCGTTCATCGCCCACTGCGGCATCTTCGATTTCGAGTCGATGTACGGCGAGACCGAGGAGCTTTTCTTCATCAACCACGATTACGGCGGCCCCTACTGGGACGAGCGCAATGCCGTGGCGCAGCGCTCCTACGCCCACTCGCCGCACAAGTTCGTCGCGCGTTGGGACACCCCGATCCTGATCTTCACGGGCGAACGGGACTTCCGCATCCCCTACACGCAGTCGCTCGAAGCCTTCACCGCCGCCCGCGTGCGGGGCATTCCGGCCCGTCTGGTCGAGTTCGAAAACGAAGCGCACCAAGTCTTCCAACCGCAAAATTCGCTGGTCTGGAACCGCGAGTTCTTCGCGTGGCTCGACAAATACGTGAAGCAGCGGTAGAGCCCCGACCGACGGGACGGCCCCGTGCCGTCTCACGCATGAGAATCACCCCTGCCGGAGCTGTTCCGGCAGGGGTGAAATCATCTCTATCCAACGAACTTTCCGGGTCCGCGCTCGGGTATTCGGCTCTTCCGGAACGACGCACCGGCCCGCATCGGAATCGGACGACCGCCCCGGGACCTGACAGTCCGGACCGGCCGGGCAGCCCCCCTGCCTCGGACGGACTATTCCGGCTTGCCGGGGTGTCCGTCCGAGGCAGCGCCTCAGCGCTTGCTCTTGTCCCAGAAGTGGACCACCATGCCGAAGTTGATGTCGGCGATATTGAGCCGAAAACGCATCTTCGATGCCGAGCGCGAACCCGTCTTGTTCCCCTCGGCGTCGCGCTGCGTAACCGAATTGTACTGTATGCCGCCCAGTCCCAGCGAAACCGTCGCGCAGACATTGGGGAAAATGTAGACCGCGACCCCCGGATTGAAGGCCAGTTTGAGTTTCAGATTATCGCTGTAAGTCGCCTTGGGCGTATCGCCCGAATTGTTGAGGAAGCTGCCCGAACCGATCACGGCCGACGCCTCCACCTCGGCGAAGAGCCCGAAGCGGCCTTTTTGATCGAGCCCCACGTAGGAGCGATGGAACAGGGCGAACGAATAGTTGTCGTTGTCGAGCGACATATCGGCGATGTTGAGCGATATGTCGTTCTGTTCGCCCAGATCGAGGTCCACGTTGCCGAGGCGTCCGTCCATGTGCTCGTATCCGAACCGCACGCCCACGCAGCGGTTGTCGCGGTAGAAATAGCCGATAAACGGTTTCACGGTGGCGATCGTCCCGTCGAGGTTGATGTTTTCGAGGATCACCATGAAGTCGGTGTCGTCGCTCGACATCGTACCGTAGGAAGCCGTGAGACCGATGATAAGTTCGCCTTTGTAGGCGAAGCGCCCGCGGTTGACCTCGCGGTCGATCCGCCTGCGCATCGGCAGGAAGTGCCGGGGAGGCTTGCCGCCGGACGACGGTTCCGCGATCTGCACGGCGGATCCAACGGTTGCGGCGGCTTCGGCTTCCGACGGCGGGAATGCCGCATCTCCGCCCGGCGCTTCCTGCGCCGCAGCGCACAGCATCCCGAGAAGCCCTAATGTCGAAAGTATCGTCTTTTTCATCGTCGAATCCTTAGTTTAGAGGTAGAACGCCACGCCCACACCGATCGAGAAGATGTTGACCTTGAAATTCATGTTGCTCATCCGGCGGTGCCCCACCGCAACCTGATTGTGCACCTGCTTCACGCTGGAATAGGAGATGCCCATCACGCCGACGTTCACCTCGATGGCGACGTTGTTCGTGGCGAAGGCCACCAGCCCGGGCGACACGCCGAGCGAGAGCGTATAGCCCGTCTCGTACGTACCTTTGACCGGCTGTCCGCCGGCGAACTTCGACTGCGTGCCTCCGGCGCCGAGCTGCATTTCGTTGAAAAGGGCAAAGCGTTTGCTTTTGCCCAGCGGGATGTACTGCCGCCACGAAAAGGCGACCGTATAGGAGTGTTTGACCGATTTGTAGTCATCGACCCGGATCTCCGTACCGGAACTGTCGTCGCCGAAGACCAGATCGGCCTCGTCGATCGTGAGGTTCGTGCGCGAATAGACGGCCCGCACGCCCAGCGCCATATTGTCGCGGACGGCGTAAGCCAACACGGGACTCACGCGAAACGTATATCCGTCGGATTCGATCCCCTCGATCACCAGAAAGTTGTACGATTCGTTTTCGTGCGTCGAATAGGAGGCATTGGCGCCCAGAATCCACTGTCCCTTCGGGACGAAGACGCTGCCCATCTCCGTGAGCCCGCGCTGCGCTCGCATCTCGTTCACGGTCAGCGGCTCCTGCCATGCGCCGTCCGACTGTTGCGCCCGCACCTCCGCGGCCGCGACCGCCAGCCACAGCCCAAGGATCGTTTTCACTATTTTTTTATCCATATCGTCGGATCTGCTGCAACCCGTTTTACACAATTCCGGAACAAAGGTAAATAAATTAAAAACGGATTTCCAACAAATTCCACAGACATCCGGATTTTCATCACGAACACCCCGTCCAGAGACACCGGACCGAAAAGCGGGCGAGGAGCGGGAAATGCGGCGTTTGTGATGAAAATCCCCTATTTCGTTGAATTTATTTTATATAAAGGAGAAGCGAAACTATTTTTGCAGAACGATTATACACCTTTCCGTTCCGGCACCCGCCCGCTCCGCCTTGCCGATCCGGCACGCCCGGCGCCTCGTGCGCAAGGGAGATTCGGGAGGAACTCGGAATCGTGAACGCGCTCTGAAGCCGCGGACAGCGACGATCCGGTCCCGTCCGCCGGAATCCGGAGCTCCGGCAACAGCCGGGTGGTGTATGATTATTTGCAACATTCGCAAACCACACGAACGAACGATCGCATGAATCTACGGTTTCTGTCTGCCGCATTTCTATTTCTCCTCGCCGCATCCTGCACGGCGACGGACGAAGCGGCTTCCTGCGGAGCGTCCGCCGGCGGACGCTCCGAGGTGGTGATCGGCGCCAGCCGGCTCGCCGACACCCGCACGTCGCTCGATCCCGACGGACACACGACCCGCTGGGCGGCCGGCGACCGGATTGCGGTCTGGGCCCGCGACGACGCGGGTTTCGCGCTCGACGCCCAAACCTTCGCCCTGCATACGTTCAAAAGCGAATACGGAGCGGCGAACTTCTCGGCGACGATCGGGCCGATGCCCGAAGGCACCTACACCTACTATGCGGTCTACCCTCTTCCCGCACAACACAGCGGCACCGAAGTCAGCTTCACGCTCCCCGCCGTGCAAAGCGGCACCTACGACGGCGCGGCCGACATCATGGTCGCCGCTCCGACCGCGGGCCCCGCTCTGGAGCAGGCTCCGCAGGAGGAGCTCACTTTGGCGTTCCGCCACCTCTGCCATGCCGTGCGGATCGAAATCCCCTCCGGGCGCAACCGCCTCGGCACGCCGGTCAAACGGCTGGAGATCGTTTTCCCCACGGCCGTGGCGGGAACGCTCACGTTCGACGCCGCACGACCCGACAGCACGCCCGTACTGACCGACGGCACGAATACCGTGGCGATCGACTTCCCGGACGAAGGGCTCACCGATGCGGCCGGCGCCTACGCTTGGATCTTCATCGCACCGACCGACATCGAGGGCGAGGTCGCCTTCCGCGCCTACGACAGCTCCGGCTATCAGGCCGCGGCAGTCCGCACGTCCGTTTCGAAACGCTTCGAAGCAGGCCACACGACTCCGATCGCGCTGACCGTCCCCGAAGCGCGTCCGCTCACATGGCTCGACTTCACCGTCGCCACGAACAACCTCGGCGAGGAGCTCACGCAGATTCGGATCGAGGCCGACGAGGAGCTGTTCGCCGTTCCGTTCGCCGCCGAAAACGCGGAAGCCCTCGCCGTCGCGGCCGATGCCGAAGGCCGTTTCCGCGCAGCCGTCTATGCCGACGCCGTCCCCGCTTCGACGCTCGGCGGCCGTTCGCTCGGGATCGACTACGAATCGGAAAACGCCCTGCTCCGGGGACACACGGTCGCCCTTCCCGCCGATATTGCCGACGGCGGCGAGGCGAACGTGCCGATGAACGTACCCTACCTGTTCGAGGAGGATTTCAGCGGCGTAACCGGAGAATACGGCAGTAACGACAACAAAGGGCTCCTCGATTACGACGCCGACGATTTGAAGGATTACGGAGTTCCCGGGTGGTCAATCTCACGAGCCCGTGTGAACAAATATGCTCTGGCCCTTCGACACTATGTCGCTTGGAGCAAGGACTATTACTCCTGTATAAACAGCGCCCCTCTTTCGCAGATCAAGCCGGAAAAAAGCGTGCAAATCTTAGTAACGTTCAACGCTGCCTCGGAAAGCGACGATATTCCATGCATATTGGGCGGTTACAACACCGAGACCAAACGTTACCCGGGTACCGGCGATGGCGTCGAAATCTACGGAAGCGAAGTAACGATTCTCAAAAATCCGATATATGCCGGTTATGATAAGGTAACGCTCGATGCTCCGGTCTACCAATTCCAGATAGCCGCCACTCACACGACATGCCTCAGATGGAAGACAAGCGCCGATCTGTCCGGCGGTCCAACGGGCAAATATTCCAATACATACATCGACAACATCCGTGTCAATATCGTCAAATAAATAAACCAACCCCACATTACCGCGCATTATGAGAACATACATTTACGCACTGACGATCGCCGCGGCCTCATGCGCCGCCGGCTGTTCGTCCGATAAGGAACCCCTCGGGGGGGGGACGGCCGACACAGGCACCGTCCGTCTCACGGTGGCCGCCTCGGCTGAAGTGGCGTCGGAAACCCGTGCCGAGACCGTCGAGCTGCCTGCGGCTTCGGTGCCCGACGCAGACGATTTCTCGCTGCGGATCACAGGCTCCTACTACGACGATGCGGGCACCATGCACTCCTACGACCGGACATGGCCCACGGTCGGCGCGTTCGATGCTCCCAAGATGGTACACGGCGATTACACGGCGTCGGTCTCTTTCGGCGACATGCAGAACGAAGGGACCGATGCGGCCTGCTTCGCCGGTACGCAGGATTTCACGATTCTCGCCCGCCGGACCGTAGAGGCCGCCATCACCGCTTCGCTCCAGAACGCCGCCTTCAGGCTCGCGTTCGGCGAGTGGTTCTCGCGCTATTACACTCAGGCGAAAATCACGGTCCGGACCGAATCGGACCACAGTTTCACCTTCACGCAGGCCAATACATCGCTCGTCTTCGTGAAACCAGCGACGAAACTCTTCCTCAAAGGCACGGCCGTCAAGGCGCAGAACGGTGCGGAAGTGGAGTTCCCCGAGGCGGAGATCGGCACGACAAAGGCCCGCACGCTGCATACGATCCGTGTGGATGCGTCGGAGGCCGGCGGCGGGAAGCTGGTCATCGACCTCGACGACACGTTCACCGAACTCGAAGAGCAGGTGATCGAACTGAATCCCGAAGCGCAAACCGACCTAAGAAAATAACAGAGACCGGATATGAAAAATTCGTACAAAACCGCATTGCTGGCTTTCGCGGCGCTCCTCTTCGCCGCAGGCTGCGGCAAGGACAAGATCGTTTTCCCCGAAACGCCCACCGGCGGCGAAGAGACCGGCTACCTCGTTCTTTCGGGAATGAACCTCGGCGTCTCGGCCGATGTCGAAACGCTCGTCAGCGGGCCGGACGCATCGAAGGCGCCGGCCACCCGCACGACCGTGGACGCCGATGCGGACTTCGAGCTCTCGATCACGAGCAACACCACGCAGGCGACCGTCTGGGAGGGCACCTACGGAGACATCAAGGCCATGGACGCTCCGATGGAGCTGCAACCCGACCGTTACACCCTCAGAGCCGCCTCGCCCGATGCCATCCAGCCCGTAGCATGGGAGACGCCCGAATACGCCGGGTCGACCGAGTTCACCATCGTCAAGAAGACCACGACGACGGTGAGCGACCTCGTGTGTACGCTCTCGAACATCAAGACGACCGTCGAGCTTTCGGCCGACCTCAAGGAGCTGTTCCTCGACGACGGCACCGACGACCTGAAAACCACCGTCTCGCTCGGCGAGGCTTCGTGCGTCTTCGCCCGCGACGAAACGCGCGCGGCCTACTTCGGCGCGGCCGCCGCGTCGAACACCCTGACGGTCGTCCTCACGGGGCGGTACAACGTGAAAGGCGAAGGCGAAACGCCCGAATACCAGCCGATCACCATGACGCAAAAGATACCGAACGTCAAAGCCGGCCAATGGCGTAAAATCGCCATATCCGTCGAACATGCCGACGAGGGCAACGTGCAGCTCGTCATCACGGTCGAGACATGGGTCTACGACGAGAAGATCGACGTGGACGTGATGTCGTCGTCCTACTCCTACGGCGAAGAGGAGATTCCGGACATCGACGACGAGACCAGCGACCCCGACGGCCCGCAGGTGTCGCTCGACGGCGATCATCTGATCGCAGATCCGTTCCGCATCTCGGCGGCCATCTTCGATTTCGACTTCGATCCCGTGCGCTGCAACGACCTCATAAGCCTCATCGCCGCCCCGCAGGGGGATGCGACGATCGCCGAAGCCTACTGCGTCTTCGACTCGGACAACGCGGCGCTGCTCGCAGCCCTCGACGGCGCGGGTTACACCGAACGCAAGGTACCCCTCTACCCCGACAACGGAGCGGCCGACTATGCGGTCGTTCGCACGGACAACGCCGACCGGCTGCTCGTCAAGGTCAACGACGCCGGCATGTACGGTCTCTACGGCTACGAAGGCACGCATACGGCCAAAATCGTCGTAACGGACAGCCGGAACCGACGCACCTACACGCCGCTGACGCTCTCGGTGGCCAAGGGCGGCGGCAGCGAGACCGGGCCTGCGATCACGGGGCTCGACGGCTTCGATCTGGATACGCGCCATACGATCGCCCCGACGGACAATCCGCCTCTGAAAGTGGCCCTCGACGTAACGTCGGCCACCGGAATCACCGGATTCCGAATCGAAATACTGGGCGGCGACGTGCTGCCGGCGAACGAACTGGCGAGCCTCTCGCTCGCCCCCGACATGGACCTGCTCCATCCTGCGACCGATGCGATGAAATCCCGCCTGCAGGAGTTGGGCTTCCTGCCCAAAGACGGCAGCAGCATCGAAGGCGCCACCAGCATGCGCTTCGACATCTCGGAGTTCGTTCCGGCGATGACCGTGCTCGACGGGACCGGAAACTGCGACTTCCGCCTGACCGTATCCGACGCTGCGGGTACGACCGTCAAGACGCTTATGTTCAACGTCGTCCACTAAACCGTATACCGCCATGAAAAAAATACTGCCATACGTTCTTTCATGCCTGATGCTGCTCGGCGCGTCGTGCGCCGAGGACGACGCACCGGTCGGCGGCGAAGGCGTCGTGAACTTCCGGATCGAAACGACATCCGCCGCAACCCGTGGGGAGTACGATCCGCTGGACGATCTGCTGATCCGCATCTACAAGGCGGACGGCGGTCTGATCCGCCGCTACACGTCGCTCGACGACATGCCCGAGAACCTCTATCTGGTGGCCGGAGGCTACAAAATCACGGTCGAAGCGGGCAACTGGAACCCTGCGACACGGACCGAAAAGAGCTACCGCGGCGAAAAGGACTTCACCGTTCTCGCACAGCAGGTCATCACGGAACGGGTCGTTTGCCCGACGGTGAATACGGGTGTTCGGGTTTCGTTCGATCAGTCCGTGGCGGATAAGTTCGATCTGTCCGCATGCGTCTACGTAAGCGCCAGCGACCGGTTCGAACTGGCTGCGATCAACGAGGTGCCGACCCTGCGGTTCGACCTCGCCGATCCGTCCGCCGCGACGGGTTACTTCATTCTGCCCGAAGGGGTTTCCAACCTCAGTTGGGGATTCTACGGAGAGGGGACGAATCTGGGCGAGGTCAAACAGCTCGGCGTAATCGAAAACGCGCAGAGCGCCACGATCTACAAGCTCAAATTCCAATATTCGAAGACGCCCGCGGGCTCCGCGGACATCACCGTTCAGATCGAAACGGCTCCCGAAGAGCACAACGACAACTTCATCTTCAACCCCCAGCCCTCGATCAAGGGCGACGGCTTCTCGATGGACGAAACGATCGGCTACAACGGCAGCGACATCCGGTTCGAGGTCTCCTCGGTGAAAAAACTCGCCACGGTAACGCTCACCGCGAACGACACGACCTATCCCGTCTACGACGCATCGACGGCTTCCGCAGCCCTTCAGGACGGCATCTCCTACGTCAAGACCGACGACAACAACCTGACGGTCGTGTTGGGTGCCGCCTTCTTCGCCGAATACGGCACCGGGCTGCACGAGCTGCGGTTCGATATGACCGACAACGACGGCGGCACGGGCACGGGCAGCGCGAAGTTCGCCATGCCGGGCCTCATGGAGCTGACGGCTTCGGATTACGACCTGTGGACCAATACGGCGACCTTCCGGGCGATCGTAACCGATCCCGCCGTTACGGACGTCGTGTTCAGCTACCGCACGCCCTCGGGCGAATGGATCCGCATCCCGGGCGTGAAAGGCGCGGACTACACCTACACGGCGACGGCGGCTCCCGGATGGACCGAAGGCACCGACACCGCACACGCAACCTATCTCATCGACACCTCGACGGGCATATTCGCCAACCGCGATTACGAGTACAAGGTCTCGACCGGCAGCACCGAAAGTCCGGCCAAGCGCCTCTCGACCGCGGTTTCGCAGACGATCCCCTACGGCGACATGGAGGACACCGGGCTTTCGTGCTTTACGACAGACAATGCCTCGGCCCCCGTATGGGCAAGCGGCAACAACTCGGTTGCCGACCAACTCTGTACTCCGGGGACCTTCAACGGCATGGAGGGCGCGCATTGCGCCAGACTTGCGGCCGCCGCTCCCTTTAGTATTCTCGCGGCAGGCAATCTCTTCACGGGACTCTTCTACAAGGACGGTCTCACGAAAGGAGTAGTCGAATTCGGCCAGCCTTACACGTGGAAAGCCCGCCCGACGGCGATGCGCGTGAAGTACTATGCCGAAAAGATCGGGACGATAGACATAGACAAAAAATACGGCGCCCCGCTCAAGGAGGGCGATCAGGACAAAGCGCGCATTTTCGTGGCGATCGTGGACTGGAACGCCCGCCACAAAGTCTCGTCCGGCACATCGAAGCCCACCGGCACATGGGACCCGATGAACGGACCCGACGCCGTCCCAGAAGGCCGAATCATCGGCTACGGCTCGATGTTCATCGAAGGGCCCTCCGCCGGCGGCACCATGATCGAGGCGACCCTTCCGCTCTATTTCTACGACAAGCAGGCCAAGCCGTCGGGCGCCTATTCGCTCGTGATCTCCTGCTCGACGAGCGCCTACGGCGACTTCATGGCG
This sequence comes from Alistipes sp. CHKCI003, assembly GCF_900021155.1. Lineage (GTDB taxonomy): Bacteria > Bacteroidota > Bacteroidia > Bacteroidales > Rikenellaceae > Alistipes > Alistipes excrementavium. Next base: position 52,170 of record NZ_FCNT01000075.1, read on the forward strand.
GGCTGCAGTTCGAACGTGATGTACGTCGACGACTTCGAGTGGGTATACTGACACAGAACCTAACTTTATGAAACTCCGTAACCGTTTCTGGACTCTCCTGTTCGCGCTCGGTGCATCGTGCATCGACAACAACCTGCCCTACCCCGTCGTGGCGATCGACATCCTCGGCGTGGAAGGCGAAGGGTTCACCGTTACGAGCAGCGACATCGACCCGAAAGAGCGCGTCGTAACCCTCAGACTCGACGAGACGACGGACATCAGCCGCGTGAAGATCACCGACGTGAAGATCACCGAAGGCGGTAAATCGTCCGTGCCCCTCACCGGCACGTTCGACCTGAGGAGCCCGCTGCGGGTAACGCTCTCGCTCTATCAGGATTACGAATGGGAGATTCGCGCCGAGCAGGAGATCGAACGGATCTTCACGGTCGAAGGCCAGATCGGTTCGTCGGTTTTCGACGTTTCGCAGCGTACGGCCACGGCGCAGGTCAGTCTCGATACGGATCTTTCGAACATCACGGTTACGGAGCTCAAGCTCGGGCCGCGCGACATCACCGCGATGGACCCCGAGCCGGAAGCGCTGACGGACTTCAGTTCCGTGCGCTATGTAGACATCGCCTACCACGACTTCACCGAACGCTGGCGGCTCTACGTAGTCCGCACGAACGAGGCTGCGGCGCTGGCCGCAGCCGACCTGTGGAACTGCACGGCGACGCTGAGCATCGCCCCGCAGCCGGAGGCGGAGACGGTGGCGCTCGAATACAAACGGCAGGACAGCGACGAGTGGCGCCCGACGGAGGTCGCTCCCCGAGAGGGCGGCGGCTACACGGCGAGCATCGCCCCCGACTGGAGCGAAAGCAAAAACGCTTCGGGGCTCACCGTTTACACGATCGACCCGGCCTCGGGCGTATTCGCGGGTACGACTTACGACTATCGGCTCCTCGTCGACGGCCAAACGGCCGCCGAAGGAACCTTCTCGACCGCGACCGGCGACACGATTCCGCTGGGCGGCATGGAGGAGAGCGGCATGTCGTGTTTCACCACGGAAAACAAGACTTCGGACAGCTGGGCCAGCGGCAATAACACCTTCACCAAAGGGCTTTGCACACAGAGCGCCTTCGAGGGGATGGAGGGCGCCCACTGCGCCAGACTCGCGGGTACGACCGCCGTAGGCATCCTTGCGGCGGGCAACCTCTTCACGGGTATCTTCTACAAAGACGGCCTCACCACCGGCGTCGTTGAGTTCGGACAACCCTACACGTGGACGGCGCGCCCCTCGGCCCTCAAGGTGAAATACTATGCCGAAAAGATCGGAACGGTGGACGTCGCCAAGCACGCCGGCGCCCCGATCGGCATGGGCGATCAGGACCGCGGCCGCATCTTCGTGGCGATCGTGGACTGGAGCGGCCGACACAAGGTAACGTCCGGCACGGCGGCGCCGACGGGGACGTGGGACCCCGAACAGCAGTCCTCGACCGACGAGGGCCGAATCATCGGCTACGGCTCGATGTTCATCGACGAATCCTCCGCCGGCGGAGCGATGATCGAGACGAGCGTTCCGCTCAGCTTCTACGACCGGCAGGCCAAGCCGTCGGGCGCCTATACCCTCGTGATCTCCTGTTCGACGAGCGCCTACGGCGATTTCATGGTCGGCTGCAAGACGAACGTGCTCTACGTCGACGACTTCCGTTGGGAATATTGATCCCGACGGACCGAACCGGCGAAGCGGCGGACCGTCCGGCGCATCCCGAAATTCGGAAATCACCCCTGCCCGAACAGACTCCGGCAGGGGTGAAACCGTTAAAAAATGCGTTGTCAGACGTGTCCCCCTTTTTCGCCCCCCCAGATTCCCGACACGGACGCCGCTTCGCCACACGAACGACACGATCGAAGCCGTTCCCCGCCCTTCCCGAAGAAGGTTCGCCCCGGCACGCGGTCGAGCACCGTGCACAGTACCGTGCCCGATTTTACGGAGGATCGTCTTCGCTTTTTCTTCCGGCCGCCTTTCGAAAGTTTCGACATCCCGGAACCAATCCCGTCAGGCCGTCGCAGCGGCGGCCCCTGCCCTCGCAGCGTACCGTGCGATCCAGCCGCCGGCGAACAACGGCAAATACGCCCGCGACCGGCTGCAAAAGAATGCAGCCCATCAAAATTATCGTCCCGTACCGACACGGCTCGCAGAGCGTTCGGCACGGCACTCCGCCTTACGAACCGGGCGAACTGCTTTCGTCCATTTCCCGCCCCGGTACGCTTCCGCCCCGGCACAGCTGCCCCGGCTCACGGTCCGAACGAAAGGCGTTCGCATGAAACGAATACGAAAAAAGCCGTCCGCGATCCATTCGCAGACGGCTTTTTCATAAAAAATTGCGCCGCATTACCGTCGGGCGATCCGGCAATATTTGTCGTAACGCCCCATCACATCCCTGACATAGGCGATCGTCTGACGGCTTCCGGTAAACTTACCGTATTTCACCGCTTCGTTTTCATAGTAGGCCGAATCGGCTTTCAGCTCCAGATAGCGCGCCACGACCTCCCACGAATCGGGGTTTTCGCCGTACAGTCCGGCAAGCCGGCGGGCATCGCTCACATGACCGATCCCTCCGTTGTAACTCGCAAGCACGATGCTCATGCGGTCCCGCTCCGGCACGTTCCGCGCGAAGCGGAGGGTCGTGTCGATTTTCTTGAGCAATCGATTGGCCAGCCACACGTTGGTCGCCGGATCGGCCACCGCATCGGCCGGCACTTCGAACTGCCGCGCCACGACAGGCATGATCTGCATCAGCCCGCGGGCGCCCCGTCCCGATACGGCGTCGGGCGTGAAACGCGATTCGTGGTAGGCGATGGCACTCAGGAGGCGCCAGTCGTTGCCCTCGCGTTCCGACACGCTGCGGATGATGTTGTCGTAGGCCGAAATGACATATTCCCCCTCCGACAGCAGCGAATGATCGTCGGCCTCCACGGCAAAAGCGTCGGCCGGAGCCGCGAAATCGGCATTGAAGCTGTGAAAAGCGGTAAAAACGGTTAAGAACGCAAAAATCAACGCGGTCTTCTTCAGCATAAAAGTTTGTTTTGCGGGCAGCTCACACCGCGCAGAACAGCACGTCTAATCATAGAATCCCCACGAAATACCCATCTTGAACATGCCCGGATTGAGCGGATAGCGGGCGACGGCGAAATATTCGCCGTTGCCGAACAGCCCCATGTTGACATGCTGGTACTTCAAGAAAATACGCATTCTCTTCCACTTGGCCGTAACGAAAAGGTCGACGTAGGGATAGTTCCCCACCTCGACTTCCCGCTGGTTGTAGAACTGCGAGATGGCGGGATTGTACCCGGGGGCATAGTACCTCGTATTGTACCTGCCGTCCAAACCGGCCTGCAACCGCAGCACGTCGCGCACCACCCAGAACTCATAATAGTAGGAGAGATACGCGCTCAAAAGCGGAACGGGGACAACCTCCTGATCCGTGCTCCACTGCAACAATACCCGGTTGTCCAGATGGAATCCGCCGAAACGGAAATCCTTTCGTGCATACACGCTCGTGAGGCTCACGCTTCCGTTCTTCTGGGCGACATTGCTGTCGTTGTCGTAGTAGATTTTTCGGGAGATCACCCCCTCGGTAAATCCGGCTTCGAAAGCCATCGACGGAACCGAAAACTTCACCTCGAAACGAGTCTCATCCTCCTTGTCCAAAGGAGTCGACCATATGAAATGGTTGGAGTAGAGATGCTCCTGCCAGTAAGTCGGCGAACGGCGCTCCTGCAAGAAGCTGCCTTGGAGTATCAAAGGTCTTTGGCGGATGTACCCCGTGAGCGCGATGTGCGCGCCCAACGAAAGATCACCGCTCCGGTATCCCGAAGGATAGAATTTGAAATCGGCGCCCCAATCGACATACCTGCGGATCTTGCCCTCGACCGAACCGTAGGCGAAAATACTGGTTTTGTTCTCCTTCGTCGACTTGCCCGTGAGGTAGTCGCCCAGCGAAAACTGGGAGTAGGTGTGCACGTCGATGCCGATGCCGCCGTCGATGGTGCCGACCACGCCGTTGCGGTCCCACGGCTGGGCCTGCACGAAGAACCGGTTCGAGATCACCCGTTCGTAAGTCGAGTCGCGGGTTTCGAGCGGGTTGATGAACCAGTTCTTGTAGTAGGAAATCGTGTCGGGCACGAAATTCCCCGCGTCGTCCTTGTGTCCGCGTTCGTTGACATAGGGCACATTGTAGTCGGTGTAAACGCGGCTCCACGCATTGTATTCGAACGAATGGCCGATAAAGACGGCCGGCAGTCCCGCGATGGAGAAGTCGCGTTCGGTTACGGGAGCCAGCGGAATACCGTACGACTGCTCGATGAAGAATGCGTTGTTGCGGTAGACGTTCTTCGCCTGCGCCTCCGACAGACGCATCGGCACGCCGGTCGCCATATCGAAGGTGGTATCGACGATGGCCCACTCGCCCACCACGCCGCCGTTCTCCTGCCGTTCGATGTGGTTGTTGATGTAGCCCGCATGGACCGAGTAGCGTTTGCCCGTATGGTTGAACCCGACGGCGAGGTTGTGATTCTTGGTGCGCGACCAGTCGTACTTGCCTCGGGTGCTGCGCGACTTGTAGTTGACGTTGAATCCGGTCGAAGGCGAAATGTTCTGTGCGACCATGACGTGAAAGTTCTCCTCGCGGTAACGTTTCTGCCCCGACTCCAGATAGGTGAAGCGGATCATCGGCTTCTTGAGGTTGTAGAACGGCACGTTCTCCATCCGGTAGAGATAGACATGGTAGGGGTCGGCGAAGCCGAAATCGAAGGAAGCGGGGCGCTCGAAATAGTCGAGCGGGATCGACGCCTGCCCCAGACCGCCGATCGGAGCGTCGCCCACGCCCTTCTCGTAAAACGGATAGTCGATCCGAAAGTCGGTGAGCGCCGTATCGATCGGCCCGATCTTCACACGGTTGTACTCGCGGTCCACGTGGTAGACGAAATTGGGAAGCGCCCGGATGGAATCGTTGAAAAAATAGGATTCGAGCGGTTTGCGGATGCGGCGCTCCTTTTTGGTCGTATCCTGCAACTCGCCCTCTTCGTCCTGCGTCTCGAAAGGATTGGTCCCGTAGAGGTTGGTGTTCTCGCCCCGTTGCTGGGCACGCAGCAGAGCCGCAGCGTCGAGCTGCGCGTGCGCCGCCAGAGGCGCCGACACGGCCAGCAGACCGGCCAGCACTGCGGGAATGATTCTTTTCAAGGATTCGAACATACGGATTCCGCCGCAAAGATAATCAAAAAATTCGACGTTCGGCATCCGCTCCGCCTACCCGCCGTTTCCGCATGGCGAGCCACCGCACGGCCGAAACGACTGCATACGACACCACGACGACCGGCACGGCGCCCAGCCGCAGCAGGGCGACCGCCACGGCGCAAGCCGCCAGAAAGAGGTAGCGGAGTTCGTTGCCGCGCCAGCCGAAACCGTGGAACTTGAGGGTGAACATGCGGATCGGCGACACGAGCAGCCACGACAACGCCGCGGCCGTCAGCAGGAGCGCTTCTTTACAGACGACGAGTTTTCCGGCAGCGGCGAGCATTCCCAGCGAGGCGCAGAACAGAGCCGAAGCCGGCACGGGCAGCCCCATGAATTCGGTCTGCTGCGAAGTGTCGACATTGAATCGCGCCAGACGCAGGGCCGAAAAAGCCGCCACCGCGAAGAGCGCATACCGCCCGAGCACGTCTGCACCGCCGCTCCAGCCGAACGCCGAGGGTGCGTCGGCCCAAAGCGTGAAGAGCACCGCTGCCGGAGCCAGTCCGAACGAAATGTCGTCGGCCAGCGAATCGAGTTCGACGCCGATGGGCGACGTCCGGCGCAGAAGCCGCGCGGCGAACCCGTCGAAAAAGTCGAACACCGCGGCTGCGACGATCAGCCAGAAGGCCGCACCGAGATCGCTCCGCACGAGAGCGGCCTCAACGGCCAGACACCCGCACATGAGATTCGAGAGGGTCAGCAGATTGGGTATTGTAATCAGTTTGATCTTCATTCCTTAAAAATTTATCGTCGCAACGGAGGACAAAGTTACGAATTATTTTTATCTTTGTCTAACCGAATGGCAAATCCGACGTTTACGCCGAGCCGGACGCGATCCCGAGCCTGCTCGGAGACGACCCGGACGAGAAAGACCGTCGACATGACAACAGAACGTATATATAACTTATGGATAACCGAAAATATTGCGTGATCATGGCCGGAGGCATCGGGGCACGCTTTTGGCCCAAGAGCCGCCAGACGATGCCCAAACAGTTCCTCGACATCCTCGGAACGGGCAAATCCTTCATCCGCCACACCTATGAACGCTTTGCGAAAACAGTGCCCGGCGAAAACTTCCTCGTCGTTACCAACCAGCGTTACAAGGATCTGGTGCTGGAACATCTGCCCGAACTGCGGCCCGAACAGGTGCTCTGCGAGCCGGTGGGCCGCAACACGGCCCCCTGCATCGCCTATGCGGCCTACACGCTGCTCAGGAAAGACCCCGAAGCCGAGATGATCGTAACCCCGGCCGACCATCTGATCCTCGACGAAGAGGGCTTCCGCGCCGTGATCGGCGAATGCCTCGCCTTCGCCGCCGAACACGACGCGCTGATGACCGTCGGCATCAAGCCCACCCGCCCCGACACGGGCTACGGCTACATTCAGGTCTCGGACAGCAAGCCCGTCAGCAAGGTAAAGTGCTTCACCGAGAAACCCAATCTCGAACTGGCGCAGACGTTCCTCCAGTGCGGCGAATTCTTCTGGAATTCGGGCATCTTCGTCTGGAAGGTCTCGGCGATCGTCGAAGCGTTCCGCCGCTACCTGCCCGAACACGACCAGCTCTTCAGCGGCGTGATGCGCGCGCTGGGCACCGACGCCGAGCAGAACGTGGTGAACATGGCCTTCTCGGAGTGCCGCGCCATCTCGATCGATTACGGCATAATGGAGAAGGCCGACAACGTCTACGTCCGCTGCGGCGACTTCGGCTGGAGCGACGTCGGGACGTGGGGCTCGGTCTACCAGCACGCCCGCAAAGACCGCTACGCCAACGCCGCGCCGGCCGAGGGCTGCTACCTCTACGACACGCGCAGCAGCATCATCTCGCTGCCCGAAAAGAAGGTGGCCGTCATCAGCGGCCTGAAGGAGTATATCGTCGTCGATACGGACGACGTACTGATGATCTGCCCCCGCTCCGAGGAACAGAACATCAAAAAATACATCGACGAAGTGAAGTTCCACACGGGCGAGAAATACGTATAGCGATGTCCCGTCTGTACGACCTTTTCACGGCGCATCCCGCGGTTTCGACCGACTCGCGGCGCGTCGCACCCGATTCGCTCTTCTTCGCGCTGCGCGGCGCTTCGTTCGACGGCAATCGTTTCGCGGCCGAGGCGCTGGCCCGCGGTGCGGTCCGTGCCGTCGTGGACGACCCGGCGACCGCCGCGACGGACCCCGAGCGCATGATCCTCGTGCGCGACGCACTCGCCGCCCTGCAAGATCTCGCACGCGAACACCGCCGCGCGCTGGGGATTCCGATCCTCGCCATCACGGGCAGCAACGGCAAGACCACGACCAAGGAGCTGGTGAGTCGCGTATTGGCCGAGCGGTTCGAAGTCTGCGCCACCCGCGGCAACCTCAACAACCACATCGGTCTGCCGCTCACGCTTCTCTCGATGACCCGCGACACGGAGTTCGGCGTCGTGGAGATGGGCGCGAGCGCCTGCGGCGAGATCGCCCTGCTCTGCTCCGTCGCCGAACCCAACTACGGACTGATCACCAACATCGGACACGCCCACCTCGCAGGTTTCGGCGGTCCCGAAGGGGTGCAGCGCGGCAAAGGCGAGCTCTACGACTATCTCGCCGAAAACGGAGGCCGCGCATTCGTCGCCAGCAACGACGATACGCTCGTGGCGATGGCCGTCCGGCGCGATCCGCTGGCCGTGGAGTACTATCCGGCCGCATTGGGCGACGGAGTGGAAAACCGCCTCGAAGGAGCCTACAACCGCGCCAACATCGCCGCGGCGGTCGCCGTCGGCCGCTACTTCGACGTGGACGAGACGCGCATCCGCCACGCCATCGCCTCCTACCTGCCCGACAACTGCCGTTCGCAACGGACCGAGACCGGGCGCAACACCCTCGTCGTGGACTGCTACAACGCCAATCCGTCGAGCATGCGGGCCGCCCTTCGGAACTTCCGCACCGAGCAGCTCGGCGATCGGACATCGAAGGTACTGATCCTCGGCGATATGCTCGAACTCGGCGCATGGTCGCGCGAAGAGCATGCCGGGATCCTCGAAGCCGCCTGCGCCATTCCGGACGCACGGATTCTCGCGGTCGGCCGGGAGTTCGCCGCAGCCTGCGACGCGATCGGAGCCCTCCCCTCCGCTGCGCGGAAGTACGGCCCGCCATGCTCTCCGGTCGGAGAGCCATGCCGCGACGCACCGAAGTCGGCGTTCTTCGGCGACCCGGACACAGGGGCGCACGGCACCGTATGGACCTCCGGCTCGCCCGTATCCGGCCCGTCGGAACTTCCGGACCCCGCTTTTCGGACGAAACTCTCGGCCGCAGCCTCTCAGGCGGCACGCACCTCGTCGGAAGAATCCCGCATGCCGGAAGCATCCCGTATTACGGGATTTTCCGCCCATGCGGCGGCGCACCTTTCGGCCGCGAACGACCCGGCGACAGCTCTTCCGGCCGCGGAATCAGCGTCCGGCCGCCTATCCGCGACGGAGGCCGCCCAGCCCCGGTCCGCCGCACAGGAGTGTTTTCCGCAGGAGGCCGCAGTGCGGAAAAACGCCGAGCGGGAATCAACCGCACGGGAACACGCCGCACAAGGATGCGATACGGAGGAATCCGCCGCGGCGAATCCGACCGACGCCAAATCGTCCGCCCGTGCGGAGCACGTCGCCGGCCGACGGGAGAAGGACGACTGCGGCACACCCGGACGCCAAGCGCCCGAGTGGGGCGGGTCATTCCTCCGGCAGGACCATCCCGGCCCCCCGACGGCGGACGCACCCCGTCCGGCATCCGCCGCCGGAACGCCACTCCCCCCGCCGGAACAGGCGTGTGCGGCGCGCATCCTCCGCTTCCCCTCGCGCGACGAGCTGGCCGCCTTTCTCTCGGAGCATCCCGTGCGCAATGCCCTCGTACTGATTAAAGGCTCGCGCGGCATCGGTCTCGAAAAGATCGTGGAACTGCTTTAAGCGGCCGCCCCCCCCGAACGGCGGCGGTGCGGCAAAGAACCCCACCATACCGCACATACTATTCAGCGAACGACAAACGATGCGACGATGCAAGACCTGATCAACGGACGGTGCGGCTGGTGCGGAACGGACGAGCTGTACGTACAATACCACGACGACGAGTGGGGCAAACCGACCACCGACGACAAACGGCTGTTCGAACTCCTCGTACTGGAGAGCGCTCAGGCCGGCCTGAGCTGGATCACGATTCTCCGAAAACGGGAGGGATACCGCCGCGCTTTCTGCGATTTCGACGCCGTGCGCGTGGCACGCATGACCGACGCAGAGACCGAACGGCTGATGCGGTTCGACGGCATCGTAAGGAACCGGCTGAAAATCGAAGCGACCGTCGCCAATGCGAGACGGTTTCTCGCCATACAGAAAGAGTTCGGCAGTTTTTACCGCTACACGCTCTCGTTCTTTCCCGGCGGGCGACCGATCCGCCACACGTTCCGGTCGCTGGACGAAATACCGGCAGCGTCTCCCGAATCCGATGCCATGAGCCGGGACATGAAAATGCGAGGATTCAAATTCTTCGGCACGACGATCTGCTATGCCTTTCTCCAAGCCGCGGGATTCGTCGACGACCATCTGGCGGATTGCGTCTGTCGAAAAAGATAAACACGCTTCATGCGGCATATCGTTTCCCGCATACCTGCGGGACGGAAACGGATGCGATGCGGACACCTTCGTCCGCAATGCCCGACAGGCGCAGGACCGTTCGTCCCGCGGATGGTTCGGAGGACCTTTCCGACATCGGCCGGATTGCAACGTTTACGATCCGAAAAGTCCCGTGCCGTTTGTGCCGCAGCGGCTCGGCCGGCCACGAGCCGTCCGCGGACGCACCCCGCCGCTCCCTCGGAGCCGGCTGATTCGGGCATAGGACCGGCAAGTACAGGAAATTGCGTACTCAGACAACATTCCGGCAGCTTTCGAGCCGCCAAAATCCGGGAAAAGGCAGACTTTCATTCCATAGATCCGATCTTTACCTGCTTCCATATCGAATGGAACGGGATTTTCTCTTTCTTCCGCAGGCGCCGATCCGTCGCGGCGGCCAGCTTCGAACAAATCCGGCTTTCCCGCTCCGCCCGGCGGAAACGCCGGATTCTTTTCTTCCGTTTCGCGCCTCGGCAGAACCCGAATTCCCGTTCGCTCTGCGCTCGGCCCAAGGAAACGGTCGATTCTCACCCTTCGTATTCCCGCCCGGCAATTTCCCCGGCAAATTCGGATTACTCCCGACTCGGCGCAAATGTTCGTTTCCGAGCAATCGTTATCCCGCTCCGGAGTGCCCCGACCGGTCCGGCACTCGGCCGCTGATTCTACAGGCGCAAATAACGAAAGAATTGTTTTTATCCGATTTTATTCCTAATTTTATTGGCAAATCTCGCTCACGTATGATGAAATCGTTCCTTACCTTCGCAGCCCTGCTGCTCCTGCACGCCGCACCCCTCGCGGCGGCAGAACGGGAAGTCCGTCTCGAACGCGGCTTCGGCACCCTCTACGGCACCCTCCGCATCCCCGCAGAGGGCGCCCGCACAGCAGCTCTGCTGATCGCCGGCTCGGGTCCCACCGACCGCAACTGCAATTCGCGTCAACAGGGGCTCTACACCGACACGTTCCTCTATCTGGCCGATGCGCTGGAGAGGCAGGGCATCGCCTCGCTCCGCTACGACAAACGGGGTATCGGAGCCAGCCGCTACGACACGCCGGAAGGAATCTACGGCGTCTCGCTCGACGATTACATCGACGATGCGGCGGCATGGGTCGACTTCCTGCACGACGAAGGCTTCGAGAAGGTCGTGCTCGTCGGCCACAGCGAAGGGGCGCTGATCGCCCTCTGCGTAGCCGCGGATGCCGCCGCGGAAGAGACGCAGACAGTGCCGCCGCTCCCGACAACGGCCCCCGCGGCCGAAGCCGGGAACACGGCAGCCGGAGAGGCGTGCGGAACCGCCCGTACCGATAAAACCGCTCACGGCAAGACCCCCGGTCCGAAAGACAGGACGACGAGCCGCACGGCAAACGACGCAGCAGCAGACACAGCGGCAGCGGCGACAGGTCGAACGTCCGCCTGCACGACAGGGCATGCCACAGTCCATGCAGCCGGGCAGACGGCGGATCGTGCGGCAAAGGACTCGACGGTATTCGCAGCCGAACGCACGACCGGCGACGAGGCCGGCAAGACCGAATCCGGAACCCGGACGGCCGAAGCAGGCCCCAGCCGCAGACCGGATCACAGGATCGGCGGCGTCGTATCGCTCGCCGGCCCGGGATACCCCATCGACCGGATGCTGCTCACGCAGCTCGCGCCGCGCCTCGACATCGGAACGACGATGCGGCTGTCCGAAATCTTCAATGCGCTGCGTCAGGGCAAACCCGTGGACGACTGTCCCCGCGAACTGTCCGCGCTGTTCCAGCCCTACCTACAGAACTATTGGACCTCGCACCTCAAACGCGATCCGCAGCAGACGATCCGCCGTGTTCGCGTTCCGGTGCTGATCGTGGGCGGCACGAACGACATACAGGTTCCGCCCACCGATGCCCAAGTGCTCAAAGCGGCCCGACCGGATGCCGAACTGCTCCTCATAGAGGGCATGACGCACACGCTCAAGCAGGGCGAAGGGCGCACTGCCGAAGAGCAGATGGCGGTCTACATGGATGCCTCGCTGCCGCTCGATCCGACGCTCGCGGAGGCCGTCCCCCGTTTTATCCGCGGTCTGTGATTCGCGCAGAGTGTTCTCCCCCGAAAACCGCTGCCCGTTCGTCCGCAACCCGCCCCCGGAGGTCGCGGGGATCACCCGCCGTATGCACCCCGAAATGCCGGACGCCGAAACTCCGTCTCTTTCCCCGACGCGCGGCAACCCGCAGCGTCGCATCCGACCGACGATCCGGCAGTTGGGAAACCCCTGACTGCCTGCCGGACGTTCGTACGACGTGGAATCCGGGACCGTCTTTCGCTCCGCCGCGGAAGACGGGAACAGACGTGTCGGTGCGTCCCCATTCGCGGAACACCGCCCGCACGCCCCGGTCCGCAACCGCACCCCGCAGGTCGCCCGGCCCCTTCCGCCTCCTCGAAGCCCCCTCCTCGGGCCGGAGAGTTGGCGTTTCGAAAAAATTTCGTTATATTTGTCGTTCGGACAAGTATAAAACACAAAACGATGACCCTCAACGAATACCAGCAGCATGCGCTCGAAACGGCGATCTACCCCGACGACCAGCGCATCGTCTACCCCACGCTCGGCCTCACGGGCGAAGCGGGCGAAGTGGCCGACAAGGTGAAAAAAGTGATCCGCGACAATTCGCAGCAGTTCACCGACGAGCGCCGGCTCGAAATCGCCAAGGAGATCGGCGACGTGCTGTGGTACTGCGCCACGCTGTCGCGCGATCTGGGATTCGAACTGGACGACGTGGCCCGCTGGAACGTCGAAAAACTCCGCTCGCGCAAGCAGCGCGACCTGCTGCACGGAAGCGGCGACAACCGCTGACGGCATTCCAAAGCGGAAAGGCCGCAAACTGCGCGACTGCCGACCGGCACGAGAGCGGAGCCCCGCCGACTGCGGTCCGCGCAGCGACGACCACCGGGAAAAAGCGGCGGACAATGGCGGGGAGGGGAAGCACCGGAAACGCTCGCGGCAGACAGTGCGGACAGCGACGGTCCGGCACGAGACGCAACGGCCGCCGCCCCCCCTTCCGCGACGAAGCCGGAAGCGAAACAGGCAGGAGGCAGCCCACACCGCCGCAAAACAACCGCCGCCACGACCGAAAACGCACCAGACGGTACGGCAGACGAGCGACCAAGCCGCAGTTCCCACCGCGGCGATGGCGGCGACAGGCCTCGCAGACGATACCGGCGTAGACATCGCGGCCGCACGACGGCAAATGCGTCCCGCACACGACGCAGGCGGCCGGCGGACTGTCGCAACCGAAACGGCAGAAGGCGCGGCAGAAGGGACCGTACTCCGCAACAACCGGCGGCAGACGACACGCCCGAACCGACGAAAAGAATGGAAGACTTCATACTCAGAGAGATCGACAAGATCGGCGTATTGCTCCGGGGCATGCTGCACAAAATCGGCATACTCCGGCGAAGCGACGCACCGGAAACCGTCGGTCCAACCGCGAAAACCGAACTGGCAGACCGGCTCGACATCGAGGCACTGCTGGCCGAGGAGGACTTCGTGTCCGTGCTCGTCGAACGGCACGGATTCGGGCCGGACGATCTGGAGCTTTTCGCCGAACTGCTGGCCGATCTGGCCGCCGCGGCCGAGACGTCCGACGAAGCGCGGCGATGCGCCGCGGCGGCCTGCGCCGTCTACAGGCATCAGGATGCGCACAAGGCTCCCGCCTCGCTCGGCCGGTACTACATCCTCAAGGAATTAGCTAAGTACAACCCATAAAAACACTACCCGAAACTCCCTATGGAACAGAAACGACAACAGACCTCGATCCCCGAGAACGCCTACCGCGAACTGCGGCCGGGCGAGGAGTACACACCGCTGATGCCCGCATCGGCCAAACCGAAAGAGGTAACCCCCTACTCGGTAGGAATGGGCCTGCTGATGGCCATCGTCTTTTCGGCTGCTGCGGCCTATCTGGGCCTCAAAGTCGGTCAGGTGTTCGAAGCGGCGATTCCGATCGCCATCATCGCCGTCGGCGTAGGCAATCTGACCGGACGTAGGAACATGCTGGGGCAGAACGTCATCATACAGTCGATCGGCGCCTCGTCGGGCGTGATCGTCGCCGGAGCGATCTTCACCCTGCCGGCGCTCTACATCCTCGGACTCGACGCCCGGTTCTATCAGGTCTTCCTCTCGTCGCTCTTCGGCGGCATTCTGGGCATCGTGCTGCTGATCCCGTTCCGCAAATATTTCGTCAAGCAGATGCACGGCAAATACCCCTTCCCCGAGGCCACGGCCACGACCGAAGTGCTCGTCTCGGGCGAAAAGGGCGGCAATCAGGCCAAGCTGCTGGCCGCGGCCGGTCTCACGGGCGGCCTCTACGATTTCGTGGTCGGAACGTTCGGTCTCTGGACCGAGTCGGTCTCGACGCGCATCTGCGAGTGGGGCGCCGCAGCGGCCGATAAATTCAAAGTGGTCTTCGGCATCAACACCTCGGCCGCACTGCTCGGTCTGGGCTACATAATCGGTCTCAAATACGCGCTCATCATCACCGCGGGTTCGTGCCTCGTGTGGTTCATCGTCGTGCCGCTGGTGGGATCGTTCGCCCAGAGCATCGACCCCGCGGGCCTGACCGCACTCCTCGGCGTAACGAACGAAGCGATCCTCGCCGACCCGCAGAGCATCTTCACCCCCGAAAACCTCTATCAATTCATAGGCAAGCCGCTCGGCATCGGCGGCATCGCCATGGCCGGACTGATCGGCATCGTGCGTCAGTCGTCGATCATCAAACAGGCCGTGGGGCTCGCCGTCAAGGAGCTCGGAGGCGGCAAAAAGCAGGTCGAAACCTCCGTGCGCACGCAGCGCGACCTGACGATGAAGCTGATCCTCACGATACTCGTCGCCACGCTGGCCACCACCTTCCTCTTTTTCCAGTTCGGCGTGCTGCACAACTGGATGCAGTCGGTCGTGGCCATCGCCATCGTCTTCGTGATCGCCTTCCTTTTCACCACCGTGGCGGCCAACGCCATCGCCATCGTAGGTTCGAATCCCGTGTCGGGCATGACGCTCATGACGCTGATCCTCTCGTCGCTCGTGCTGGTGAGCGTCGGACTGAGCGGCCCGAGCGGCATGACGGCGGCGCTCGTGATCGGCGGCGTGGTCTGCACGGCGCTCTCGATGGCCGGCGGCTTCATCACCGATCTGAAGATCGGCTACTGGCTCGGCACCACGCCCCGCAAACAGGAGGGCTGGAAATTCCTCGGCACGTTCGTTGCCGCGGCGACCGTGGCGGGCGTGATGATCATCCTCAACAAAACCTACGGATTCGGCGCCGACAGCGTGCTCGTGGCGCCGCAGGCCAACGCCATGGCGGCCGTGATCCAGCCCCTCATGTCGGGCGGCACGACGCCGTGGACGCTCTACTGCTGCGGGGCGGTGCTGGCGCTCGTGCTGACGGCCGTCGGCGTGCCGACGCTCCCGTTCGCACTGGGCATGTTCATTCCCATGTCGCTCAACGCCCCGCTCGTCGTGGGCGGTCTGGTGGCATGGTTCGTCTCGTCGCGCTCGAAGGACGAGGGGCTGAACAAAGCCCGCATGGACCGCGGCACGCTCATCGCCTCGGGCTTCATCGCCGGCGGCGCCCTGATGGGCGTGGTGAGCGCCATCCTCAAATTCGCGGGCGCCGAGTGGAAGCTCACCGAGTGGGCGGCTTCGAACGGCGCCGAGTGGCTCGGACTGGCGATGTACGTCGTCCTGATCGGCTACTTCGGCTGGCATACGCTCAGAGCCCGGAAAGAGGAGTAACCCGCACACGACGGATCGCCGGAACCACGCACGGCCGTCCCGAAACCGGCGGTACGGAAGAGAGCGGAGCCGATGCGGACGGCGTGTACGCCGGCCGCGACCGACAAACGGCGCATGCGTCCGCATTCCGGCGACCGTCGTTTCCGGCAAACCGAGCGAAGAGCTTGTGCGAACTCCGTCAAGGCGAAAAAGCGAAACGAAAGATTCAACGAATAAAAAACTCGAAATATCATGGATTTAAAAGAACGTTTTCTGAAATACGTCTCCTTCGACACGCAGAGCTCGGAGGAGAGCGAAACCTACCCCTCGACCGACAAGCAGCTCGTGCTGCTGCATGAGTTGGCCGACGAGATGCGTGCGCTGGGACTGCAAGAGGTCTCGACCGACCGCTTCGGCTACACGATGGGCACGATCCCCGCGACACCCGGCTGCGAAAACGCTCCGGTCGTGGGTTTCATCGCCCACGTGGACACCTCGCCCGACATGAGCGGCAAGGACGTGAAGCCCCGCACCGTCGAGAACTACGACGGCGGCGACATCGCACTGAACGGCCATCTGACGATGAAGGTGGCGGACTTCCCCGAACTGAAGGAGTTCGTGGGCCATACGCTGATCCACACCGACGGCACGACGCTGCTCGGAGCGGACGACAAGGCGGGCGTGGCGGAGATCATGACGGCGGCCGAATACCTGATGGCCCATCCCGAGATCGCGCACGGCAAGATCCGGATCGGCTTCACGCCGGACGAAGAGGTGGGCCGCGGCGTGGACCACTTCGACGTCGCCGCTTTCGGCGCGGATTTCGCCTACACGGTGGACGGCGGTTTCGAAGGCGAACTGGAGTACGAGAACTTCAACGCCGCAGGCGCGAAGATCGAGATTCAGGGGCGCAACGTCCATCCGGGCTACGCCAAGGACAAGATGATCAACGCCATCGAAGTGGCCTGCGAGCTGAACGGCATGTTGCCCGCATGGGAACGCCCGGAGCACACCGAGGGCTACGACGGATTCTATCACTGCGTGGGGCTGAACGGCACGGTCGAGAAAGCTTCGGTGAGCTACATCATCCGCGATCACGACGCTTCGAAATTCGAACAGAAAAAGGTCTACCTGCACGACTGCGTGGCGCTGCTGGCGAAAAAATACGGCGAAGGCGTCTTGAAACTCACGCTCAAGGACCAATACTACAACATGCGGAAGATGGTCGAGCCGCATCCGCAGGTGATCGACAAGGCGCTCGAAGCGATGCGCATGGCCGGCGTCGTGCCCATCGTGAGGCCCATCCGCGGCGGCACGGACGGCGCCCGCCTCTCGTTCATGGGACTGCCCTGCCCCAATATTTTCACGGGCGGCATGAACTTCCACGGTAAATTCGAGTACGTCTCGCTCACCACGATGCACAAGGCGATGCAGACGATCATCAACCTCGCGCAGCTCTGGGCGAAGTGATCTTTCCGGACCGGCGGCGGAGCTCCGCCGCCGGTCCGGAAATTTCGAATACCGGTCCGCCACCACGCCTCCGCCCGCAAAGAAGCTGCGGACCGCCCAGCGGCGGCAACGACACGAATCCGAGGCGCGGTACAATCCGCAGCCGAGGACGGTGAGGGGAGAGACGGCCGAATTGCCGAACACCGCTCCGCAATGTCGGGGCAAACGGAGGGGGGGGGAAATAAAGAACAGCGTCGGATGCTCTTGTCGGTAACGCAATCCGAATCCGGAATCAGGCACCGGTTTCGGCCCCGGCCGTAACCGGACACCCCGCAGCCATCCGGCCGGATGACTGCCCGGCTCGCGACAGCCTGATCGCATCCTCCGCCGGCTGCGAACGGACAACACAAAGTATTTGCGACACCTGCTTTTTCATCATTTCATAGCGGGATGCCGTTGCGAAGTATATCCGCGGAAAGCGAAATATGTCCGCGGAAAGAGCGGTCCGCCGGCCGGCGGCAACGAACGGCCGGTCCACCGAGATCGGAAAGAAGATACTCTTTGTTCACGGTCCGCAATGGCGGAAACCGTCTCCCGATTCGGGGGGGGGCATACAATTCAAGGCGCGCCTCGTAAATACGCTGTAAAGCATCGCTTTCGAAGGGCCGGGCGCAATCCGGACCTCGATCGAAAACTGCCGAAACGAAAAAACAGACCAAAAATTCGACGAACGTATGGACCGATACGGGTTTCTGAAAGTCGCGGCCGCAGTGCCGCATGTACGGGTGGCCGACTGCGCGCACAACGCTGACCGCATCGTCGCCCTCGCCCAGCGGGCAGCCCAGCGGGGCGTGGAGATCGCGGCATTCCCCGAACTGTCGCTCACGGGCTACACCTGCGGCGATCTCTTCCTGCAACCGACGTTGCTCGAAGCGGCCGAAGAAGCGCTGGGCAGGGTGCTCAGAGAGACGCGCAAGCTGCCTCTCGCCCTCGTCGTCGGCATGCCCGTGCGCCACACGAACGAACTGTACAACTGTGCCGTGGTGATGGCACAGGGGCGGATCATGGGAGTGGTGCCCAAGTGCCACATCCCCAACTACAACGAATTCTACGAAGCCCGCTGGTTCTCATCGGGCGCCGAGATCGCATCGGACACGGTCGTGCTCGCCGGCCGGGAAGCCGACTTCGGCCGCGACCTCACCTTCGCGGTGAACGGCGCCGAGTTCGGCGTGGAGATCTGCGAAGATCTGTGGGTCGCCGCACCGCCGTCGTCGCAACTGGCGCTCGCCGGTGCGACGACGATCTTCAACCTCTCGGCTTCGCCCGAAACGGCAGGCAAGCACGACTACCTGCGCACGCTCGTGGCCCAGCAGTCGGCCCGCACGCTCTCGGCCTACGTCTACTGTTCGGCCGGCGCGGGCGAATCGTCGACCGATCTGGTATTCGCAGGCAATGCCCTGATCGCCGAGAACGGCACCATTCTGCGCGAAAGCGAACGTTTCGCCACGGAGGAGCAACTTGTCGTAGCCGACGTGGACATCGAACGGCTCGAAACCGAGCGGCGCCGCACGACGACCTTCCGCACGGAGGAGGCCGCGGCCGAAACGACGGTCGTCGAACTGGAGATCGCCGAGAGTCTGCGGACCGAGACCCTCGACCGCGACATCGCCCCTCTGCCCTTCGTACCGTCGGACGCGGCGCGGCGCGGCACGCGTTGCGAGGAGATTCTCTCGATCCAGAGCTGCGGCCTCGCCCAACGGCTCAGACATACGGGTTGCACATGCGCCGTCCTCGGCATCTCGGGCGGCCTCGACTCGACCCTCGCCCTGCTCGTGGCGGTGCGCACGTTCGACCGGCTCGGCCTCGACCGCAAGGGAATCGTCGGCATCACGATGCCGGGCTTCGGAACCACCGACCGCACCCACCGCAATGCCGTGGAACTGATGCGCGAGTTGGGGGTCGACGCCCGCGAAATCCCCATCCGCAAGGCGTGCGAACAACATTTCGCCGACATCGGGCTCGACCCCGCGGATCGCTCGGCGGCCTACGAGAATGCACAGGCCCGCGAGCGGACGCAGATACTAATGGACGTGGCCAACGCGGTCGGCGGACTGGTGATCGGTACGGGCGACCTGAGCGAACTGGCCCTCGGCTGGGCCACCTACAACGGCGACCAGATGTCGATGTACGGCCTGAATGCCTCGGTGCCCAAGACACTCGTTCGGCATTTGGTGGCATGGGCGGCGGATGCAGCCGGCGGACGTATCCGCGACATCCTGCTCGACATTTGCGACACCCCCGTGAGCCCCGAACTGCTCCCGGCGGACGAGGCCGGCGGCATCGCCCAGAGAACCGAGGAACTCGTGGGGCCCTACGAACTGCACGACTTTTTCCTCTACCACTTCGTCCGCTCGGGCTTCGGCCCCGCGAAGCTCCTCTACCTCGCACAGAGCGCTTTCCGCGGCCGCTACGACCGCAGGACGATTCTCCGCTGGATGCGCACGTTCTTCCGCCGCTTCTTCGCCCAGCAGTTCAAACGTTCGGCGATGCCCGACGGCCCGAAGGTGGGTAGTGTCTCTCTCTCGCCGCGCGGCGACTGGCGCATGCCTTCGGACGCCTCGGCCGCTGTCTGGCTGACGCAGCTCGACGAACTGGAAGAAGCCGGTTGACCGGACGGCGCCCCGTCCGGCACGCTCTTTTGAAAGAGTGTACGAAAAACAATGTTTTCGATAAGCCGAGCGCCGAGACGAACTCCGGTTCAGGTTCAGCCGAGGCGAGAAAACGACTGCCCGCAAGGCGAACGTTTTCGATAAGCCGAGCGCTGTGCCGAACTCTGGTTCAGGTTCAGCCGAGGCAAGAAATAGATGAAAGAAGCACAACGAAACATTCAACGAAAAATGAAGAAATTCTTACTTTGGACACTTCTGTTCTGCATGGCCGGTGCAAGTTCCTGCGACCTGCTCGAAAAAGAGAATGACCAAGGCGACGACGGACCTATCACGACACCCGACGACCGCCCGTTCCTTTCGATCGAACTGGAACGCTTGCGGACCCTCGTTCTTCCGGACGACGAGGTGCGGATCGGCTTCACAGTCCGCACCGGCAACATACCGGAACAGACGGAGGAAGAGCCGCTCGATATCGTCTATGAAGCATGGACCAGCGACGAATCGGTCTATGAAGCAGAAGTGCTGACCGAAGGGGACCGCGCGGGCGCACTCGTTGTCCGCGGCATCGGCGACGCGGCAGGACGCATCCCGGGCGAAGTCGTCCTGCGTGCCGCGAACGACCGAACGGCGCAGGAAGTCGTCGTAACGCTCGAAGAACTCTCCTGCACGCTTGCCGGCGCTCCCGCTGAAAACACCTATATCGCTTCGTCCGAAGGCGGTACGCTGGAGATCGTCATCGAAAGCAACGCCATGCGGCCGTTGCCTCTCACGGTAAACGAGGAGTGGATCGGATACGACTCCGCAGAGACGCAGATCGAAAGCGACGAAGAAGCCGGATTCAGCCGCCAGCGCCACACGCTGCGGCTCGAACCGCACACCGAAGGCAGTTCCGCACGCGAAGGCAGCGTCGTACTGCTCGCCGCAGACGGATTCGCACTGTTGGAATTCGTCGTTCGGCAGGAGGTGGACTTCGCGGCAAACGGCCGCGAAATGGTGCTCCGCGTGCGCGCCTCGGCCGGCAACGCACGCACGGTCCATCTGCCCCTGCTCGATGTCGACAACTGCACGGTCGATTGGGGAGACGGAACGATCGAGCGCTACGAGCACTACGACGGTTATGCGAACGCCATACACCACACCTACGAAACGGCGGGCGAATATGCGGTAACGATCCGCGGAAGGGTGCCGCGTATCTCGGTTTTCGCCATGCCTCAGGCGGCACAGACGAACTGCATCCTCGCCGTGGAAAAGTGGGGCAACCTCGGAGCCGAGGAGATCATTCTGCGCGACCTCACGTCGCTCGAACGGATCGCTGCCGACACGGACGGAGCCTTCTCGCTCATCGAGGTTTTCGACCGCACCTTCCTCGGCTGCACCGGACTGACCGAACTGCCCGCAGGGCTCTTCGCGCACGCCGCGGCCGCCGTAACTTTCGAAGCGACCTTCTACGAATGCACGGGGCTCCGGAGCCTTCCCGACGGACTGTTCGAGGGGGCGGACCCCAAAACCTTCGATACGGTTTTCGCAAGATGCACGGGACTCAAGGAGCTGCCTGCGGATCTCTTCCGCGGATGCCGGAGCGCCGATCTTTTCCACCGCACATTCGAAGAGTGCACGGGGCTCACGCACCTGCCCGCCGATCTTTTCGCCCCCTGCACCGAGGCATCGCGTTTCAAAGCGACCTTCTACGGCTGCACCGGACTGACCGAACTGCCCGCAGGACTTTTCGCACACAACTCCGAGGTCGACAGCTTCGGCGGTGAAACCATCTATTACGAAGGCACCTCCTACAAGGAAGAAAAAGGACTGTTCGCAGGCTGCACCGCCCTCCGGTCGATTCCAGAGACGCTCTTTGCAGGCAACCCGCAGGCGGAAGACTTCTCCATGGCGTTTCTCGGCTGCAAAAGCCTCACCCGCATTCCGGCCGGATTCTTCGATGCCAACAGCGAACTGGAGGATCTGACAAGTACCTTCGAGGGTTGCACGGCTCTCGAAACGATCCCCGAAGGATTGTTCGACCGCAACGAAAAACTGAGCGATCTGACCGACGCTTTCGCAGCTTGCGAATCGCTTCGCACGATACCCGCCGGTCTGTTCGACCGCAACCGTCTGATACTCTCTTTCTTCAGGACTTTCGCCGGCTGTTCGGCCCTCGAAGGCGAATCGCCCGCAACCGAAATCGGCGACCGCATATACCACCTCTACGAACGTGCGGAGAATCCCGTAGAGTTCACCGTGCCCGACGGCCGCTATTGCTATGCGGACTGCACCGGCCTCACAGACTACGACCGGATTCCCGAAGAGTGGAAATAGCTCCGGACACGCGACAGAAAGGGGGCGGGAATCACTCCCAAAATACGGCATCCCCCGGCTGGCAAAATCGCAGGCCGAGGGGAATTCGCATATGCGACAGATGAAGACCGAACGGCGCACGCCCCCCTTCGGAGCTGCCGCACGTCAGATCTGCTTGCGCAGCCGGGCCACGGGGATGCCCAGCATCTCGCGGTATTTGGCCACCGTGCGGCGGGCGATGCGGTAGCCTTTGGCGTTGAGCATGTCCATCAGGGTCTCGTCGGTCAGCGGACGCCGCTTGTCCTCCTCGTCGATGCACCGCTGCAACAGATTCTTGATCTCGTAGCTCGACACCTCCTCGCCCGAGTCGGTCTGCATCGCCTCCGAGAAAAGCGACTTGAGCAGAATGATGCCGAACTGCGTCTGCACGTATTTGCTGTTCACCACGCGCGAAATGGTCGAGACGTCGAGTCCCGTGCGGTCGGCGATGTCCTTGAGGATCATCGGGCGCAGCTTGCTCTTGTCGCCGTCCTTGAAATACTCCTGCTGGTAGTCCAGAATGGTCTGCATCGTCCGCATCAGCGTATCGTGGCGCTGTTTGATGGCCGAAATGAACCACTTGGCCGAATCGATCTTACTCTTGACGAACTGGAGCGCCTCGCGGTCCTTCTCCTTCACCGTACCGTCCGATGCGACCATGTCGCGGATCATGTCCACATAGCGGCGGTTGACGCGCACCTCGGGCACGTTGTACGAATTGAGCGACAACTCGAAACGTCCGTCGTGGAAGTCGAGCAGGAAGTCGGGGATGATGTAGGGCGTGGTATCCGTCCCGCCCTCCGAATAAAGATTTCCGGGCTTGGGCGAGAGGCGCCGTATCTCGTCGATGGCGTCGCGGAACTCGTCCTCCGTAACTTGCAGACGGGCGATCAGTTTCTCGTAGTGCTTCTTGACGAACTCGTCGAAATAGGAGGTCAGAATCTTGCGGGCCAGCCGCCGTGCACGGCTGTTGAGCGGGATCTGGTCCATTTGCAGCAACAGGCATTCCTGCAAGTTGCGGGCCCCGACCCCCGCGGGCTCCAGCTCGTGGATGATCTTCAACAGACGCTCCAGTTCGGCCGGAGTAACCTCGACGCCCATCGTAAAAGCGATGTCGTCCGCGACCGATTCGAGGTCGCGGCGCAGGTAGCCGTCTTCGTCGATGCTGCCGATGAGGTAGACCGCCAGACGCATCTCGCGCTCCGAGAGGTCGCGGTAGCCGAGCTGCTCGACCAGATACTCCTGCAGCGAGCGACCCTCGGAAAGGTAGACGGGCCGCTGTTTGTCGTCTTTCGAATAGTTGTTGATACGGCTCTTGTACGACGGCGTGTCGTCCTCGCGCAGATACTCCTCGACCGAAATCTCCCGCGGCTCCTCCTCTTCGGGCGAGCGTTCCTCCTCTTCGAGCACGATGTTGTCCTCGATCTCCTGCTTGATGCGCTGTTCGAGCTGCACGGTGGGCAGCTCCAGCAGCTTGATCATCTGGATTTGCTGCGGGGAGAGTTTCTGTTGCAGCGAAAGCACCTGTTTCTGGTTTATGGCCATATCGTATCCTCCAATTTAGAATTCCACAAGACAATCATATCCTTTCGAATGCCCGTCTTCCGCCTCCGTCCGCACCTCGGATCGCGGCTTCGCACGGCCCGGATCCGCGTTCACGAATCCGCCGCCGAATCCACCGGAAGAGGCTCCGGTCATGCCCCGGCGCGAAAACGATCCGGCCGGCGCCCCGAACAATCGAAGTCTACAATCGAATTCCATAAATATCAAAATTCGAAATTGGTCTCTTCTTCGTACATAAGGGTTTCCGGGCGGAGCGGTCAGAACTCCGCGTTCTTCGGGTAGCGCGGGAACGGGATCACATCGCGGATGTTGGTCATGCCCGTTACGAAGAGCAGCAGCCGTTCGAAGCCCAGTCCGAATCCGGAGTGAGGCGCCGAACCCCAGCGACGGGTGTCGAGGTACCACCAGAGTTCCCTCTCGTTCATGCGCAATTCGCGCACACGAGCACAAAGCTTGCCATAGTCGGCCTCGCGCTCCGAACCGCCGATGATTTCGCCGATTTTGGGGAACAATACGTCCATGGCGCGCACCGTTCGGCCGTCGTCGTTCTGCTTCATGTAGAAAGCCTTGATCTCCTTGGGATAGTTGACGAGGATCACCGGCCGTTTGAAATGCTCCTCCACCAGATAGCGTTCGTGCTCCGACTGCAAGTCGCAGCCCCAGTCGCAGGGGAACTCGAACTTGCGGCCCGAAGCCTTCAGAATCTCGATGCCCTCGGTGTAGTCCAGCCGCTCGAAATCGTTCTCCACGACGAAATGGAGCCGCGCGAGCAGCTCGGGGTCCCACATCTTGCCGAGGAATTCGAGGTCCTCGGCGCAATGCTCCAACGCATAGCGGATCAGGTATTTGAGAAAATCCTCCGCCAGCTCCATGTTGTCCTCCAGCTCGTAGAAAGCCATCTCCGGCTCGATCATCCAGAACTCCGACAGATGGCGCGGCGTATTGGAGTTCTCGGCGCGGAACGTGGGGCCGAACGTATAGATGCGGCCCAGCGCCAGCGCCCCCAGCTCGCCTTCGAGCTGACCCGAGACGGTCAGGTTGCAAGGCTTGCCGAAGAAGTCCTGCGCATAGTCCACCCGGCCCTCCGCCGTGCGGGGCACGTCGTTCAGATCGAAGGTCGTAACGTTGAACATCGCACCCGCCCCCTCGCAGTCCGATCCGGTGATGAGCGGAGTGTGGAAGTAGTAGAATCCGTTCCGGTTGAAATATTCGTGGATCGCAAAGGCCATGGCATGACGGATGCGCAGTACGGCCCCGAACGTGTTGGTGCGGGGACGCAGATAGGCGATGTCGCGCAGGAACTCCAACGAATGCCCCTTCTTCTGCAACGGATAGGTTTCGGGATCGGCCGTACCGTAGATCTCGATCCGCCCGGCCTGCACCTCGACCCCCTGCCCGGCACCCATCGACTTCACGAGCCGACCGTCCACGCGGATGCAGGCGCCCGTCGTAACGGGCTTGAGCTGCTCCTCGCCGAATTTCGCCAGATCGACCACGATCTGTATGTTCGACACGCACGACCCGTCGTTCAGAGCGATGAAGGCCACGTTCTTGTTGCCGCGCTTGGTACGTACCCATCCCTTGACCGTTATATCGACATCCACATCGGTCGATTTCAGTATTTCAGCGATTCTCAACCTTTTCATACGATTCGTTTTAGCTGTGATTTTCCAAGACTTTTTCGAATTTACAAAGGTAGGCAAATATTTGCGATTCGGCAAAAAAAAAGTACCTTTGTCCGACATAAACAAGTACAGGACACCATGCGAAAAATCCTCTTCCTGATCGCTGCGCTCGGATCGGCCGCCCCGCTCGCAGCCCAGACCGCGGGACGCATCCACCGCACCGAAGCCGCCCCCTACGACACCCGCCACGATGCCGAAGCCCGCAACCGCAAGGGCGACGGCGCCTATATCCCCTTCGCGCCCAAACCCGTGAGCGCCGGCGGCGAGGCCGTGAATGCGGCCCAGACGATCGACATACCCTACGCTTGGACCGACGGCAACGTCTTCCTCCATCTCGAAAACACCGGATCGGCCTATACGCTTACGGTGAACGGCACGGCGGTGGCCGAAGTCGAAGACCCCGCGACGCCGGCCGAATTCCACCTCTCGCCCTATGTACGCGAAGGCGCGAACGAGTTCGTCGTTACCCTGCGCCCCTCGCAGACGCCTCAGCTGCACGAAACCACGCCCCGCGCCCCGCGCAGCGCCTTCGCCGACAGCTATCTCTACATGCAGAACCGGCGCAGCATCGCGGATTTCACGCTCTCGCTCGTCCCCGACTCGACCCGCCGCTTCGGCGTATTGCGCCTCGACGTCGTCGCCCGGAACTCGTTCAACTACGACGAACCCGTAACGGTCGGCTACGACATCTACTCCCCGCAGGGCAAACTGCTCGATTACAGCATCGTGGAACGCACGATCGCCGGCCGTTCGACCGACACGCTGCACTTCGCGCCCTACATCTACCACACCTACGACAACAAATGGGAGGCCGGCACGCAGAATCCGCCGCTCTACGAGGTGATGCTCTTTCTGCGCCGCGACGGCGCCTACAAGGAGTACATGCCCCGCAAGGTCGGTTTCCGCGACATCGAATTCCGCGACGGGCGTTTTTACAGTTTCGGCAAGCCGCTCGCGCTCGCCGAGGCACGCTACAATGCAGGCGCCGATCCTGCGGCCACGCGGGCTCAACTGACCTCGCTCCGCAAGCAGGGCAAGAACACCGTCCGGCCCGACTTTCCGCAGCCCGCGTGGTTTTATGAAATCTGCGACGAACTGGGGCTCTACGTCATCGACCGCGCGAACCTCAACGCACCCTCGGGCCGCAGCGACCGCACCGTGGGCGGCACCCCCTCGAACGATCCGCAGCTCGCGGCGGAATACCTCGAACGGGTGAAGGCCATGTACTACCGTTCGCGCAACTTCACCTGCGTCATCGCCTACGAACTGGGCGGCGAATCGGGCAACGGATACAACATGTACAAAGCCTACCAATGGCTCAAATCCGTCGAACGGGAACGCCCCGTGCTCTACGGCGACGCTGCGGGCGAGTGGAATTCGGACCTGTAACCCCGTGTCGGAACCCGCGGATACGAGAAAGCCGAATCCACGCAAAACGCTGCCCGAACCATGCAGATCGAACTGATCGTCATCGGCAAGACCGATTCGAAAGAGATCGAATCGCTCGTCGCGCTCTATGCGCGGCGCGTGAACCGCTACTGCAAGTTCGGCATCACCGTGCTGCCCGACGTGAGGAACACGAGAAGCCTCACCGTCAAACAGCAGCGCACGGCCGAAGGCGAAGCCCTCGTGCGTCAGTTTTCGGAGGGCGATTTCGTGGCGCTGCTCGACGAGCGGGGCGAGGAGCAGCGCTCCGTGGAGTTCGCGCTCTGGCTCCAGAAGCGCCTCAACAGCGGCACGAAACGGCTCGTCGTCGTCATCGGCGGTCCCTACGGCTTTTCCGACGAGGTGTACGCCCGCGCCCACGCGCGGCTCTCGCTCTCGCGCATGACCTTCTCGCACCAGATCGTCCGCGCCATCTTCGCCGAGCAGCTCTACCGCGCCTTCACCATCCTGCGCAACGAACCCTATCACCACGAATAGCCATGCAGCAGCCCGCGATCGCCGTCATCACGCCCAACAGTCTCATGGGTCTGGGGCTGAAGACCCTGCTCGGGGAGTTGCTGCCCGCGGCGGAGATCTCGGTCTTCCACCGCTTCGCGGCCTTCGAAGAGAGCGGCCCGGAACGGTACGTCCACTATTTCGTGGCGATGCAGACCTTTCTGCGGCACAGCGCGTTCTTTCAGGAGCGGCCCAGACAGACCATCCTGCTGGGGCACGGACGCAGCACGCAGTTCGCCGAGATGCACCGGCTCGACGTCTGCGCGAGCGAGGAGCGGATCGTGCGCGACATCCTGCGGCTCCGCCGCGACGCCCGCCGTCCCGAGCATCGCATCGACCCGCAGGGACCGCCGCCCGCCGTGCTCTCGGCGCGCGAGACGGAGGTGCTCTCGCTCGTCGCGCGGGGACTGATGAACAAGGAGATCGCCGACCGGCTCCACATCGGCACCACGACCGTGATCTCGCACCGCCGCAACATCATGGAAAAGCTCGGCATCAAATCCGTCGCGGGGCTGACGCTCTATGCCGCAACGCTGGGCTACGTCGATGCCGACGATCTCTGAATCCTCACTAATTAGGATTGCACGCCCCGCCGGAAAACCGTTACTTTGCGCCCACAGAAAGAGACGAACGATGAACGACCGCCTGAAAAACCTGCTGCTCTCCGTCGCAGCCGCCGCAACCGCCCTCTCCGCCTCGGCGCACGCGGAGCAGACGCCCGTGGACACGGTGGTACACGTGGACCGCATACAGGTTACGGCCATCAAGCAGGGCCTCGACCTCAGGAGCAGCCCCGTCGCCTCGACCGTGCTGGGCAGCCGGACGCTCGGGCGCACCCGGACCAGTGCGCTGAAGGAGGTGTCGGAGCTGGTTCCCAACTTTTTCGTTCCGGACTACGGATCGCGCATGACCTCGTCGATCTACGTCCGCGGTCTGGGCGCCCGCATCGACCAGCCCGCGATGGGCATGAACGTGGACAACGTGCCGCTGATGAACAAGAACAACTACGACTTCGAACTGGTGGACGCCGAGCGCATCGAGGTGCTGCGCGGCCCGCAGAGCACGCTCTACGGGCGCAACACGATGGGCGGCGTGGTGAACGTCTACACGCTCTCGCCGCTCGCATGGCAGGGCACGCGCTTCGGGGCGGAGTACGGCAGCGGCCGCACGATGCGTCTGCGCGCCTCGACCTACCACAAACTCCGCGACGGATTGGGCATCGCCGCCGCCGCATGGTATGTGCGGAGCGACGGGTTCTTCGACAACCTCGCTACGGGCGAGCGGTGCGACTGGGAACGGCTCGGGGGCGGACGGCTCAAGATCCAGTGGCGCGGCAAGCGGGGGCTGCGGATCGAAAACACGGCCGCATTCTCCTCGCTCACGCAGGGCGGCTACCCCTATGCCTATGCCGGCGACCCGATCGCGGATCAGAACGGGCAGACGCTCGTCCGCCCGGGCGAAATCCGATACAACGACCCCTCATCCTACGACCGCACGAACTTCAGCGACGGATTCACGCTGCGCTACGACGCCGGGCGCTTCTCGCTGTCGTCGATCACCAGCTACCAGTACTCCGACGACCGGATGATCCTCGATCAGGACTTTCTGCCGCTCTCCTACTTCACGCTCCGGCAGACGCTGAGGGAGCACACCTTCACCGAAGATCTCGTGCTCCGCTCGCGGGGCGATCGCGCCTACCGGTGGCTCTTCGGCGCCTTCGGGTTCTACAAGCACGGACGCATGGAAGCCCCCGTACTCTTCAAGCGCGACGGCATCGACCGTCTGATCCTCGCCAACGCCAACGCCCACGACCCCGAGTACGACTATGCGTGGCGCGACGAAACGCTGCCGCTCGACAGCCGCTTCCGCATGCCCGATGCGGGGGCGGCGCTCTACCACGAATCGGAGTTCCGCACGGGCGGCTGGCACTTCACGGCGGGCATCCGCGTGGACTGGGAGCGGGCCGTGCTGCACTACGAGAACAGTACCACGGCCCGCTACACCAAGACCCGCCGTGCGGACGGCGCGGCCTACGACCTCGAATTCTTGCTCGACGAAGGGGGGCGGCTCGAACAGTCGTTCACCGAGGTGCTGCCCGAATTTTCGGTCCGCTACGCATTCGATGCGGGCAACGACCTCTACCTCTCGGCCGCCAAAGGCTACAAGGCCGGCGGCTTCAACACGCAGATGTTCTCCGACGTGCTGCAACAGAAGATGATGAAACGCATGGGCTTCGGCACCGAGTACGACATCGACCGCGTGGTGAGCTACAAGCCCGAGCGAAGCTGGAACTACGAACTGGGGGGCCGTTTCACGGCTGCCCGCGGAGCGCTGCGCGGCGACTTCGCCCTCTTCTGGATCGAGTGCCGCGACCAGCAGCTCACGGTCTTCCCCGAGGGGACGACCACGGGACGCATGATGACCAACGCCGGACGCACGCGCAGTCTGGGTGCCGAACTCTCGGTGCAGGCTTCGCCGTGGCGGAGGCTCGACCTCGACCTCGCCTACGGATACACGCACGCCGTCTTCCGCCGCTTCGACGACGGGCGGCACGACTTCCGCGGCAAACGCATCCCCTATGCGCCCGAGCACACGGCCTCGCTCCGCGCCTCGTGGAGCATCCCCACCGGCCTCAAGTGGCTGGGCGATCTGGTCCTCACGGCCGGAGCGCGCGGCGCGGGCCGCATCTGGTGGGACGAGGAGAACACACTCATGCAACCTTTCTACGTGCTGCTCGACGCCACGATCCGCATCGAACACGACCGTTACTCGCTGGACCTCTGGGGCCGCAACCTCGCGGGCGAACGCTACGACACGTTCCGTTTCGTCTCGATGGGCAACGCCTTTCTGCAACGGGGCCGTCCGCGCACGTTCGGAATCACGCTGAACATAAACATATCGCATAAAACGGACAAACCATGAAAAAACTCTTTCTGCTCCTGTTCGCCGCAGCGGCTTTCGCAGCGTGCGACGACGACAAGGACTACGGAACCGCGAACGAAGAGTACTCGGGTACGCTGACCGTAACGCTCCTGAGCGATCCCTCGCAGGTCTACACCTTCGACGACAAACGGTTCAGCCTCGTCAGCGCCGACGACGGCACGCTGACGCTCTGGATGCACGAGACGCAGTTCGTGCCCCAGATGCCCGTGCTGACGATGGAGGTGCCCGGAATCGCCTACACGCGCATGCCCGAACGGCTGAACCTGAGCGGCGAACGGCTCGTGCCGAAGATGGGCGGCACGCCCTACGAAAAGTACGTCATCACGAATCTCGCCGGCACGCTGACCGATGCCGAACCGAGCGACCGTCTGACGCTGAGTTTCGAATGTATGGGGTTCCGCGTAGCGTACGCGGGAACCGAAACCGACTGACGCAAACCTTTACGACCATGATAAAAGAAGAGTATCTGCCTTACGTAGACAGTCTGATCGAACTCGCCGTTCGGGAGGACATCGGCGACGGAGACCACACGTCGCTCGCTTCGATCCCCGCCTCGGAGCGGGGACGGATGCGTCTTTTGTGCAAACAGGAGGGCGTAATCGCCGGCATCGAGGTCGCCGAGCGCGTGCTGCGGCGGCTCGACCCCGGGGTGAAATTCGACGCGGTGCTCCGCGACGGCGACCGCGTGCGGCCGGGCGACGTGGCCTTCTACGTCGAAGGACGGCTGCAATCGCTCCTGCAGGCCGAACGCATCCTGCTCAACATCATGCAGCGCATGAGCGGCGTGGCGACCCAGACGGCCGTCTACGTCGACCGGCTCCGCGGACTGCACACCCGCGTGCTCGACACGCGCAAGACCACGCCCGGTATGCGCGTGCTGGACAAGATGGCCGTCAAGATCGGCGGCGGCGAGAATCACCGCATGGGGCTGTTCGACATGATCCTGCTGAAGGACAACCACATCGACTTCGCCGGAGGCATCGAGAAGGCCATAGCCGGCGTCCGCCGCTACCTCGACGAACGGGGCAAACGGCTGCCGATCGAATGCGAGGTGCGCACGCTGGAGGACATCGACCGCGTATTCGCCGCAGGCGGCGTCGACCGCATTATGTTCGACAACTTCACGCCCGCCCAGACGCGCGAAGCCGTCCGCAAGGTCGCCGGACGCTGCCAGACCGAGTCGAGCGGCGGCATCACGCTCGACAACCTGCGCGAATATGCCGAATGCGGCGTGGACTTCATCTCGGTCGGAGCTCTGACCCACCAGATCAAGTCGCTCGACATGTCGCTCAAAGCCTGCGAATAGGATGATGCCGAAGCCCCAATGCTCCGTCGCGCTTCTGGTGTGGCGCATCGCGCTCGTCTACATCGTGCTCATGCTCTGCCGCGCGGTTTTCTACCTCTACAACGCAGAGAGCATCGGACCGCTCGCATGGAGCGATCTGGGGACGCTGCTGGCCGGAGCCCTCAAGTTCGACACCGTATCGGCGGTCTATGCCGACGGGGCGTTCGTCCTGCTGTCGCTCCTGCCGCTGCACGCACGCGAGAAGCGCTGGTATCAGCGGATCCAATTCGGGTACTACGTCGTCGTGAACGCCGTGCTGGTCGTGGCGCTCAACCTCGCGGACGCGATCTACTTCCGCTACACGCAGAAACGCATCACGGCCGACGAGATCTTCTTCGCCGACAATTCGAACTCGGCCCGTCTCATCGGCAAGTTCATGCTCGAAAACTGGTGGATGGTGCTGCTCGCGGGGGCTTTCACGGCACTGCTCGCCGCGGGCTACCGACGACGCACTCCCGTCTGGTCGCCGCTGAAAGGCCGGGTCTACTACGCGGCGAACACCGTCATCCTCCTCGCGGCGGCGGGTCTCTGCATCGCGGGCGCCCGCGGCGGCACGACCCGCATGACCCGCCCGATCACCCTCTCGAACGCGGCGCTCTACACTCCGGACAACACGAAGGCCAACCTCATCCTGAGCAATCCGTTCTGCCTGCTGCGAACGATCGGCAGCAGCGGCGGCGCCAAGACCGTGCGCTACTTCTCCGACGAGGAGGCCGATCGGCTCTTCACGCCCGTCCACCGGCCCGCGGAATCGGCCCGGGCGCCTCTCGCGGGGCGCAATGTCGTGGTCTTCATCATGGAGAGCATGTCGGCCGACCACTCGGGCTATCTGATGCCCGAGCTCTATGCGGACAAGCCGATCGGGAGCTTCACCCCCTTTCTCGATTCGCTCATGCGCGAGGGCTACTGCTTCCGGCAGATGTATGCCAACGGCACGCGCTCCATACAGGCCATGCCCTCGGTACTGGGAAGCATCCCCTCGTTCAAGACCCCCTTCGTGCTGATGCCGCAGTCGCTCGGCCCAAGCCGCCAGCTCCCGGCCATCCTCCGCGACATGGGCTACGCGACGGCCTTCTTCTGCGGCTCCGAGCGGGGTTCGATGGGTTTCGGAGCCTATGCCCGCTCGGCAGGCATCGACCTTCTTTTCAGCCGCGAGGATTACGAGCGGCGGCACGGCAAGGGCGATTTCGACGGCTATTGGGGCATCTGGGACGAACCCTTCCTGCAATACGCGGGCGAGGAGTTCGGCGCACTGCCCGAACCGTTCTTCGCGGCGCTCTTCACCATCAGCTCGCACCACCCGTTCTACGTGCCGAAGGAGTGCGCCGGTTCGCTGCCCGAGGGCTACACCAAGATCCACAAGAGCGTGGCTTACGACGACCGGGCCTTCCGCCGCTTCTTCGAGCGCTACCGCACCGAGGAGTGGTTCCGACGCACGCTCTTCGTCTTCGTGGCGGACCATGTCTCGTCGGAAAAGTTCGCCCCCGAAAGCCGCTCCTATCCGGGCAACTACCGCATCATCGGCTTCCTCTACACGCCCGACGGCGCCCTGCGCGGCCAGACGGACGAAGTGGTGCAGCAGCTCGACCTCATGCCCACGGTACTGGGTCTCGTAGGCGGGGGGGGGACCGGACCCTACTTCGCCTTCGGGCGCGATCTGTTCAACGAACCCGAGCGACCGGCGTGGAGCGTCTCCTACGACGATCGGTTCCACGCGCTTACGCACGACCGGATCGTCCGCTTCGACGAACACGAGGCCGCGACCGTCGACCGTGAGGATGGCACGGCGGTTGCAGCCGATTCGCTCGAAGAGCGTTTCAAGGCCCTCATACAACAGTATTACAAGCACATAGGACAGAAAAACTATACCGTTCAATGATCGAATTCAAACCTATCCGACTGGAAGACAAGCCTGTAATCGAACGCTACACGATGCCGTCGGACATCTGCAACTGCGACCTCGCATTCGCCAACATGTTCTGCTGGCAGTTCATGTATCACAGCGCATGGGCCGAGATCGGAGGGTTTCTGGTGATCCGTTTCCACATCGGCGGCAGCGAAAAGATCGGGTACATGCAGCCTGTCGGCGAGGGGGATTTCGCACCGATCATCCCGGTCCTGCGCGAGGACGCCCATGCCCACGGACAGCGGCTCCGCATCATCGGCCTCACGGACCGGGGACGCGACATGATCCGGCGGGCACACATCGGGCAATTCGCGTTCGCCTCGGACCGCGCGATGGAGGACTACATCTACAACGCCGACGACCTGCGCAACCTGCCCGGGCGCCGTTATCAGCCCAAACGCAACCACATCAACCGTTTCACGGCCGAATATCCCGACTACCGCTACGAAACGCTCACGCCCGAACGTTTCGACGAGTGCATGCAGCTCGAACGCCAGTGGCGCAGCGAACGTGAAGGGCACGCCTCGGAGCTCTGTGCCGAGCAGCGGGCCATGCAGCGGGCATTCGCCTCATTCGAAGCGCTGGGACTCGTCGGAGGCTGCATCTACGCCGGCGGCAAACTCGCAGCCTTCACCTACGGATCGGCCGTCAACGACCGCACGTTCGACACCCATGTCGAGAAGGCCGACACCCGCTACGACGGCGCTTTCACGATCATCAACCAACTCTTCGCACAACATTTGCCCAAGCGGTTCACGCTCATCAACCGCGAGGAGGACCTCGGCATCGAAGGACTCCGGCGCGCGAAGCTCTCCTACCACCCCGCGATGACCCTGCGCAAGTTCACGGCCATACACCTCCATCCTGACGAAATCGCCGTCAAAGCGCTCTGGCAGGAGGCATTCGGCGACGGCGACGACTTCGTCGACCCGTTCCTCGTGCGCTATTACAGCCGCCGACGGATGCTCGCCGCCGAACGCGGAGGGACGCTCGCATCGATGCTCCACCTCCTGCCGTTCGCAAGCGAACTGGGGCGCACGACCTATGTCTTCGGTGTGGCGACGGCCGCCGCTTTCCGCGGTCGGGGACTGGCGACGGAGCTGCTGCGCCGGGCCGAGACGCTCTGTCGCGAACGGGGCGACGACGCGCTCGTGCTGATCCCCGACGGCGAAGGACTGCGCGAATTCTACGCCCGGCTCGGATACGAGGGCGATCTGCCCGTGGAATTTTCCGCACCCGACGGATTCGACTTCGGCACCGGCGAGTCGCTCCGCGACCGCGCCATGATTCTCCCCCTTCGCAGGGAGCGCGCAGTGTCGGAGCGGGTGCTGCATCTGACTTGGAACGAAACGGCCGCACAGGCGACGGAACCGGCCGCCACGGCGACCGCCTGAGCGCTCCGCCGCCCCGTACAGGCAGGCGGCTCCGAAATCGCCGCCCACTCGCCGCACCGCATTCCACCCGACCGACCGCGGAACGGTCCGCCCCGCACGGCAGTTCGCCGAAGCTGCGAGCCGCTCCCGGACAGTCGCCCGCGATCGGATGCGCCCCGAATCCGGTCGGCCGCCTCCGGCATCGGACGCCCTCGGAATCACCCGGGACGCCCGCCCGCACAAGACACGGGGCGGTGGTTGCGCACCACCGCCCCGTTGTCCGGAATGCAGCCCCGGCCTACTTTTTCGTATACTGGTTGTGGCCTTCCGGATTGTTGACATGCCCCGTGCGGGACGAACTGCGGTTCGTCGTCGTGTTGCTGCGCGTCGAAGCGGTGCCGCGCGTCGAAGCGGACGAACGGGACATCTTCTCGTCGTTCTTGTTCTGACCGCTCTGCGAGCGGCTCGAAGTCTTGTTGTCGGACTCTTTCATAACACCAAAATTTTTTAGTTAAACATAAGCGGCAAGCCCTGCCCTGCTGCATGCCGTTTCCAGCGGATGCGCACAGCGGACGGACCGTTCGGAAAACACGAATGCAAAACATATACCACAACCGCGTCCGAATGCGGTCGCGGGTTCCCGGCCGCGCGCTATTTTTTCACCCACACGGCCAACTTGCCGCCGCGGACCTTGAACAGCGCCTTCCCCCCGTCGCCGATCGTTACCTCCTCGTCGAAACTGCCCGTGATCTCGCGCCATGTTTCACGGCTGTGCGCTTCACCCACGGACATCTCCTTCTCGCCGTCGTCGCCGTTCGAAATCAACAGCGCCAGTCCCGAGTCCGGATGCCGCTCGTCGCCCGTGCGGGTAAAACCGACCGTATCGGGATGATCGAAGTAATCGTTCTGCTCGCCGTAGGCGCGCGTACGGCGCGCTTCGAGCAGGATGTCGAGAACCGTGCGATGAGGCGAAGGCTCGACTCCGACACCGTAATAATCCCCGTAAAACAGACACGGATACCCCTCCTTCATCAGCAGAATCAGCCCGTAGGCCAGCGGTTTGAACCACGATTCGACCTGCGATTCGAGCGAGCTGCCCCGCTGCGAATCGTGATTGTCCACGAAAGTTACGGCGAACGTGGGATACTTGCTTACGAGCGTATCGTCCAGCAAGTTTCGCAGATCGAAATCGCGGCCCTGCTGCGAGGCTTGGAACAATTTGTAGTGCAGCGGCGCATCGAACAGGTCGATCGTGCGGTCCACCGCATCGAGATAGGTCTCAAGATCGTTGAAATCACCGCTCCAGTACTCGCCCACGGCGTAGAACTCTCCGCCCCGCGCTTCGCGCAGGGTGCGCATGAAATCGGCGATAAACCGCCGTTCGATGTGCTTGAGGGCATCGAGACGCATGCCGTCGGCATCGAGCGAACGAGCGAACCACACGCCCCAGCGCTTCATCTCGGCCTGCACCTCGGGATGATCGAAATCGACGTCGTTGAAAATCAGGAAATCGTAGTTGCCGTTTTCGCCGTCGACGCCTTCGCTCCACTTCTTACCCTCGCCCTGAATGAGATAGATGGCCCGTTTGCCGGGTTCGTACACCTGATCCGTGCCGGAGAAATGGTACCAGTGCCATTTGAAATCGGAATACTTGTCCCCGCGGCCGGGAAAGGTGTATCCGGTCCATCCTTCGACCTCGACCGGCTGGCCGACGACATGCCCGCGGTCGGCGGGATCGACTTCGCAAGCCTTGAATTTCTCGGTAAAATCGGCACCGGTTTTCTGATTCATCACGGTGTCGAGGTAAACCGATATTTCATTTGCGTGCAGCGAGGCGACGGCCTCTTCCAGTTCGCCCCGTGTGCCGTACTTGGTGCGCACGGTTCCCTTCTGATCGAACTCCCCGAGATCGTAGAGGTCGTAGACGGCATAGCCTTCATCCTGCTGTTCGTCGGCTTTGTAGGCCGGCGGAATCCAGACCGAGGTTATGCCTATTTCATGCAAATGCTTCGCATCCTCTTTCAGGCGGCTCCACAACGTGCCGTCATTGGGCAGATTCCATTCGAAATACTGCATCATCACTCCGTTTTTCATATGGCAAGCAATTAAACGTCGAATTCATTCATCCGTTTCCCGCCTCGGCAGAACCCGGATCAAGTCCGGTTCCGCACCCGGTTCCCCGCCCCTCGACCCCGTGCAGACGCGGCCCGCCGCCTACCGGCTCATCGAATTCATGCCGGTTCCGCACACGACCTTCCCTGCACCGCCCCGGCCGGGGCTCCTGCCAGCGTCGGCACGCGACTGCCCGGACACGCACCCCACAGCAAAACGCATGCAAACCGGAGCTTTGCGACCGAAACTGCGACAGTTCGCTGTCGATTCCGGGGAAGAGAAGGGATGCATCGCACCAAAAAAGAGCGCCCGCGGTTGCGATCGCAGGCGCTGCATTTCGAATGGACCGTTGCACCGAGCCCGTTGCAAAGCCGAACCGATGTTCGGGTTCCGCCGAGGCGGGAAACGGACGCAATAAATTCATACCGACGGAATCAGCACTCCTGTTCGACAGGCTTGCGCTTTTCCGCTTTTCTCTCTTCTCCGTAACTGCTCCACTGCAAATTCTTTTCGGGCGTCGCCTTGCGGATTTCGCCGCTGCGCTCCTTGCCGAGTTTTTTGTCGGCACTGCGTACGGAAGCCTCCGTGCGGTCGGTACCCGAAGGTTTCAAGTCGGTGAGGCCGTCAGTCCGGCGCACCTGCGCAAGCGGGTCCTCCACATACTGCCACTCTTCGCCGAAGCCCGTGCTGGTCCCCTCGTTCCACGGTCCGCGGGCATCCCCGCCCATCGAATGATTGGAGTAGAGGTTGCTGTAACGGGGATCGCTCTGCAACACCCCGGGCGGGAAATTGGGCTGAATGGTATCCAGCGCAGCTTCGAACTGCTGGAAGTGTGCCACCTCGCGCGTCATGAGAAAATTGAGCGTGGCGAGCACATCCTTGTCGTCCGTGAACTGCATGAGGTATTCGTACACGATCTTGGCACGCGACTCGGCAGCTATATCCGAACGAAGATCCACCGTCAGATCGCTGTTCGCATTGACGTAGGAACCCTGCCACGGCACTCCGTTGCTGTCGGTGAGACGGGGCCCGCCGCCCGTAAGCACGCCGAACTGCGGATTCACCGAAAAGGCCGAATGGATGAAGTCGTCCTTGGATATGCCCTCGCCGAAGACTTCGCTCTTTTCGGCAGCGTCCTTCAGGTCGCCGTTGACGCCCGCAAGAAGCATCTGTATGGTCGCGCCTACGATTTCCAGATGCCCCAGCTCCTCGGTGGCGATATCCATCAGCATATCGTATTTGTCGGGATAGGGATTATGACAGGCGAAAGCCTGCACGAAATACTGCATCGCAGCCTTGAGTTCGCCGTTGCCGCCTCCGAATTGTTCGAGCAGAAGGCGTGCGAACCGCGGATCGGGTTTGGAAACCCGTGCATTGAACTGAAGTTCTTTGGAATGAAAAAACATATGCCTGAAATTTGAAATAACATAAAATTCCGTACGGTCCGGGGCCGCTGGGCACGGAAGCGCACCCCCTCCGGACGACTGCAACATATGCCGTTCGAAGCGAAGAACCTGTCGAATCGTCTCCCCCGGACCTTTCATTCGGTTCGCCGAACGACCGCAGCTTGCCTGCGGCGGCGAACGACGTGAAACGGCCCGCCGGCGGGCCGTTTCACGATCGGGTGTCGGATTTTACTTCCGCTCGTCGGAACCGCGGTAAGCATTTTCCTTGTGCTCCTCCCCGTGTTTCGAGGAATCGAGGCGATCCGAACGCTCCTGTCCCTGCCGACGGTCCTGACCCATCGAGTCGTTCCGCGACATCGACCCCTGCCGGTCGTAACGGCCCTGTTCTTCCATCCGTCCGCCGCTATTCTCCTGCGAGCCCGACTGCGGCTGCTGTCCGCGGGAAGGAGAC
Source organism: Alistipes sp. CHKCI003 (assembly GCF_900021155.1). Classification (GTDB taxonomy): domain Bacteria; phylum Bacteroidota; class Bacteroidia; order Bacteroidales; family Rikenellaceae; genus Alistipes; species Alistipes excrementavium. Next base: position 90,976 of record NZ_FCNT01000075.1, read on the forward strand.
TGTGCATCGTTCTGCGACCACTGATTCGTCGATCGGCGGTCGTCGTAAGCGCTGCCCTGCGCACCTCCGGAGTGCATGCCGCTGTTGTCGCTGCGACTGCTGCGGTTATCCATCGGGCTGTTGTTGTTGCCCATCGAATCGTTCTGCGAGCCGTTCTTCTGTTCGCGGTTCTCGCCGTACATTTTGTTGTTGTTATCCATAATCGAAATTTTTAATGATTACACCGCGAGAGATACAAATAGCGTACGAAACCGGCCTTTTCTACTATATTTTTTTTCTCGGTCCGCTAAATGCCTCGCTTGGCGTACCTCCGGCAGCCCACTCCGGCCGATGCACGATGCGCGGCGGGCAACCGCGAAACCAGAAACGCCCGAAATCCGACGGCACAGCGGCAAACGGAGACTGCACCTGCTCCAAAGAAAACCGCCGCGACCCGAAAGATCGCAACGGTATTCGGGAGCCCGCGGTTCGGGCAATGCAGCGATTTCCACATACTCGCCCATCGCTCCTCCTCGGTCAGGTTCCACGCGCCCCGGTCCCGAAGTCCGGTTTTACTCGTTAGCGTCCTATTTCGGGCTCCCCGATATTCGGCACAACGAGGCACGCTCCGCCCTGTCCGAGCGCAGCGATGTCCGGCAATGCGATTTTCGCACAGGTCCCGATCATCGTACGAATTATCCAAATATCGCCGGCCGTAATGCAGAAGGGAGGGGGGGGGAGGCTGCCGGCACGGAGAATCCGGCAGAGGATACCGCTTCCGCACCGCCAGACTCCGGCAAAAGACCTGCCGCTCCAGTCCGCACCGGAATCCGCGCGGCCTCCGAAATCCACCCGCCTCCCGGCATGCAGCCCCGAGCTCCGGAATCCGTCCAGCTTCTTGCTACCGCTGTACCCGCCGTCCGTCTCGAAGCTCGGACGCACACAAGCTCGTTCGAAAAACACATTCGCAGCCGCCGTTCCCGAACTTTCGCCCGATTCACAAAACCTGAACAGATTCCGGGCGGCACTCCTCGTCCGCCCCTGCAAACGATTTCGACCGACAGCCGGATCGTCATCCGGACCGGCTGACCGAACATCCCCCGGCACATAAATAGCGCTTATGCGGATGCAGCGTCCGCATAAGCGCTATTTACGAATAAAGAGAGGGGGGCTTTACTTCATTTTACGCAGGAAACATTCGATCGTATTTTCCATCAGACAGGCGATCGTCATCGGTCCGACGCCGCCCGGAACGGGCGTGATGAGCGACGCCTTGGGCTCCACAGCCGCGAAATCGACGTCGCCGCACAGTTTCCCCGTCCCGGGATCGCGGTTGACCCCCACGTCGATCACGACCGTGCCTTCCGAGACCATGTCGCCCGTTATGAATTTCGGACGGCCGATGGCCACCACCAGAATTTCGGCATTGCGCGTAACCTCCCCGAGATTTCTCGTCCGGCTGTGGGTTACGGTTACGGTGGCATTCTCGTCCAGCAGCAGCTTCGCCACCGGCAGCCCCACGATGTTGCTGCGGCCGACCACGACGGCGCGCTTGCCCTGAAGCTCCACGCCGGAGGCTTTGAGCAGCTTGATGATTCCCTTCGGCGTGCAGGGCAGCGAACAGGGCTGCTTCATCCAGAGCGCCGCCACATTCAGCGGATGGAATCCGTCCACGTCCTTCTCCTTGCGGATCGCCGCGATCACGCGATCCTCGTCGATGTGTTCGGGCAGGGGCAGCTGCACGAGAATTCCGTCGACGCCCTCGTCGTCGTTGAGCGTTTCGATGACCTGCAAGATCTCCTCCTCCGTGGCCGCGGCCGGACGGCGGATCGTAGTGTTGCGGATGCCCACTGCATCGCACGCCTTGGCCTTGCCCGTAACGTAGGAGACGCTTCCGGCATCTTCGCCCACGAGCAGCACCGCCAGATGGGGTGCGCGTCCGTATTTTTTCTCCAATTCGGCGACCTCGGCCGCCATATCGGCCTTCATTTTGGCCGACAAATCTTTACCGCTGATAATCATAGCTTACAAAAACTCATTTCTCTTCCTTGTCAAATACATAGTGGCCGATGTCGGAGCGGTGGAAAAGATTGCCGCAGCCGATTTTCCCGACGCTCGCCAAGGCCCGCCGGCGCGCTTCGGCGAGCGTGGCACCCCGCCCCACGACGAACAGCACGCGGCCGCCCGCGGTGAGGATGCGTTCGCCGTCTGCCTTCGTACCCATGTGGTAGACCGCTCCCGCGACTTCGTCCAGTCCCGCGATCTCCCACCCTTTTTCGTAGGCACCGGGATAGCCTTTCGATGCCAGCACGATACCCAGCGCAGCTCGGTCGTCCCACTCGATCCGCACGTCGCGGCCGTCGGCCACGGCGCAGCAGACCTCCGCGAGGTCCGTCTTCATGCGGGGCAGCACCACCTCCGTCTCGGGATCGCCGAAACGGGCGTTGAATTCGATCACCTTGATTCCGTCCGGCGTCTTCATCAGACCGCCGTAGAGTACCCCCGTGAAAGGACACCCCTCGTCGACCATCGCATCGGCCGCACGCTGCATGATCCGCTCCAGCGCATAGGCTTCGTCCTCCTTCGTGATGAACGGAAGCGGCGAATAGGCGCCCATGCCGCCCGTATTGGGACCCTCGTCGCCGTCGAAAGCCCGTTTGTGGTCCTGCGCCAGCACCATCGGGAAGACCTTGCGTCCCGAGACGAAACACATGAACGAGAACTCGGGCCCCGTGAGAAACTCCTCGACGACGACCTTGCCCCGGCCGAACCTGTCGTCGAGAAGCATGTCCCTCAACGCCGCTTCGGCCTCGGACAACGTCCGCGCCACGACCACCCCTTTTCCGGCGGCCAACCCGTCGTACTTCAGCACGACCGGCAGCGGACGCGACCCGACATAAGCCAGCGCTTCGGCATAATCCGCGAATGTCTCGTAGGCCGCCGTCGGAATACCGTATTTCACCATCAGCTTCTTGGCGAACTCCTTGCTCGACTCGATGCGCGCAGCAGCTTTCGTAGGACCGAAAATACGCAGCCCCGCCGCACGGAACGCATCCGCGACACCGGCGGCCAAGGCCGCCTCGGGCCCGACGATCGTCAGTCCGACACCCCGCAGCGCCGCGAAGTCGCGCAGTTTCTCCACCTCGGTCTCCCGAATCGCCACGCACTCGGCCTGCCGCGCGATACCCGCATTGCCCGGAGCGCAATAGATCTTCCCGACCCGCGGCGAGCGCGCGAGCGCGTCGACGATCGCATGTTCGCGGCCTCCGCCGCCGATAACCAGCACCTTCATACCGCGATCAATGTTTGAAATGACGTTCTCCCGTGAACAACATGGCGATCCCAAGTTCGTCGGCCTTGCGGATTGAATCCTCGTCGCGGACCGAACCGCCGGGCTGAACGATAGCCGCAACGCCGTACTGCGCGGCGAGCGCGACCGTATCGTCGAAGGGGAAGAAACCGTCCGACGCCAGCACGATCCCCTCCGTCGCACCTGCGGCACGGGCCTGCTTCAGTGCGATTTCGGCCGAGCCGACACGGTTCATCTGGCCTGCGCCGACACCCACCGTACAGCCGTTCTTCACGGCCGCCAGCGCGTTCGACTTGACATGCTTCACGATCCGCCAACCGAACTCCAAATCGGCCATCTGCTTCGGCGAAGGACGCTTCTTCGTAACACACATATCGGCCGTCAGCGCCCGGGTCTCGATGTCCAGCTCCTGCACCAGCAGTCCTCCGTTCACGCTGACGTATTGCATCGGACGCACCTCCGAAGGCTCCATCCACACCTCCAAAAGACGCAGATTCTTTTTCGTGCAGAGCACTTCGAGCGCCCCCTCTTCGAACTTCGGCGCCATGACGATCTCCAAAAAGACGGACTTCATCCGCTCCGCCGCCTCGCGCGTTACGGGGCGGTTCGTCGCCACGATACCGCCGAAGATCGAGACTTTGTCCGCCTCGTAGGCCTTCGTCCACGCCTCGACGACGTCCCGGCCCGTCGCGGCGCCGCAGGGATTCATGTGCTTCAGCCCCACGCAGAACGGCTCGTCGAACTCGCGCACGATGTTCAACGCGGCGTTCGCATCCTGAATATTGTTGTAGGAGAGCTCCTTGCCGTGGAGCTGACGGGCGAAAGCCAGCGAATAGGGCACCTCCGCCCCTTCGCGGTAGAACTTCGCGCTCTGGTGCGGATTCTCGCCGTAGCGCAGCGGCTGCACGAGGTCGAATTCGAGAAACAGCTTCTCGCCGAGCCCCGCCTGCCGGCGCATGTAAGCGGCGATCGCAATATCGTATTCGGCCGTATGGGTGTAGGCCTTGGCCGAGAGTTTCAGCCGCGTCTCGCGCAGCGTGCCGCCCGTGCGGCGGATCTCGTCGAGCACCTGCCCGTAGTCGGCCGGATCGCACACCACCGTAACGTCGGCCCAGTTCTTCGCCGCGCTGCGCAGCATCGAAGGACCGCCGATGTCGACGTTCTCGATCGCATCCTCCATCCGCACGTCCGGCCGGGCGATCGTCTCGCGGAACGGATAGAGATTCACGCAGATCAGGTCGATGTATTCGATGCCGTTGTCCGCCAACGCCTTGACATGACCGGGATCGTCGCGGCGGGCCAGCAGGCCGCCGTGTACCGCAGGATGCAGGGTCTTCACACGGCCGTCGCAAATCTCGGGGAAGCCCGTAATGTCGCTGATGTTGAGTGTCTCCACGCCTGCGTCGTGCAGGAGTTTCTGCGTACCGCCCGTGGCGATCACCTCCCAGCCGAGGGCCCGCAAACCGCGTGCGAATTCCACCACACCCGTCTTGTCGCTTACGCTTATCAATGCTCTCATCGTCTTTCTGTTATATGTAATTTTCGCTGTTTTCAATGATATTCGTCGCACTGTCTGTTTTTCGGAACGCCGCTAAACCGCATGGCTTTGCGCCCCTTCCCCACACACGGACGAGCATGCAGCCCCTTCGTTCGGCACGATCCCGCCCCGTCGACCGGCACCGCGAAAACGCCCCCTCCGCCGGCCGGTTCTGCAAACTCCTCTTGCAAAATGAACCCCAAGGCCCCGTTGGCAAGTCGCGCCGGCGGAAATTCCGTCCTCGGCCGACCGAACCCCGCGCCCTTCCCTTGCGACGTCCGAATCCGGGAAGGCACCCTCCCGCCGTCCGTTTCGAAAAACCATCCGGAGGGCGACCGATCCGTTCCGCCCGCACGCCTCGCCGCGGCATTTACTCCGCGGTCAGCAGCCGACGGATCGTCTCGACGTAGAGCGGATGCTCCACGGCATGTATCATGGCCTCCAGCTCGTCCGGGTCCGAACCTTCGTAGGGGAATGCCCGCTGGGCGATGATCCGCCCCCCGTCGATCGAGGCATCGACATAGTGGATCGTAACGCCGAAGACCTTCACTCCGTAATCGAACGCATCGCGGATGGCATGCGCCCCCTTGAACGCGGGCAGCAGCGCCGGATGGATGTTCACGATCCGCCCCCCGTAGGCGCCGAGCAGCACCTCGCCGCAGAGGCGCATGTAGCCCGCGAGGCAAACCAGATCGACCCCCGCGGCATCGAGCCGCCGCACGATCTCGCGTTCGTAATCCGTTTTCGAAGCGTATTGTTTCGGATCGAACGCGAAACACTCGACCCTGTGATCCGCAGCCCGCCGCACGACCCGCGCCGCAGGCTTGTCGCACACCGCGAGCGCCACCTCGGCGGGGATTTCGCCCCGCTCGCAGGCCGAGACGATCGCTTCGAAGTTCGATCCGCTGCCGCTGGCGAATACCGCAAGCCGTTTCATACGCCTACTCGATAACGACACCCTCGGTGTCCGTTACGCGGCCGATCACCGCGGCGCGTTCGCCCTGCGCCGCGAGCAGCTCGATCGCCAGCGGCGCCTCGGACGCATCGAGCGCGATGACCATGCCGATGCCCATGTTGAAGATGTTGAACATCTCGCGGTGAGGCACCCGGCCGTATTTTTCGAGAAAGGCGAAGACGGGCAGAATTTCCCACGACCCCTCGTCGATCCGGATGCCCTGCCCTTCGCGGAGGATGCGGGGAATGTTCTCGTCGAAGCCGCCGCCCGTGATATGGCTGATGCCGTGCACGTCGCAGCGGCGGATCACCTCCAACACCGGCTTCACATAGATCCGCGTCGGCGTGAGCAGCTCTTCGCCCAGCATCTTCTGCGACAGCTCGGGATAGACCTTGCGCAGATCGAGGCCGTTGTCGTCGACGATCTTGCGCACGAGACTGAACCCGTTGGAGTGCACGCCGCTCGACGCGATGCCCACCAACACGTCGCCGACCCGCACCTTCGACCCGTCGATGAGCCGCGACTTCTCGACCACGCCGACCGTGAAGCCCGCGATGTCGTACTCGCCCTCGGCGTACATGCCCGGCATCTCGGCCGTCTCGCCGCCCACGAGCGCACAGCCCGCCTGCCGGCACCCCTCGGCCACGCCCGCCACGATCGCCTCGATCTTGCGGGGTTCGTTGCGGCCCACGGCCACATAATCGAGGAACACCAGCGGCTCGGCGCCCTGCGCCAGCACGTCGTTCACGCACATCGCCACGGCGTCGATCCCGATCGTGTCGTGCTTGTCCACGGCGAAAGCCAGTTTCAGTTTGGTCCCCACTCCGTCGGTGCCGCTCACCAGCACGGGCTCCTTCACCCCGAGCGCCGAAAGATCGAACATTCCTCCGAACGCCCCGATATTGCCCATCACGCCGAGGCGCGAAGTCGATGCCACGTGTTTCTTGATCCGCCGCACCACTTCGTATCCGGCTTCGAGATTCACGCCGGCCTTTTCATAACTTTGTGCCATATAAATCTTCTCCTTTAATCGTTCGTTTTTTGCAATCGTTTCCCGCCTCGGCAAGCCCGAGTAAACTCGGATTGCACTCGGCTTACCGAAAACGTCGGATTTCTTTCGTCCGCCCCCGCGCAGCCGGATAAGATCCGGTCGCGCGCCCGGCCCGACGAGGCGTCTCCTACCAGCGCCCGGCCGTCTTCTTCCGGCCGTCGAACCGGCTCCGCTGTGCGCAGCCGCTCCGTCCGCCCTCAGAATTTGCCGTCCTTGTTGGCCTCCTCGATGCTCTGGTAGAGCGCCGTCGGGTACCGGCCCGTGAAGCAGGCCAGACACAATTCGCTCCGGCCGCCGGCGCGGAACAACGCCTCCTGCGACAGGAAGGCCAGCGTGTCGCAGCCGATCAGCGCGCGCACCTCGCCGAGCTCCTTGCGCGCGCAGAGCAACTCTTCGTAGGTCGAGGTGTCCACACCGTAGAAACAGGGATTCTTGATCGGAGGACTTGCGATGCGCAGATGCACCTCCGTCGCCCCGGCCTCCCGGAGCATCGCAACGATGCGGCGCGAGGTCGTGCCGCGCACCACCGAATCGTCGATCAGGATCACCCGCCGGCCGCGCACGAGCGAACGCACGGGCGAGAGTTTCATCCGCACGCCCTTTTCGCGCAACTCCTGCGACGGCTGGATGAAGGTGCGGCCGATGTACTTGTTCTTGATGAGCCCCATTTCATAGGGCAGTCCGCTGGCCTCGGCGTACCCCATCGCGGCGCTGAGGCTCGAATCGGGCACCCCCACCACGATGTCCGCCTCGACGTGCGACTCCTCGTAGAGCAGACGGCCCGTCTCCTTGCGGAAGGCGTGGACGTTGCATCCCTCGATGTCGCTGTCGGGACGTGCGAAGTAGATATACTCCATCGCGCACATCTCGTGGCGCTTGTACATCGAATAGTCGGTGCTCCGCAGTCCGTGGCGGTCGATCGTTACGATCTCCCCGGGCTCGACGTCGCGCACGAACTCCGCGCCCATCACCTCGAATGCGCAGGTCTCGCTGCTCACCACATAGCCGTCGCCGAGCCGCCCGATCGACAGCGGACGCAACCCGTATTTGTCGCGGCAGGCATAGATGCGGTTGGCGGTCATGACCAGAAACGCGAAAGCCCCTTCGAGCATGTTCAGCGCGTCGATGATGGCATAGATGCGCGGGCGTGTATGATTGCGGGTCTCCTTCTTGATGAGGTGGGCCAGAATCTCGCTGTCCGACGAGGATTGGAACAGACTGCCCTTGTTTTCGAGGTAGGTGCGCAACCGGGCCGAATTCACGATATTGCCGTTGTGCGCCAGCGCGAAGTCGCCCGAATTGTGGCGGAACAGAAACGGCTGCACGTTCTCGATGCCGCCGCCTCCCGTTGTGGAATAGCGCACATGACCGATGGCCATGTCGCCCCTGAGCGTGCGGAGCGCTTCCTCCTCGAAGACCTCCGTAACGAGCCCTTCGCCCTTGATGCGGCGGAAAACTCCGTCGTCCACGCTCACGATGCCGGCTCCCTCCTGTCCGCGGTGCTGCAAGGCATGCAGGCCGTAGTAGGCGAGCGAGGCGGCGTCCGGCACCCCGTAGACGCCGAACACCCCGCACTCCTCGTGCAGTTCGCGGTCTCGAATCAACTCCGTCATCCCTAATCGTTTACGGCTTTCTGCAAACGCGCCAGAATCTCCTCGTAGGCTTCGCGCACACGGCCCAGATCGCGGCGGAAGCGGTCCTTGTCGAGTTTTTCGTTGGTGTCCATATCCCACAGGCGGCAGGTATCGGGCGACACTTCGTCCGCGAGCACGATTTCGCCGTCCGACGTCTTGCCGAACTCGATCTTGAAGTCGATGAGATTGATGTTCATCCTGCGGAACAGCGCGACGAGCACCTCGTTGATCCGGGCCGTCATCTTATAGATAAGGTCCAGCTCCTCGTAAGTCGCGGCACCCAGCGCCACGGCATGGTGGTCGTTGATGAGCGGATCGCCCAGCTCGTCGTTCTTATAGCAGATGTCGTAGATCACGTTCGAGGGCTTGGTGCCCTCCTCGATACCGAGGCGCTGCGCCATCGAGCCGGCGATCACGTTGCGCACGATCACCTCGAGCGGGATGATCTGCACGCGGCGGCAGACCTGTTCGCGGTCGTTGATCGTCTCGATGTAGTGGGTCGGAATGCCCGCCTTGCGGAGCTCGTGGAAAATGAGGGTCGAAATCGCGTTGTTCAGCACGCCCTTGTTGTCGATCGTAGCCTTCTTGATGTTGTTGAAAGCCGTGGCCGCATCCTTGTAGCGGATGATGATCTTGTCGGGATCGTCCGTGAGGAAAACCTGTTTCGCCTTGCCTTCGTAAAGCATTTCGAGCTGTTTCATAGTCTGGTGTATTTTGAATATTCGTTCTATCTTTTCCGGAAATAGTCTACCGCATTGCGGAAGATCGCCTGCTCGCGGTTGCCTGCGATGTTCTTGAACAGATCCTTCGCGTAGCGCTCCGTGTGGCCCATCTTGCCGAGTATCTGTCCGTCGCGCGAGACGAGGCCCTCGATGGCATAGTTCGATCCGTTGGGATTGTAGGGCGCCTCGGCCGTCGCATGGCCGTCGGGCCCGGCATACTGGAAAGCCACCTGTCCCGCCGCGAAGAGTTCGCGGGCCAGCTCTTCGCCCGCCACGAACTTGCCCTCGCCGTGGCTCACGGCGATCGAGTGCAGATCGCCGACTTCGAAACCGCTCAGCCACGGCGAATTGGTCGAAGCCACGCGCGTGGTTACGATCTGCGAGACGTGGCGGTTGATGTCGTTGCGGAAGAGCGTCGGCGACGCCTCCGACACCGTGCCGAGCCGTCCGTAAGGCAGCAGACCCGACTTGACGAGCGCCTGAAAGCCGTTGCAGATGCCGAGGATGAGGCCGCCGCGGTCGAGCAGTCGGTGAATCTCCTCCTTTATCTCCTCGTTGTTGAGCACGTTCACGATGAATTTCGCGCTTCCGTCGGGTTCGTCGCCCGCCGAGAAGCCGCCGCAGAGGGCCAGAATATGACACCCGGCGATGCGCCTCTTCATCTCGCGAATCGAACGCAGGATGTCGTCGCCCCCGAGGTTGCACACGACGCTCGTCTCGACCTCGGCGCCGGCGCGGCGGAAGGCGCGCGCCGTATCGTAGTCGCAGTTCGTACCCGGGAAGACGGGCAGATAGGCCACCGGCCGCTCCACGGCTTCGCCCTTGTAGACGAACGTGCGGCGCTCGGGCACGACCTCCAGAACATGTCCGCCGCCGGGTCCTCTGTCGGGATAGACCTGCGCGAAACGCCCGGTATTGGCCTCGTAGAGTTCGTCGAGCGGCATCCGCACGCCGTCGATCGTGAGCGCCTCGTCGGCGACCGTACGGCCGATGAGTTCCGCACGGGGATGGTCCAACTCGCCCGCGCACTCCGCGAGGATCGAACCGTAGGCGTAGTCGAAGAGCGCCCCTTCGTCCATTCGGACCTCGGCGCCGATCCGGTTGCCGAAGGACATTTTGGCCAACCCTTCCGCCACGCCGCCGAAGCCGACGGCCCACGCCGAGCGGATGCGGCCCGCTTCGATCTCTCCGCTGACGAAGCCGAAGTTCTCCTTCAACTGCGCCGTATCGGGCATACGGTTCGCCTTGGGCGTATGTCGGATCAGGTAGAGGTTGTTTCCCGCCTGCTTCCAGTCGGTCGAGATCACCCGCGAGGCACCGACCGTCGTGATGCCGAAGGCCATGAGCATGGGCGGCACGTTGATCCCTTCGAACGTCCCGCTCATCGAGTCCTTGCCGCCGATCGAGGGCAGCCCCAGCTCCACCTGCATCTTCAGTGCGCCCAGCAGCGCCGCCAGCGGCTTGCCCCACGACCCGGGATTCGAAGTCATCCGTTCGAAATACTCCTGATAGGAGTAGCGCATGCGGTCGAAGCGCGCACCCGCGGCCACGACCTTAGCCGCCGCCTCCACCACGGCGTAAGCCGCGCCGTGATAGGGACTCCACGACGCAAGAAATGGATTGTAGCCGAAAGCCATGATGCTGGCCGTGTCGGTCTCGCCCTCCACGGGCAGTTTCTGCACCGAGACCTGCGTCTCGGACCGCTGGGTGCGGCCCCCGAAAGGCATCAGCACGGTCGAGGCGCCGATCGTGGAGTCGAACATTTCGATCAGCCCCTTCTGCGACAGGACGTTCCGGTCGGCGAGGTTGCGGCGCATCCGCTCGGCCAGATCCGCGCCCTCCACCGTGCGGCGGAACGGATCACGGCATTCGACCGCACCGACCGCAGCCTCGGCATAGTGCTTGGCACCTGCGCTGTCGATGAACTTCCGGTCGAGGTCCACGACCAGAAGCCCCTTATAATACATGCGCATGCGGTTCGTATCGGTTACGTCCGCGACATGCGTTACCTCGATATTCTCCTCGCGGCAGTAGCGGCAGAACTCCTCGGCGTCCTTGGCTTCGACGACCACCGACATACGCTCCTGCGACTCGCTGATGGCGAGCTCCGTAGCGTTCAGACCGCTGTACTTCACCGGCACGCGGTCGAGGTAGATGTCCAGTCCGTCGGTCAGTTCGCCGATCGCCACGCTCACGCCGCCTGCGCCGAAGTCGTTCGACTTCTTCACCAGTCGCGTCGCCTCCGGGCGGCGGAACAGCCGTTCGAGCTTGCGCTCCTCCGGAGCATTGCCCTTCTGCACCTCGCTGCCGCACGTTTCGAGCGACTTGCCGGTGTGTTCCTTCGACGAGCCCGTGGCCCCGCCGATCCCGTCGCGGCCCGTGCGGCCGCCGAACATCAGCACCACATCGCCCTTAGCGGGCTTCTCGCGCCGCACGTACTCCGCTTTCACCGCCCCCACCACGGCACCGACTTCGAGCCGCTTGGCGACATAGCCGTCGTGGTAGATTTCACGCACGTGCGTGGTAGCCAGACCGATCTGGTTGCCGTAGCTCGAATAGCCTGCCGCGGCCTTCTTCGAGATCACGCACTGGGGCAGCTTGCCCGCGAGCGTCTCCGCCACCGGCTGATAGATATCGCCCGCACCCGATACGCGCATGGCCTGATAGACATAGGCGCGGCCCGACAGCGGATCGCGGATCGCGCCGCCCAGACAGGTCGACGCGCCGCCGAAAGGTTCGATTTCCGTGGGGTGGTTGTGGGTTTCGTTCTTGAATTGCAGCAGCCACCGCTCGGGACGGCCGTCGACCTCCACGTCGACATAGACCGAGCAAGCGTTGTTCTCGTCGCTCACCTCCAGATCGTCCAGCAACCCCCGCTTGCGCAAAAAGCGGGCGCCGATCGTGGCCAGATCCATCAGGCAGAGGCTCTTATGCTCGCGGCCCAGCTCGCGGCGGATCGAGAGGTACAGAGCGAGCGAATCCTCGATCTCGTCCTTTGCGAACGACTCCTCGACGGTGATCTTCTCCAGTTCGGTCGTAAAGGTCGTGTGGCGGCAATGGTCGCTCCAGTAGGTATCCAGAATGCGCAGCTCCGTCTCGTAGGGATCGCGGCCTTCGCGGCGGAAATAACCGACCACCTCGGCGAGGTCGTCGGCATTCATCGCCAAGCCCTGCGCTTTGCAGTAGTCCGCCAAGTCGGCCTCCTCCATCCGTCTGAACCCGTCGAGCACCGGCACGGGCTTCACCGCGGCCTGCTCCGCGTCGTCCAGCACCGCGAGGTCCTTTTCGCGGGACTCGACGGCATTGATGTAGTAACGGCGGATGCGGCCGAGCGCCTCGTCCGACAGATCGCCGTCGAAAACGAGCAGCTTCGACGATTTGATCCGCACGTCGGCCTGCGGGTCGATCAGCCGCACGCAATCCACGGCCGAAGCGGCCCGCTGATCGAACTGGCCGGGCAGACACTCCACGGCCAGATACCTCGTGCCCGCAAGATCGCACTCGTCCGTAACGCGATCGGTTACGACCTCGCCGAAGACGGCATAACGGCTCTTCTCAAGCAACTCCTCCGTGAAACCGAAGAGGTCGTAGACATTCACGAGACGCAGCGTGCGCAGGCCGAGATCGAGGTTGTCGTTCAGCTCGCGGCGCAGGCTTTCGGCCTCGACCTGAAAACAGGATAATTTTTCGACGAAAATGCGGTAATTCTTCATTTATCTGTTGATTTTCTTTCTTCCGTTTCCGGCCCCCGGCAGAGCCCGAACTCGCGCTCGCCTCTGCGCCCGGCTCAGCGAAACGGCTGGTTTATCTTCTTCCGTTTTCCCGCCCCGGCAGAATGCGGAAAGGTTCGGCACCGCGCACGGCCCGACCAGACGGTCGAGTTAGCGGCCGCTACCTGACGAACCGGCCGGCCCACTCCTTTTCGTAGCGCGACAAGTCCGTACCGACCATCGTAATGTGGCCCATCTTGCGTTTGGGGCGGCTCTCCGTCTTGCCGTAGATGTGCACGTAAACGCCTTCGTGCGCTTCGTCCGCCACGGTTTCGGCGGCCGCGAGGTCCTGTCCGAGGATGTTCTTCATCACCGTCGGCGCCGTCAGGCGCGGCTCTTCGAGCGGCATGCCTGCCAGAAAACGCACCAGTTCGCGGAACTGGTTGGTCGAACAGCCCTCGATCGTATAGTGGCCGCTGTTGTGCGGACGCGGGGCCATCTCGTTGAAATAGACCTCGTCGTCTTTGACGAAATACTCGATGGCCAGAATGCCGCGGTAGCCGCACTCGCGCATGAAGCGCCGGCTCTCGTCCGCCATCCGGCGGTGCAGCCCGTCGCTCATGTCGGCAGGCACGACGCAGAGGTCGAGGATGCCGTCGCGGTGGATGTTGCGCCCCACGGGGAAGCAGACCGCCCGCTCGCCGTCCGAGACCGTGATGACGCTCGCCTCGAAATCGAAGCGCACGAACTGCTCCAGAATGCAGGGAACGGACAGCATGGGCAGCGCCTTCCGGACGTCCCGCTCCGACCGGAGCACCATCTGCCCGTGGCCGTCGTAACCGAGCGTGCGGGTTTTCAGCACGGCGGGCAACCCGATCCGCCGCACGGCCTCGCGCAGCGAGGCTTCGTCGTGCACGGGTGCGAAAGCAGGGGTTTTCAGCCCGTGTTCGCGGGCATTCACCTTCTCGCGCAGACGGTCCTGCGAATCGTAAAGGGGCCGGAAACCCTGCGGAATGTTGTATCTTTCGCACAACGGCACCAGAATATCGCCCGGGACATTTTCGAATTCGTATGTAACCGCATCGCAGCGGCGGCAGAGCCTTTCGAGCGCCGCCGCATCGTCGAACGCCGCCACGATGCGGTCGTCCGTCTCGCGGAAAGCCGGAGCGTCCGGCGCCGGATCCAGCGCTACGCTCCGCACTCCCAGCCCGTGGGCCTGTTGCGCGATCATCAGCCCGAGCTGGCCGCCGCCGATGATGCCGATCGTTTTTTCAGTCAAAACCCTCTCTGTTTATCTGTGGTCCATGAATTCGTTCCGCGGACTACAACTCCGCCTTCAGCACGTCGGCCGTCTGCGCGGCACGGAAAGCGTCGAGCTTCGCCGCCAGCGCCTCGTCCTGCAGCGCGAGGATCGAGACGGCGATCAGCGCGGCGTTCCGGGCGCCGTTGATGGCCGTGGTCGCCACGGGTACGCCCCCGGGCATCTGCACGATCGACAACAGCGAATCCAACCCGTTGAGCGCCCGCGACTTCACGGGTACGCCAATCACCGGCAGCGGCGTCATGGCCGCCGTCATGCCGGGCAGGTGGGCCGCTCCTCCGGCTCCGGCGATAATCACGCCGATGCCGCGTTCGCGGGCCGTCTTCGCATAGTCGCACATCAGATCGGGCGTGCGGTGCGCGCTGACCACCCGTTTTTCGTACTCGACCCCGAAACGTTCGAGCGTTTCGACGGCATCCGCCATCACCTCCCAATCGCTCGTCGAGCCCATGATTACACCGACTTTTTTCATATCTTTTTCGAATTTCATCCGAACCGTAAAGCGAAACCGCCACGACACGAGAGGTCATGGCGGCATCCTGTCTATCCGAGCACCCTGCATCCGGACACTCCCTGCCGAACCGGCGTACGCATACGGCCGGACATCCGCCGCAGATGCTTGCGGCACGCTGCGGAATGATACGCAGGATTTTTGCCCTGCTGCCGTCCGCGCCGTATCCTATTCGGGTAGTGTTCCATCGGGTACCGTCTTTACACCGTACAAAAATAACGACTTTCCACGATACTGCCAAACTTATCGGAAGATTCTATCGACAAATTTTGAACATTCGCGCCCCGTGCAAGGAAGCGTCCGTTTTCCCGCACGGACGCCGGAATGCGGCCGCACGGACGGCAAAAACAGGGCGACCGAGAGCTTATCCCCGCACAACACGCGAACGGTCCGCGGCGGTCGACGCCGCGGGCAGGCAAGGCTCCCGGCCGCACAGCCCGAACGCTCCCGTAACGCCGCCGAACCATGCCGCCCCCATCGCACGGGCACCGGTCATCCAACGGGTCTCTGCCGGCCGACTTTCCGGAACGGAATCCTCCGAAACACCTCGGCGACCGACGGTACGGTGCGGATACGGTTCGGGCGGATGCGCACCGCAGGTATTCGCACGACTGCCCCGCTCCCTCGTGCGCCCCGCTCCTCAGTTCCGGCGGCGGCAATACCCGATCCGCCCGGGAAGTGCCCGGCGCAGGTCGAACACGTCCGCCCCCATAGGGGAGCGAAGTCTTCGGGAAACATTCGCCTCCCGCCGGCAAATCCCTGCCGCCCGGAATACGCATGCAACAGCATGCACACGTCCGCAACACCCCGCAGAGGCGAAACCCGCAAAAACGTCCCCCCCCACAACGGCAGGCCCGCATCTATTTGGGTCGGCTCTCGCAATAAGCGCAGCGCCAGCCGTCGCCCGTCTTGCGGAACAGGCGGTCCACATCCTCCGTCGCCGAGATGCAACGGCGGTTGGGACACTCCATCTCGTTGACCGAATAGGGTTCGGAGAAGACGGGCGTCCGCTCGAAGGGCCGATTCCCGTCGGCCCAGCGGAGCAGCGTATGGATCAGCGCCATGCGCACGAACTTACCGTTCTCGACCTGTCGGAAATAGGCCGCACGCGGATCGTTGTCCACCGCCCGCGCGATCTCGTTCACGCGCGGCAACGGGTGCAGGACGATCATATCCTTCTTGGCAGCCCTCATCTTTTCGGGATCGAGCACGAAGCTGTCTTTCACGCGGTCGAACTCCTCCTCGTCGAGGAACCGCTCCTTCTGCACGCGCGTCATGTAGAGGATGTCCAGCTCGGGCATCACCTCCTCCATCGTGCGCACCTCGCGGAACTCGATGGCCGACCGTGCGCGCATCTCCTGCAACATGTAATCGGGCAGGCGCAGCTCCTCGGGAGCGATCAGGATCGCCCGCACCCCCTCGTAGCGCGAGAGGGCCTTGATAAGCGAGTGGACCGTGCGGCCGAACTTCAGGTCGCCGCAGAAGCCGATCGTCAGATGGTCGAAACGGCCCTTTTCGCGTTTGATCGTCAGGAGGTCCGTGAGGGTCTGCGTGGGATGCGAATGGCTGCCGTCGCCGGCGTTGATTACGGGGATGCCCGCATACTGCGAAGCCACCAGAGGCGCCCCCTCTTTGAAGTGGCGCATGGCGATGATGTCGGCGAAGCAACGGACGACGCGCACCGTGTCGGCCACCGTCTCGCCTTTCGAAACGGACGACGACGCGGCATCGGAAAAACCGATGACCGTACCGCCCAGTTCGAGCATCGCCGAGGTGAAACTCAGGCGCGTGCGGGTGCTCGGCTCGTAGAAGAGCGTGGCCAGCTTGCGGCCTTTGCAGGATTCGCTGTATTGCTCGCGGTGGGCGATGATGTCCTCGGCCAGCGCGATGATCCGCTCGGTCTCGGCGACCGTCAGATCGGTGGGATCGATCAGGTGTCTCATTAGGTTTATTCATTTAACTGTCGGGGAGCCGCTTCCCGTTGCAAAAAAAACGCCGGTTTTATCTTCCGTTTCCCCGTTTGCGCAATCTTCGGCCGAGTTCGGACCGAACTCGGCCGGGCGGATACGCCGGATTTCCGGCGAAAAGCGCTCCCGCCGGTGCGCCGTCCGACACGGCGGACCGCATTCCGGCCGCCGGCCGCCGGCAGACCGCTATTTCATCCACGATTCGTCCGACGGATCGTCGCGGAACCGCAGCAGACGCGCCTTGTCCTCGGCTTTGATATACCCTTCGTCCGCGGCCACTTCGACCAGCGCATCGAGGTTCGAGAGGCTGTGGTTCTCGACGTTCGCTTCACGCAGACGATCCAGTCCGCGCTGCATTCCGTAGGTGAATATCGAGGCCACGCCCAGCACCTCGGCACCGGCTTCGCGCAACGCTTCGACCACCTCGATGCACGAACCGCCCGTCGAAATGAGGTCTTCGATCACCACGACCTTCTGTCCCTTTTCGAGCCGGCCCTCGATGCGGTTGCCGCGTCCGTGGTCCTTCGAACCGCTGCGCACGTAGCCCATCGGCAGGCCGAGGATCGTGGCCGTGATGGCCGCATGGGCGATACCGGCGGTCGAGGTGCCCATCAGCATTTCGGCCTCGGGATAGCAGGTCCGCACGATCCGGGCGAGCCCCGCCTCGACATGTTCGCGCACCTCCGGAGCACTGAGCGTCAGTCGGTTGTCGCAATAAATGGGGCTTTTGATACCGCTCGCCCACGTAAACGGCTGCTCGGGGCGCAGGAACACCGCGCCGATCGAAAGCAGATCTTTCGCTATTGATTTCTCCATCATCTTCGTATTTCGTATTACGTATTTCGGTTTTTTCTGGGTCCCGCTCTTCCCCCGCCTCTTCCCGCCCGGCGAACGGCAGGTATTGCGCAAGCGCGGAAAATCCGCCCGCCGGAGGTACGCCCCCCGATGCCCGCGCCCCGTCCGAACGAAGCGCGGACGATTCGACGCAGTCGGAAGGAACCCGGCATTCCGCTTCCTTCCGCCTCAACGCACGCCAAGCGGCGACGAGCCGCGGACGAAAGGAAACAGGCAAACGACGGCGGACGCATCTTCCGGGTTTCGCCCGACACGGCTACGGACCGCGCCTACTCCAGCGCCTTGCGCAGGACGGACTCCACTTCGTCGGAATAGATACCGCCCTCGTGGATCTTCCGTCCGTCGATGTAGAAAGTCGGCACGTAGTAATAGTCGTAGCGGTCGGCTACCTCGGGCTGTTCGGTCTCCTCGATCATCTCGATCTCGATCGGCCGCAGCTCGGGATGCGCGGCCTTGGCCGCGTCGATGTACTGGAGCGCCTTCTTGCAGAAGGGGCACTGTTTCTGGTAGAAAAGCGTGATTTTTTTCATTCTGTCATTCGTTTACGAATTCGCCGACGCACCGGCGGTAGGCCTCTACGGGATCGGGCGACGCGGTGATGGGGCGCCCCACGACGATGTAGTCCGAGCCGATCTCCCGCGCACGGGCGGGAGTCGTTATGCGCACTTGGTCGGCTGCGTCCGAGTCTGCAAAACGCACGCCGGGAGTTACGGTGAGGAACTCCGCTCCGCAGGTTTCGTGCACCATGCCCGCTTCGAGGGGCGAGCAGACCACGCCGTCGAGTCCCGCCTCGCGGGCGTTGCGGGCGTAATGCACGATCGTGTCGTTCATCGGCGCCCCGATCAGCAGCTCGCGCCGCATGCGCTCCTCGCTCGTGGAGGTGAGCTGCGTAACGGCGATCAGCAGCGGCCGCGAACCGTCGGCGCGCGTCAGTCCCTCGACCGCGGCCCGCATCATCTCGACCGTGCCGGCCGCATGGACGTTGCACATGTCCACGTCCAGCCGCGACAGCACGGCCATCGCCTTCTTCACCGTATTGGGAATATCATGCAGTTTCAGATCGAGGAAGATCCGGTGGCCGCGGCGCTTGATCTCGCGCACGACGGCGGGCCCTTCGGCATAGAAGAGCTCCATACCGATCTTGAGGAAAGGTTTGCGCGGCTCGTCGCGGAACAGATCGAGGAATTCGAAGGTCTCTTCGGCGCTCTTGAAGTCGCAGGCGATGATTACATCACGATTCATAGCTATATTTTCTCTGTTTTCCATGGTTATCCATTCGTTTTCGTACAGTCGTCTCATGATGCGGCGGGCTCCTTTACCTGCGGTCCTGCGGGGCAAAACGCTGCGGCGCCTCCTCCCGGCGGTCTTCCACGGATCGGAAGCGCCGGTCGCAAAAGAATCGGTCTCCGGGAGAAGGGAGGGGCGAAGACGCCAAGTCCTTATTTTATCTAAAACATAACTAAGTAC
>NZ_FCNT01000032.1 GCF_900021155.1 Alistipes sp. CHKCI003
GCCGGGGTCGCACGGACCGCGGGGCCGGCGTATGACGGTCGCCGGATGTACTTTGCCGGATGTGCTTTGCCGGATGTGCTTCGTAGGAGGCGGTTCGGCGCATCAGGGGAGCGATGATCGGGGCGGCGGGCCGCGAAGTTCGGCCGGGGTCGCACGGACCGTCGGGGCCGGCGTATGACGGTCGCCGGATGTACTTTGCCGGATGCACTTCGTCGGATGTGCTTCGTAGGAGGCGGTTCGGCGCATCGGGGCGGAGCGATGATCGGGGCGGGTCGTGCGTTGCGCAGTGGAAAAGTGCCCCCGTAACGGATGTCCGGCGAAGAGTTGTCCGCCGGAGTTTTTCGTGATGCGCGGGGAGTTTTACTTTTTCGAATTCGGGGTTTCTTATTATGGCTTTTACGGTTCGGGCGGCTGAACATCTGTCGTGCACCGAGACCGTTTTTCCGAGGATGAGAGACCGGGTTTCTCTTCTTTTGCGGCGGCCCGCTCCTCTCACGGTTTTTCGTCCGCCGGGGCGGCAGTGCCGAATGCCAGTCGGCAAAGAATGCTTGCAGGGCGCAGTCTGCCGAGAGGGATGTTCCGGTCATTTTCGGACCGCATCGGCTACGACGCACAGGAAGGAACGGTGCGAGCTGCTTCGGACGAATGTGCGGCATTGCCTGCCGGGTAATGCCGGCGGTTCGCCGCCGCCCCCATGCGGCAGCCCGCTCCTCTCTCGGTTTTTCGGCTGTCCGGGGGTGGCAGCCCGCATTTCGCCGCGGGCTCGTGCGTTTCCGCCGCGGTGCCGCACCGCAGGACCTTGCGCGTTCCTTACCGAAGGCAGAAGCGGCCGCAGCCTGCGGAACGCACCCCGCGGACGGGATCTCGGGCGGCGAATAAATCGCGGCCCGCACGGCTCTGAAGAGCCGCAATCCGCGGCCGCATTCCGAACAGACCGGACTCTCTGTCCGGCCGGCAAACGATACCGACGGGACCGCTACGAAACGATTCCGAGAGGCTTTCGAAACGATCGTGCGAAACTCCGAAACAAAACCCGGGCTGCACCGAATCGCCCCGGCACAAACCCGCAACGATTCCGAAGGAACCCGGAAACGTTCACGAAATCCGCCTGCAATGCCTCCGGCGGCAAGAGCGGTTCCTCCCGCGGAACGGCGGCGGAGCATCGTCCCGTCAAACGGCAAAACCGCCCCGTTCGGTCTCCTTTTAATTACATTTTGTCGAAAATTATCGTCCGATGCGAATAATCTTACAATAAATTTCTATATTTGTGTTACTAATTCGAAACCTAAACCAAAAACACAAGCATGGACAAAACCAATGTACAAGAGTTACAGGACGTCGTGATCCGCTTCTCGGGCGACTCGGGCGACGGAATGCAGCTCACGGGTACGCTTTTTTCCGACACATCGGCGCTGCTCGGCAACGGAATATCCACATTCCCCGACTACCCCGCCGAGATCCGCGCACCGCAGGGGACCGTTGCGGGCGTTTCCGGATTCCAAGTTCATTTCGGCGACCACAGAGAGCTCAACCCGGGCGACTACTGCGACGTACTGGTGGCTATGAATCCTGCCGCGCTCAAGGCCAACCGCAAGTGGCTCAAGAAGGGCGCCACGGTGATCCTCGACGGAGATTCGCTGACCGAAGAACATATCAAGAAAGCCGGCTTCACGACCCTCGACCCCATCGCCGAGCTGGGGCTGGAGGAGTATAACGTCGTGGTGCCGAACATCACGACCATGACCAAGGAGGCGCTCGCATCGACCGGTCTGGACAACAAGTCCGTCGTGAAGTGCAAGAATATGTTCGCATTGGGCATCTGCTTCTACCTCTACAACCGCCCCGAGGACCACGCCCGCAAATACCTCGACTCGAAATTCGCCAAGAAGAACCCCGCCGTGGCCGAAGCCAACAAGCTGGCCATCGACGCCGGATACAACTACGCGGCCAACACGCACCAGTTCGCCAACACCTACACCATCGCACCCGCGAAGCTCGAAAAGGGCGTCTACCGTTCGATCAGCGGCAATGTGGCGACCGCATGGGGGCTTTGCGCCGCCGCCGAGAAGGCGGGCCTGCCGCTCTTCTGCGGTTCGTACCCCATCACGCCCGCCACGGTGATCCTCGAAGAGCTGGCCAAGCGCAAGGACCTCGGCGTGAAGACCGTGCAGGCCGAGGACGAGATCGCCGGCATCTGCACCGCCATCGGTGCGGCCTATGCGGGCAACTTCGCCGTAACGACCACCTCGGGCCCGGGTCTCTCGCTCAAGAGCGAGGCGCTGGGTCTGGCGGTGATGACCGAGCTGCCGCTCGTTCTGGTCGACGTGCAGCGAGGCGGCCCCTCGACGGGTCTGCCGACCAAGACCGAGCAGAGCGATCTGGCGCAGGCGCTCTGGGGCCGCAACGGCGAGTGCCCCGTGATCGTGGTGGCCTCCTCGTCGCCGAGCGACTGCTTCCACTTCGCGTTCGAGGCCGGCCGTCTGGCCATGGAGCACATGACGCCCGTCATCCTGCTCTCCGACGGATTCATCGCCAACGGCTCCGAGCCGTGGCGCATCCCCTCGATGAAGGACTACCCCGCGATCAAACCTCCGATCGTGGACGACGCGCCCGAAAGCGGATTCATGCCCTACGTGCGCAACGAGAAGCTGGCCCGCGGCTGGGCCTTCCCGGGCAAGGTCGGCCTCGAACACCGCGTCGGCGGTCTGGAGAAGGACTGCGTGAAGGGCTGCATCTCGCACGACCCGGCCAACCATCAGAAGATGGTCGACACGCGCGCCGCGAAAGTGGCGAAGGCGGCCGAGGACATTCCCGTGCAGACGGTCTACGGCGACGCCGAAGGCGACCTGCTGGTCGTGGGCTGGGGCGGTACGCGCGGACACCTCCAGACTGCGGTGGACGAGATGCGCAAGGAGGGCCGGAAGGTCTCGCTCTGCCACTTCAACTACATCAATCCGCTGCCGCGCGGCGTTCGGGAGATCTTCTCGAAGTTCGGGCAGATCGTGGTCTGCGAACTGAACGAAGGCCAGTTCGCCAACTACCTGCGCCAGAGCATGCAGGAATTCCGCTACGAGCAATACAACAAGTGCGAGGGTCTGCCCTTCACGGTTGTGGAACTGAAAGAAAAATTCGAATCCTTATTGAAGTAAACTCCTATGGCAACCTATAATTACACTCCTGCGGATTTCAAGAGCGACCAAGAGGTACGCTGGTGTCCGGGCTGCGGCGACCACGCCATACTCAGCGCCGTGCAACGCGCACTGCCCGAAGTGGCCGATGCGACCGACACGCCGCACAACAAGTTCACCTTCGTCTCGGGCATCGGCTGCTCGTCGCGCTTCATCTACTACATGAAGACGTTCGGCTTCCACAGCATCCACGGACGCGCGAACGCCATCGCCACGGGCGTCAAAACCGCCAATCCCGACCTCTCGGTCTGGGTGGCGACGGGCGACGGCGACTCGCTGGCCATCGGAGGCAACCACTTCATCCATGCCATCCGCCGCAACGTCAACCTCAACGTCATTCTCTTCAACAACGAGATCTACGGCCTCACGAAAGGACAGTACTCCCCGACTTCGAAGCTCGGCAAGATCACCAAGACTTCGCCTTACGGCACGGTCGAAAAACCGTTCAACCCGGGCGAGCTGGTGATCGGCGCGAAAGGCACGTTCTTCGCCCGCTCGATCGACGCCGAAGTAAACCTCACGAAAGAGTGCCTCGTCGCAGCGGCCAAGCATCAGGGCATGTCGGTTACGGAGTGTCTCCAAAACTGCGTGATCTTCAACGATAAGACCCATGCCACCTTCGCCGCCGACAAAGCGACGCGCGCCGAGCGCACGATCACGCTCCGGCACGGCGAAAAGATGACCTTCGGCGCCGGAAACGACAAGGGCCTCGTATTCGAGAATATGCGGCTCAAGGTCGTAACGATCGGTCAGGACGGCTATACGCTGGACGACGTACTGACCCACGACGCGCACGAGCGCGACACGACGCTGCACATGATGCTCGCCGCGATGAAGTATCCGGACTATCCCGTGGCGCTCGGCGTGATCCGCTGCGTGGAGGATTCGGCCGTGTACGATCAGGCGGTGGCCCGTCAGGTCGAAGAGGTGAAGGCCAAAAGCCCCATCCACTCGGTAGACGAGCTTCTGCGCTCGGGCGAAACGTGGGAGGTGGAATAATCCTACCGCCCGCAACCGCTCGGGGCTGTCTAACAAGTTTTTTGTCCCTCTGAAAATTGCCTGTTCGGAAAATTTTCGAATAGCAGTACGAATAAAGGAGGGGGCTGAAACGTGTTAGACAGCCCTTTTTTCTTACCCGCTGCCGGAACTCCCGGGCTCGGCATGTTTCGGACAGTCAGGCCGGTCCTGTTCGGTCCTGTTCGGTCCTGTTCGGTCCTGTTCGATCCTGTTCGATCCTGTTCGATCCTGTTAGGTTCTGTTCGGTTCTGTGCGATTCGCCACGATCTCGCCACGATCCCGCCCCGAACGCTGTTCCGCCCTGCTTCGCCGCGGTCCATCTTGTCCGGTCCGGGCTCGGCTTGGTCTGTCTCGGCTTACTCTGGACAACACCGTGGAGGAGAGGAAAGATTCTGCCGCGCACAAGCTCCACGTACCGACAAACAGCATCGGGAGAATCGCCCGATAAGGGATATTGTCCGGAGCGATCGCGAGAATAAACTACGAACGACAGAACAAACGCCCCCATTTCACGAACGAGACAGCGCAAGAACATACGCCGATATTTATCGCCGCCCACGATGCCGTTCAGAACATTTCGATCGGATCCCTCCCGCTTATACATAGGCGCGGCAAGGTGCGATTTCCCTGCATACGAAACAGGGTCATCGGTACGAGCAAAAAAACGAATCGGTCGGCATATCGCGGAAAATCCGTCCTACAAACTCGATTCACAGGTGAGGTATCCGCAAAAAAAGTATTCTCCGGCGAGTTCAACAACCATCCCCGGCGGACATGGAACGACGCAGCGCCCGAAGCTGCCGCCGACTTCATTTCGGAATACTGCCGGTGCATGGCCCAAGTCTCCGTATGATCCGCGAGCGATTGCCCGGTGATATGGGAATATGTTCCATGTACGATGCCTCTCATCGGCAACACATACGGGAATTCCGATCGACACGCCGCGAGGAACACAAGGTCAAAAACGGGGCGCTCAAAATAAATACGATTCGTCGCAGCGTATCGTCGGATGCTACGCGAGCTACGGCAAACGGTTATTCTTATGCTTCGGCCAATCCCGGATCGTGTTTTTGCCGGTCCGAGAGCGAGCCGCCGCACTTGCAACAGCCCCGCAAAGTCCGGTTCCTCCCCTCGACGGGTGATGATCGTACGCAAATACGGTCTCGACAAAGTTTACTTTCCGATGAAAGCCCCCCGAAAGAAAAAACCGCATCACAAAACGGCCTCCGACGGGGAGCGCGAATGGTTCCGGTAAAATATGGACGGGAAGTCCGCAAGGCCCCCGTCGCCCGTCGCCTACCGGCAGAGACCGGGCCACGAAAGGCGGCAGCTTTTATTCCAATCTACAGAGATTCATAACTATAGATTCACGATCGTCGTCTTCGCATACGCTTTGAAAATCCGCTTCAAGATCGAATTTTCAACCCCGGAAACAAGCTCGAATACATAAAAAAATACGCCTGTTTTTGTCGAATTATACAAATCGACGAAAAAAATGGCAGATTTCGTCTTTATAAATGCCTTTGTCTCAATATCGAACCACGGAATAAAAAACAGCGATAAATTTTGGTTTTTCATATTTGTTTTTTTACCTTTGCCGCTGCAATCGGGGGATTAGCTCAGCTGGTTAGAGCGCTTGCATGGCATGCAAGAGGTCGCGAGTTCGAATCTCGCATTCTCCACTTCAGC
The DNA here is from genome assembly GCF_900021155.1 of Alistipes sp. CHKCI003. Taxonomy (GTDB): domain Bacteria; phylum Bacteroidota; class Bacteroidia; order Bacteroidales; family Rikenellaceae; genus Alistipes; species Alistipes excrementavium. The sequence goes on from NZ_FCNT01000032.1 coordinate 5,895, forward strand.
CCGACGACAATCCGGTGTCAAACGAAGACAAATCCCGTAAAATCAAGGTTTTACGGGATTTTTTATTTTTCTTCTCGGACATCCGAAAGACACAAAAAAGCCCCGTTTTGACAAAGTCGCGTTACTAAAACCGTTACTAAAATCCGGTCGGTCGATTTAGTAACGATTTACGATACAAGTCTCTGATTTGTCGCCTATTGTCCGAAAAGTGTCTGCTCAAAAACCAATTATTAACCGTTCCTTTGCCAACGGCGATTCGTTACAAGAATTGCATAGCAGGAACAAAAACAAGAGGTATTATGAGCAAAAGCACATTCACGATTCTTTTCTACGCACGAAAGAATCAAGTAAACAGATCCGGCAAGATCGGCATTATGATCCGTGTGACGGTCAATGGCGAGTCCGTACAGTTCAGCTCGAAATTGGACATCGATCCGGAACTATGGGATGCGACATGCCAAAAGATGATCGGTGTAACGAAAGTCGCACGCGAATTCAACGTAAATATCCGTTCTAATGCATCTTGCAAAAGCTAATAAATTAGCATATTCAAAGGAATCGTTTTTTTCAAACATAGACACCAGTACCCCCCCCCATATCCTGTAAAACATAAGATTAAAAAGGCTGAAAGAAAAATCGAACGTTGCCACAGATGCGATAACTCGAAATCACGACACCGCCAAAGTGTCTCATGAATTTCTTTAATGGAAATTTTTTCTTCTGCCATATTTTCGTTTTGATTAGAGCTATTAGTCATGATAATTTATTTAATAGATATACAAAGATACGCACATTTCTGTTACGAAACACTTTTTTATTAGTCTGTTCACATAAAACCAAACAAGGATAGCTGTTTCGGTTCTAAATACCGCTGTTTGAACTCTTTTAGCTTCGTCATGAGTTTGCGTATCTTCGAGGCGTTGTAGTTAGTACCGTCGGAGCTGTGCTTCATCGCATAGGCGTAATGTCGCTCCAATTCGGCAACGCCCTGTTTTACGGCGGCCTTATAATCCACTATCGGCTCGTCCCAAACCGACGGATGACTGCCGCCACCCGCACCGCCCGTACTCCAACTATTGGTGTATTCCTGTATGGGTTTCATGGCTTCTGAATTTATGAGTTAATGATTAGGCGATCGATGTCGGCGTTCCGTTCCAACCACTCCCTTACGTGGGTCATATTGTATTCGGAGGTAATGACCGCCGTATGTTCGTCCGTCTGCGTGAAGCGCGTACTTTCATAACCGTCTATCCATTCTTTGAGCGAGGCGACACCCTACGCTTCCGTATCGTCGAAATAGTTGTCCAATGCGCAGATCGGCTCCGCGAAGGTTACTATCAATGTCCGGTAATTTGCTGTATTTGTTTTCATTGTTCGTCTATTTATTGTTTCTATTATTCAACCATATATCCCGTTTTGTTCTGCACTCCTCCAATGTCGGGGCGACGCAGGAGAATAATTCGCCGTCCGTATCGCGGTAGTCGTATTGGCAGAGCCGTTTCTTTCCGCGCAGGGCAATAGAGAGGGCGAAATACTCGTGGCGTTCCTCTCCGGTCGGGCAAACCGACACGCCGTTTTTTGTCATTTTCGTTTTCATTGTCGTAATCCTTTAGGGGTTAAAACTCTGCTTTCATCAGTCTGCACTCGAAATATTTCGTCCGGTCGCTGGCCTTGCGTTGATGCACCCACAGATGATGCGCACCGAAGCCGTACACGAAATAGTCGTCGAGCGGCACTTGGGTTTTCAGTTTCTCGATACCCTTTCGCAGACTGTTCTCGTCGTCGGCAAAAAGAACCGTGTTTATCAGACGTAAATAAATCTCTGTTGCTTCGTCGCAGTAAGGACAGAAGAATGTTTCAATCGTTACTTTCATAATTCTATGTAATTAAAGTGTTAATAACCAAACCAAAATCCCGATGACACACACGAGGGAGATGCCGAACAGGACAATGCTCCATATCGTTTGCAGCACGCCGCAGACAAGGGCTTCGCCTACTCCGACGGTAAAGTACACCACCCATGAAAGAGGGCGCAAGGAACGGCGAAAAGGGCACGTATGGCTGTTTTGATAATCTTCGTTGGTTTCATAACTGTCGTTTTTTGTTTTTTTGATGCGGATTTGAGAGTGGAGGGAGTGAGTTTCTTATCCTAATCTGCCGCTCGTTTATCCGACATTTTTTTATGCGTCTTTCGGTCGTATCGGTCGTTTCGTTTCAGGGGCTTTTCGGTGTAGAGGTTAGGACGTACAAGGTTTTTGAGAACAAATACCTCGTGGCCGCAGGACGCAGGGAAGATTTTTCGCAAAACCACGAGGCTCGACCTTGTACTCCGTCAAGACCTCGTAAGCACCTTTGCACCTGCAACGGAATGACAGCGCGATACGACGGGAAGACTGTGAAAATGGAGGTAAACGAATTCTTAGGCAGATTCGAGAAAGTAAGAATAGTGCAAGCAACACTATTCGCAAGGATAGAGTGGAGTGCCTCACTCTAAAAATGAAAAACTCTCCGGTTCGCAAAAACCGGAGATACATACCAAGCTATATAAACGAAAATGGAAATTATAGAATTAAAAATTTGTATAAAGCTAACTTTTTTGTATATCTACAAAAACATATTTTTTGACGCAAAAACTACAGCCATGATGGATTTTAGAGACATAGAATTCGGTAGAGCCGATGCTAAAGAAGAAGGCGCAGAATATCCAGATCTATTGATAAATGGTTATTTGGATTCTACTGGCGTAATTAATTTAGCACTAAATTGTTCTACTTTTTTATTCTTAGGTTATAAAGGTTCTGGGAAAACAGCACTATTGGAGCATATTAGATTAACAAGCCCTAATTATAACTGTTTTGTAAATGATATTCCATTATCTGATTTTCCATATAAAAGTTTTGCAAAAATCATATCGGGAAGTTCTGAACAAGAAGCGAAATTACCATTAGCTTGGGATTGGTTATTATTAGTATATACCATTAGCTCGTTTGCACAAGATGAAAGTATACAAACAGATATGCAAGAAGAATGGGAAGAAACTCTTAATATTCTTCGGAAGTTAGGGATTTTCCCGATTAAAAGTGTTCGAGATATCGTAACTCAATCAGCAAAAAGAACTTTCAAAATTAATATTTTATCTTGTTTTGAATTTGCTCTTGAGAAAAATGACCAATTAATTGAGAATGATTTTATACATATTGTCTCTTTCCTCAAACAAATATTACAAAATATTCATTCAGATAATCGACATTATATCATTATTGATGGCCTTGATGAGATTCTAACAAGCCGTGAAATACAATATCAATCAATTGCTGCGCTTATAACCCAAGCAAAAGCTCTCAATGTGTATTTTAAGAATGCACATATTCCGATGAAAATTATCGTATTGTGTCGAACGGATATTTTTGAGCGTTTACCACACCCCAACAAGAATAAAATAAGACAAGATTCTGCGTATGTTTTTGATTGGTTTGACGAAAGTAGTGTTGCGGAATACACAAAATGTAATTTAATTCAATTAGCTAATTTAAGAGGCCAATTAGCATATCCAGAATTAACTGACATTTTTGCTGAATTTTTCCCCAGTAAATATGAAAACCAACCTATTTATCAAGCCTTATTGGAATATACACGTCATACACCCAGAGACTTCTTACAGCTCCTAAAAAATATACAAAAGTATTCTAATCAAACGGTATCTATTGCGAATATTGAACAAGGTATTAAAAGTTACTCTATAAATTACTTCTTGCCAGAAATTAAGGATGAATTAGTTGGCTATTTGGAATTTTTTAAAATAGATACTTTTATTAACTTGTTATCAACTTTAAGAAAACGAGATTTCACATTAAGAGACGCGCGAAATGTTGCCTCTCAAAATTCTATATATGAAACTCTCAATTTGGAACAAATTTTTACTGTCTTATTCGAATGTAGTGCTATAGGCCATCTTATTGGCCTTGAAAGTAAGCATTATATTAAATATCGGAATAGAAATATGTGTTTTAATCCAAATGAGAGGATTATATTGCATAAAGGGCTATGGAAAGCTCTTATTGTCTAATTTATTGAAAAATCAATAAAAAATCTCTACCTTTGTAGTAGCAAACGAGCAGACACTTGACCGACAGTAGGAGACTACGGCGGGCAGGAATTTGTTACAAGTGTGTTACTACGCGACCTTTGAAATATATATTACTTTGATATTAAGGATTTTTTGAGGATAGGTTCACGAATCGCATTCTCCACCACTTTCTCCGAGTAATAGTCGTCTTTTCAGGCGGCTATTTCCATTTTAACGGCATACGGTTTTATGCACTCGTCAAACCGACCGTGCTTCCGTTCCGCCGCCCGGAACGCCGCAGTACAGCGGCCGATGTCCGTCCGCGTACTCCGCGCGATCCCCGGAGCTTTTCCGCGAACCGCTCATCCGCGCAACCCACGTATAACTGCCGTCCGCATCCCCTGCACCTGCACCTGCACTTCCGCTTACGCATAGAGACAGCCGACAACCTGCAACGAGGGGCCGAGTCGCCCCGTTCCGAATCGTATCCGAAGCACGTACGCTCCCACGACTTGCCTCGCCCTCTTCCAACCC
>NZ_FCNT01000071.1 GCF_900021155.1 Alistipes sp. CHKCI003
GCTGTTCTCCGATCCGAAAAATCGGACGCTCCGCCGTGCACGGCGGCACGGCGGAAGCGTCCGCCCCCAAAGGGGACTCCACATTTCGCCAACCGGCTGAAAAGTCGTTCGGTCGGTACCGCACGGCCCCGTGCGGCGGAGGCGTCGATTGATCCTCGGGTGAACCATACGATAGAAAAAACGGGTGCGGAACCGTCGAGGGATAAATCGGTGACGCAACGTCGACGTGAAGAATTCATTTGTCCCGCACCC
>NZ_FCNT01000031.1 GCF_900021155.1 Alistipes sp. CHKCI003
AGATAAAAGCCAATCATATATTCCGGAGATTCCACCTCAGGTCATTACAGAAAGTAAACGTCGAATTCGGCCTCGTAGCACTCGCACACAACTTACGAAAGCTAATAACATTAAAAGGTGATTTATTTGATGGATATGCTCATTGTGAACATAAACGCACATCGAAGGAACGCATTTTATCGCTTAACCAAAATCTCATGACTGCGGCATGAACTCTGAAAAAACCAAAAGGGGCTGACTAAAATTTTATTGTTAGACAGCCCCCTTCGGGAAAACCGGGGCGGATTACTCCTCGGCGATGCGGACCGAGAGAATCAGGTCGCCCGGACGGATGTCGTCGATCACCTCGATGCCTTCGACCACGCGGCCGAAGCAGGTGTGCACGCCGTCGAGGTGTTGCGTGTGTTCGCGGTTCAGGCAGATGAAGAATTGGGAGCCGCCCGTGTCCTTGCCGCGGTGGGCCATCGAGAGTACGCCGCGGTCGTGGCGCTGGCGCGGTGCCGAGGTTTCGCACGGGATGGTGTAGCCCGGGCCGCCCGTCCCGTCGCCTGCGGGGCAGCCGCCCTGAACGACGAAATCGGGAATGACGCGGTGGAACGTCAGTCCGTCGTAAAAGCGCTGTTGCGCCAGTTTCACGAAATTGGCGACCGTGAGGGGCGTCTCTTTTTCGTAAAGTTCCGCTTTCAGGTCGCCCTTTTCGGTCGAGATCAGTGCATATTTCATAGTGTGGAACGATTTTGTCATCGGTCGTTTTTGCGCCGGAAGCGCCGGAAGGGGAGCTTCAGCACCCCGAAGAAGGCTTCGCCGAATATGCCGCCGCTCATCTTCGAGACGCCGAGGCGCCGCTCGGTGAAGACGATCGGCACCTCCGCGATCTTCATTCCGAGCCGCCATGCCGTGTATTTCATTTCGATCTGAAATCCGTAGCCTTTCATCCGCACGCCGTCCAGATCGAGGGTTTCGAGCGTCCGGCGCGAGTAGCAGACGAATCCGGCCGTGGCGTCGTGTACGGGCATCCGCGTCGCGGCCCGCACATAGAGCGACGCACCGTAGGAGATCAGAAGACGCGATGCGGGCCAGTTGACCACCCGGCCACCGCGGACATAGCGCGAACCGACCGCGACGTCGGCCCCCTTCGCGGCTTCGGCCGTCAGACGTGCGAGGTCCGCTGGATCGTGCGAGAAGTCGCAGTCCATTTCGAAAACGAGGTCGTAGTCCCGTTCCAGCGCCCAGCGGAAGCCTGCGAGGTAGGCCGTGCCGAGCCCCAGCTTGCCGCTGCGTTCGATCAGATGGAGGCGGCCGCCGTCCCGTGCGGCCTGCCGTTCGCGCACGACCGCGGCCGTGCCGTCGGGCGAGCCGTCGTCGATGACCAGCAGATCGTATGCCCCTTCGAGCGACAGGACGTGCGAGATCATCGGCGCGATGTTTTCGCGTTCGTTGTAGGTGGGGATGATGACGAGCTTGCGCATTGCTGAGGCAAAGATAGAAAAAAAACGTTTATCTGCAATTCCGCCGTCGGATTCGCTGCCGGCCAGCCGCCGTGTCGCTCGGCTTTCCCCGCTCACGGCTGCTCTTCTCGTTACGGCCTTGTCCGTCTTTTCGGCCTCGGCGGACAGCGCTCCGGAGCAACTTGCGCGGGGCGGTCCTCAGGCGGCGGACGGAGAGGCTCTGCGGAGCAGGGCCGTGTCGCCGGTATGGCTCCGCTACCTTCGCCGTTTCAGGGAGCGGATCATGGTTTTGTCGTCGGCCGAAACGCGCCGCGATTCGACGATCTTTTGCAGCGCTTTGTCGTAGGTCCAGTCGTCGAGCGACGAACGGTGCAGATACTCCGCCGTGCGCTCCGGGAATTTGACGTAGCAGACCGACAGAGCCCACGCCACGCCCATGCGGGCGTAATAGCCTTCGTGGCGGCAGGCGTCGAGATGCGCCAGCAGCGCATCGAGGTGTTCCGCGTCGACGAAGTTGCTCAGCCCCATCGCCGCCGCGAAGCGGAGTTCGAATTCGTGCCCGGAGCGGAAATAGGGCCGTATGAATCGCCACATCGGCTCCCGTTCGGCGGCTTTGAGCCGCCAGCAGAATAGATCGCACAGGGCCCAGTTGTCGATCTTGGGAACGAACCGCGCCACGCGGCGCAGCTTCTCCGCCGGATCGCATTTCGCAAGGCCGATCACGAGCCCTTGCAGCAGCCGCTCCTCGAAATAGAGGTCTTCGGCCGTGTCGAGATACGAACGCCAGTCGCCCCGCACTATTTCGCGTGCGAGAAGGCGCAGTTTCGGAACGCGGATGCCGATCACATGTTCCACGCCGGGCATCAGCGGCATCGTGAAGTCGCGGTAGGCCGGTTCGGCCATTTCGAGCAGTTGTTCGCGCAGTGTCATTTTCCGTGCGGTGATTTCGGTGCGGAGGCGGATGCGCTCCGCGCTATTTTGCAGAGGCCGCCGCCGGGCCGCCGTGCGGCGGCGGAGACCGGAGCCGTTATCTCTTTCGGTCTATTTCAGGAGGTTGTAGTTGCGTATGGCCGTAATTTCGGTCGACACCTCGCCGATTTGCAGTCCTTTGTCCTGCACGCCGGTCTGAATCTTCACGAAGTCGATGCTCGGCAGCGACACGGGCTCGCCCTGCGCGTCGACGGCGTCGCCGATACGGAAGAGGTTGCGTCCTTCGGAGGCGTAGTTGTCCGCATAGCCCCATGCGAACGGTTGCGGAATCCAGCGGTCGTCGGAGGGTTCCACGTTTTTCGGCAGCAGCGTCCCGCCGAGCGTGCAGCTGTCGCCTTCGATCCATGCGGGCCAGTAGGACTGCGGATGCTCCTTCGTGCGGTCCACGGTCCCGCTGCCGCCGCGGTTGTCGCTCCATGCCACCGGGTCCGAGTCGGCGGCGGGGCGGTAATAGGTTACTTCGTAGCCGCGCACGGCATTCGCCTCTTCGCTGCCTTTGAGCTCGTACCATGTGTCGTCCGGTTTGCCGTTGCCGTTTTCGTCCCGCATGACCCAAACGATTCCGGGCTCCGACGAGGTGGCGAACGAATTGCCTTCGATGAGCAGGTTGTAGCCGCCGTCGTTCCGCACGGGCTGTGCGAATGCGGCGACCAGCGAACCTCCCCATGCACCGAGCGAGACGTACCGCCTTGCGCGCAGACGTCGTTCGGCATAGGCGCGGGCGGCCTCGGGGGTATGCTCGCCGCCGAATCCGGCTTCGCGGGCATCGTTGACGTATTGTCCGGGTGCCGGAGTGTACTCCAAGACAGCGGCGAAGTCGGGATCGGGGAGCTCCGCCGTCTCCGTACGGTCGATGTTGCAGGCTGCGAGCAGCAGCAGTGCCAGCGGAATCGTGTGTATTTTCATAAATTTTTATCCAAATCGTCGTGCAACGGAAGGTGCCCGGTCCGCTGCGGTGCAAAAATACGTTTTTTTCCGGAGTTTCTTGCGGCTCGGACCGTGAAAGCGGCGGGATGCGCCGGCGGCCGTGCCGGAACTTCGTCGGGCGGACGCTTCGGGTGGAGCACGGATGCCGCCGGCGGATGCGGTGCGGCCGACGGGCCGTGTCCGCCGCGAACGACCGAAACGCGGACGGGGTGTGTCGCCAAGCCGGTCCCCGGAGACTCCGCAAAGAATCTGCGGACGGACGGGCGTTTCGCACGGAAAAATATGGCCGTAATTCGTGCTTTTTGCGTAACTTTGCGTAACGGTAAAAACAATGCGATGAAAGTCTATCGAGTATCCGAAGCCGATGCGCGGCTCTGTGCGGCCTTCGCGCGGCTCATGCCCCAGCTCTCCGCCTCGCTCGGAGTTCCCTCCGCAGAGGCGTTGCGGCGCATCGTCGCTTCGTCTGCGACGGCGCTGTTCTGCGCCGAAACGGAGGACGGAATCGTCGGCGTGCTGTCGTTGGCGTGGTACGATGTGCCGTCGGGCCGCAAGGCGTGGATCGAGGATGTGGTGGTCGACGCCGCCGCGCGCGGCCGCGGAGCCGGACGGGCGCTCGTCGAAGAGGCGCTCCGGCACGCTTCGCGCATCGGGGCCGCGTGCGTGATGCTGACTTCGAATCCCGCACGCCGGGCGGCCCATGCGCTTTACCGCAAAGCCGGTTTCGAAACGTACGATACGACGGTGTTCCGATCGAAACCGGGAAAATAACGGAATCATGAAAAAATTGTCGAAAATTTTTGCCATAACGCTGGCGGTTTTGCTGTCCGCGGCGTCCGTGCTGCCGCTGGTATTCGAGGGGAAGATAGGCGACATCGTGAAGCGCGAGGCCGCTGCGAGGCTGCGTGTGCGGCTCGGCTTCGAGAAGCTCGACGTCAGCCTGCTGCGTCATTTCCCCCATGCCTCGCTCGATGTGCGGGGGTTGACGCTCGCGGGCGGGGCGCCTTTCGCCGGCGACACGATCGCGGCGGCCGACCGCATCTCGGTAGTGGTGAACCTGCTGTCGCTCTTCGGCGACGAGGGGATCGAGGTAACGAAGGTGATCGCGGTCCGTCCGGCGGTGCATGCCCGCAAGCTGGCCGACGGTACCGTGAACTGGGACGTGATGAAGCCCGTGCAGTCCGATGCGGAGAGGGCGGCAGAGCCTTCCGGGCCTTCGTCGTTCCGCCTCGCGGTGCGCGACGTGCGGATCGACGGGGCCGTGCTTCGCTACGAGGACGACTCGACGCGGATGCGTTTCTCCGCATCGCCCCTGTCGCTGCGGCTTCGGGGCGACCTGTCCGCCGCGCAAACCGATCTGTCGCTGCGTCTTGAGGCCGGACGGATGCGTCTGGTCTCGGGCGATGCGGTGCTGCTCGCGGATGCCGAGGGCGAGCTGGATGCCGTATTGTCGGCCGATCTGGAACAGAGGCGATTTGTGTTCGCGCAGAATACGCTGCGTCTGAACGCCGTCGAACTTTCGCTCGGCGGGCGAGTCGATCTTGCGGAGCCGGGGGCTGTGGCGGTGGACCTCGCGGCGGAGTGCCGCAAAGTGCAGTTCAAGGATATTCTTTCGATGATCCCGGCCTTCTACACGCGCGATTTCCGCAGCCTCTCCGCCTCGGGCGAACTGTCGCTCGCGGCGTGGGCGAAGGGACGGCTTGCGGGCGGCGAAGTGCCCGCTTTCGAGGTGAAGCTCGGCGTGCGGGAGGGGGCTTTCCGATATGTTTCGCTGCCCAAGGCCGTTACGGACATCGCGGTCGATGCCCGCGTTTCGAACGCAGGCGGCACGATCGACGATACGAAGGTCGAGATGCCTCTGCTGACGCTGACGATGGACGGAAACACGGTCCGCGCTTCGTTCGCCGCCTCGCATCTTTTCTCCGACCCGCATTTCGATGCGGCCGTTTCGGGGCGGGCCGATCTGGGCGGCATCCGCGAAGTCTATCCGCTCCGGGACGGCGAGGCGTTCAGCGGCATCGTTACAGCCGATCTGCGGGCCGCGGGCCGGATGTCCGATATTGAGCGCGAACGTTACGAATCGGTCGAGGCGTCGGGTACGTTCGTCGTCGAAGACTTGCTCGCGCGGATGGACGGATGGCCCGACGTGCATGTCCGGCGGGCTGCGGCGACCGTCTCGCCCGCGGCGATGACGCTCGGCGAACTGGACCTCGCGGCGGGCCGGAGCGATCTTGCGGCCAACGGACGCCTGACCGGATACATCGGCTATCTGTTGCGCGGATCGAAACTGTCGGGCCGTCTCTATGTCGAATCGGACCGGCTCGATCTGAACGAACTGCTCTCCTCCGTGCCCGCCTCGCAGCAGCGGGAGGGGGTGCAGCAGCCGGCCGTGTCCGCGGCGGCCGATACCGCGGCGCATGCGCCCGTGATCCCTGCGAATCTCGATCTCGCGCTCTCGGCCGAACTGCACGAGGTACTGTTCCGGAAGATGCGGATCACGAACCTGTCCGGAGGCGTGCGGGTCGCGGACGGCGCCGTGTTGCTCGACGGGCTGGCGATGGAGGCGTTCGGCGGCCGGGTGAACGCTTCGGGCTGCTATTCGACTGTCGCCGATGCGCAGCGTCCCGAGTTGCGTCTCGGGCTCGACGTGGCGAAGGCTTCGTTCGAGCGGACTTTCGAGGAGCTGGAGGTCGTGCAGCGGCTCGTGCCCCTGTTCGCGAAGACCGGAGGCTCGTATTCGATGCGGCTCGATCTCGCTGCGCGCCTCGATGCGTCGATGACGCCCGAACTGAAGACGCTGAATGCCGCGGGGACGATCGCTTCGCAGGATGTTCGCATCCGTCGGATCGAGGCTTTCTCCAAGCTGGCCGATGCGTTGAGGTACGAACCTCTCCGGCAGATCGAAGCCCGGGATGTGGCGATCCGCTTCACGATCGCCGACGGCCGTATAACCACCGAACCTTTCGACCTGCGGATCGCAGGAGCGGCGGTCCGTTTGTCGGGTACGACCGGTCCGGACCGGACGATCGACTACAAAGCGCGCGTCTCGCTGCCCGAAGGGGCTGCGGGCGGGGTGCTCACGACGCTCGACGTCGGGATCGGCGGTACGTTCTCCGATCCGAAGATCACGCTGGGCGTGAAAGAGGCGGCGGTCGATGCGTTGAAAAACCTCGTGAACGAGCAGGTGCGGAAACTCACGGGCAGCGCTCCGTTCGAAGCGGAGGTCGACGAACAGCGTCGGAAGATCGGCGCGGCCGTCGGGGAGCAGAGGGGGAAACGCTCCGCCGAGGCGGAGCATCGGGCGTAGATGCTGCGCGACGAGGTGCAGCGTGCCGGCGGCACGCTGCGTGAAGGCGGCCGAAGAACAGCGGGACGAACTCGTGGCCGGGGCCCGGAATCAGCTGGCTAAGGCCGCGGCCGAAAAAGCGGGGGACAAACTGGCGGAGGCGGCGCAGGAGCAGGCCGCGAAACTTGCGGCGGAGGCCGAAGCGCGCGCCGCCGCGATGACCGGAGACCGGCAGTAGAAGACCGGTGTGTCTATTGTTATAAAAGCTGTCTGACAGGTCTTGGACAGCTTTTTTTCTATTGGTGCTGCTTATTGTGGGGTTTTTCCGGACTGACAATACGTAGCTTTGAAGCACGGGAACGGGCGGGGATTTTCCGTATGCTCTTCCGGAGGGAAGCGGTCGGTGCGGCGGAGTTCCGGCCCTTCGGATCGTGGCAACGGATTGCGTGAGCGACACGGAGAGCGGTGCAGAGGGCCGTTTGCCGGGAGCATGCGCTGCGACAGGCGGAGACAGCGGTTCGCTGCCTGCGTTGCCCGGGGCGTGGATGCGGACGAGTTTCGATTTTGCGCCGGCGCTCCCGCACGGGTGGAACCTGCGTCCGGTTTCGTCGGTCTTGCATCCGCCTGCGGATCCGGCGGGTCCATTCATACCCGCCGGATCCGCAGGGTGCGGCTATTTTTTTATGTAGGTCTGCAATGCTGCGACATAAGCCTCGAAGGCGTCCATGCCCTGTTCCGTGATGCGGCAGACGGTACAGGGCATTTTGCCGCGGAAACTTTTCTCGACGGAGATGTAGCCCGCTTTCCGCAATTTGTCGATCTGCACGCTGAGGTTGCCGGCCGTGGCTCCCGTCTCCTCGCGCAGATAGACGAAGTCGGCGCTTTCGACCCCGACGAGGATCGACATTACCGCGAGCCGGAGCTCGGAGTGCAGCAGTGGATCGAGTTCTCTAAACATGTTTTCGGCGTTCGTGATAACGCAGTACGACGCCAGTTCCCAAGAGCTGAAGGGCGACGGCCGCGAAGGTGAGCAGAAATTGCATTAGGGTCTGGCCGTCGAGCGCCGCGCGGAAAATCCAAGCCGCGAGGAACGCTCCTGCGACGGACGCCATTTGCAGTACGACGAGTGAGCCGCCCTGATTCGATTTATTGGGGCCGTTTCGCCGGAATAGTTCGGAAGTGAAAGCGACGGCGATTGCCATGCCGATGGTCAGGAATCCCGCGATGGGCAGCCGCCCGTCGAGGTAGAATGCGGTGTAGCCCGTAACGCCGATGGCGAACAGCCAGACATTCAGGAGCGAGCGGTCTGTGAGCGTTACGGTGCGGTGCTTGTCTCGCCGGATCAGCAACAGGGCTACGCCGGCTATTCCGGCAGGTAACCAGAGCAGGTACCACAACCATGCCGCTCCAAGCAGCGTGTCGAGCATGAACTGCGCTGTCAATGTGAGGAGTGAGATCCAGCCAGCGGCGAAAAAGAGATTGCTGTGGACGAAATTGAGTTGTCGGCGTTGTGCGTCGAACGCCTGTGCGATTCGCTCCAGCCGTTCTTCGTCCGGCAGACGCAGATCATCGGAAGATTCGTTTTTTTTCATAGTCATTTCATTTGTTGGCTGGTTCGGGTTTGCCGATGACCGCTGATAGCCCGAAAGCGTTATGGGGCCGTTTTTCCGGCGGCGGAATTCCATCCGGCAGAACTTCGTATGGAGGTTCGTTATGCAAACTTTGAACAGATCATTCGATGCAATCCTGTCTGCGGCCGGACTTGCTGTTGAGGATATGTCCCGGGACGATCATCATCGCGGCGAAGATCGCGGCAAAGATAAGAATTTCCGCGTTCAACAGATGCGCATCCACGACGCTACCTGCGGCCGCTGCCCTTTTCAGCCAGAAATCGTAGAAGGCGAATGCCGTGGAGAGCCCCATGCCTGCAAAGCCTGCGACGCAGTAGATCCGCGACCGGACGATCGTTCCCGTGAGAGCCGTTGCGACCGCCATGACGAGCGTGATGAGTGCGAAGAGGCTCGGGCGGTAGGAGAGGCCGTGGAGGAGACAGAGCAGAAAGATCGGAATCAGCGACAACGTACACACGGCCCAGACCTTGCCGACGATGCGGTCGATGTCGGTGCGGGGATCCGTGCTTTTCCTTTGCGGGAACAGCCTCGTGAGCAGGTATCCGATGACGGGGATCAGAAACCACGTAAAGCTCCACGCCGGAGCGAAGCCGGCCTCGTTGAACCCGTAGTTCAGCAGCGAGATGCCCACGGTCGTGTAGCCCCAGATGAGGAATGGGCGCCCCGTGTCGCGTTCCATACGGCGGCGCGTATTGCGGATCATGCGTGCGATCAGTTCCATGCTTTCGTGCGCGTCGAGTGCTTTGTCTTGCAGCGGGTGCGGTGCGTTCGGTGAAGCGGTCCGCGAACGGTTCCGCCCGTCGGTTTCGATTCGTTTCATAAGCGTCGGTTTTAAGGTTAGGGCCGGAGTTGTTGTTCTTGTCGTTTGTGCTGCGTTTTAATCCTGTCTTTTATATCGACCAATGCCACGGAAAACGTTCGGACGCTATCCGTTACCTCGATCTTCCGCATGGCGCAACGCTCTGTCGGAACGCCGTTTTCTTTATCCAATTCCCAGTTGCCGTTGGCATCGTGGAAAACGTAGATTTCATACGTTCCATTGGAGACGTTCTCGAGTTTGATTTCAACCGGAAAGTCGGCGGCGTCCGCCCAGCCGTAGTATTCGCCGTGGCCGACGGTTGCTAAAATTCGTCCGGTTTGAGAGGGAATGTCGGTTACTTGCAAGATGATCTCTCTCTTCGGTTGCGCCCTTAGCGTGGAACCGCAAAGAATGAGAACGGCGAAGGACGTCAATAAACATTCGATTCGTTTCATGACAATTGTTCTTTTTTATTCGTAAATAGGTTCGTAACGTAGATTGAAACGTCGTGTCGGATCCGATGACATCGGGTTTCGTTGTTGCAAATATAAACAAGTTTACGATATAAACCAAATTTGCCGCCGAAAATATTTCTGGGAAGCAGGGCATCCGTTTTACCGGTCCGTGCTGCGGTGAGCGTCGGGCGGTAATGGGTGGAGACGGACCGGGGCAAGGCGCCGCGGCCGCGTGAAGCGACGAGGAACCGGAGCGGCGGGGTGGGCGAGAACGGGGGGAAGAGGGACGGCTCCCGGAGCCGTCCCTCGCGTTGTGCGTAGTGCGGCGTTCGCTGTGCCGTTTAGCCCCTGAATACGATCTCCTCCCATTCGGGATGGCTGAAAATGTACTGGGCGACGTAACTGCAGCGGGGGATGACGCGCAGCCCCTTTTTGCGTGCATCCGTCAGCACCGCTTCGGTCAGCTCGGCGGCGATGCCCTGTCCCTGATGTGTCTCCGGGACGAAGGTGTGGGTCAGCGTGATGACGTCCGACTCCCTGATGTATTCGATCGCGGCGGTTTCGCCGTTCAGGTCGAATTCGTAACGTTTTTCGACGGTATTGTCCGTCAGCTTGTGTTTCTGCATGGCCGTAAGGTTTTTAACGTTTCGTCGGTTTTGTCTTTCAAAGATAGTTCCGAAACGGCGAATATCGGCACGGAATGGTTAAATTTGCCGCCGAAATGTCCGACATCGCACCCATATTGCTCGATTGGTACGCCCGCTGCGGGCGCGACCTGCCGTGGCGCCGCACGCGCGATCCCTACCTCGTCTGGCTTTCGGAGGTGATTCTCCAGCAGACCCGCGTCGCGCAGGGCCGGGACTATTACCTGCGTTTCGCGGAGCGTTTCCCCGACGTGCGGTCGCTCGCCGCCGCCGGGCAGGACGAGGTGATGAAGCTCTGGCAGGGGCTCGGTTATTACAGCCGTGCCCGCAATCTGCATGCGGCCGCACGGCAGATCGTCGCGGAGTCCGGCGGAGTGTTCCCGCGTGCGTATGCCGACGTGCGGTCGCTGCGGGGAGTGGGGGAGTATACTGCGGCGGCGATCTGCTCTGCGGCATACGACGAACCCGTGGCTGCGGTGGACGGCAATGTCTACCGCGTGCTCGCCCGCCTGTTCGACATCGCCGAGCCGATCGACACGACGGCCGGCCGCAGGCTCTTCGCCGAACTGGCCGCCGCGCAGCTCGACACGCGCCGAGCCGGACGTTACAATCAGGCGGTCATGGATTTCGGGGCGTTGCAATGCACGCCGGCCGCACCCCGCTGCGACAACTGTCCGCTGGCGGCGCGGTGTCTTGCGCTGGCGGCCGGGACGGTCGGCGAGCGGCCCGTGAAGCGGGGCCGCACGGCCGTGCGGCCCCGCTGGTTCCACTATCTGCACGTCGTCTGCGGGGGCGATACCTTCGTGCGCCGGCGCGAGGGGCGCGACATCTGGCAGGGGTTGTACGAGTTTCCGCTCGTCGAGATGCCGGAGGAGACCGATTTTCTGCGGGTCGCCGACGCGGAGGAGTTCCGTGCGGCGTTGGGCGGCGTGCCGTGGCGGCTGGTCCGTTCGGTCGCGCTGCCGGAGCACCGGTTGTCGCATCAGCGTATCCATGCCGTGTTCCACCGGATCGAAGTCGGTGCCTCCGCCCCGCTCCGCATGCCGGGGTGTCTCCGGATCGCGGAACGTGCGCTCGGCGACTATGCAATGCCGCGGCTTCTGGAAAATTATCTCAGCAGAGAGGAGATGTAGGCGATGTAGATCGCCAGAAAGATCGCCCCTTCCCACCGGTCGATGCTCCGTCGTCGGAAGGTGAAGGCCGCGACGAAGAGCAGCAGCGACGAGAGGACGACCATGAGGAGGTCCCGGGTCGTGATGCCGCCCATCGTGAGGGGATGGATCGTGGCGCTGGCACCGAGTATGAGGAGTATGTTGGCGATGTTCGAGCCGATGACGTTGCCCAGCGCGAGCTCGGGCCGTCGCTTGACCACCGAGATGATCGACGAAGCCAGCTCGGGCAGCGACGTGCCGCCCGCGACGAGCGTGATGGCGATCGCCGACTCGCTGACGCCGAGATGCCGCGCGATGGAGACGGCGCTTTTGAGGAACAGTTCGCCGCCGCCGACGAGGGCCGCGAGGCCGCCGAGGATGAATACGACCGAGAGCCACGGTGCCTGCTGTTTCCGCCCGGGAGTCTCGGCGTGTGCGGGCCGCGGCGTGGTGCGGACGGTGTACCACAGGATCGCGGCGTAGAGCAGCAGCATCCCGATGCCTTCGGCGCGTCCGATGCGGTCGGTGGCGCCGAGGTGCAGCAGCCGGTCGGAAGCGAGGAGGAACAGCAGCACGGAGACGCCCAGTCCGATCGGAATGTCGCGCCGGATGTTGCCCGAGGTGAGGGCGACCGGAGCGATGAGGGCGCAGATGCCGAGGATGACGAAGACGTTGAAGAGGTTCGAGCCGACGACGTTGCCCACGGCCATGTCGCTGTTGTGCGCAATGGCCGAGAGGACCGAGACGGCCAGTTCGGGCGTCGAGGTGCCGACGGCGACGACGGTGAGACCGACGACGAACTCCGGCATGCGGAGGCGCTGTGCGACGGCCGCCGCGCCGTCCGTGAGGAAGTTGGCGCCGCCGAGGATCAGTCCGAGACCGGCGAGAAGCAGAAGAATGTCCATCTCTTTTTCGAGTACGAGTTGTGTGGTCGTATGTTTTTCGTGTCGGCGTTTTCGGCATTCCGGATGCGATCCGGACTTTCGTGGAGAACGGCCGGACGGGGCCGGCTGTTCGGGTCGTCCGCTCCGTTTCGGCGAGGCTGCGCGGGGGTATGCGTCCCTTCCCCCGAGGAGGGAAGGCGACGTGGGGACGGGCCGCCGCTGCGGCCGGAGCCTGCGCGAATCTCGCTCTCGCCGTCGGCCGACCTGCCGCCGTCCGCATCCGCGTGCCGGCGAGCGGCGGGGTGTCGGGCGGAATTGCAGCCGCGGATGGGGCATGCGGGCGATCCGGAGCGGAGTGCGGCGTCCGAAGTTTCCGGCGCGGCGCGCCGGTCGGCCTAAGCCAACAGGAGCAGGCTGAGCGCCATGACCGCCATGCCGGCCACGACGCCGTAGAGGGCGATGTGCGCTTCGCCGTATTCGCGGGCCGCGGGGAGCAGTTCGTCGATCGAGATGAAGACCATGATTCCCGCTACGCCCGCCAGCACGCAGCCCATGAGCGTCGCCGACATGAAGGGCATCAGCACAAGCCATGCCAGCAGAGCGCCCACCGGCTCGGCCAGACCCGAGAGCAGCGAGAGCCGGAAGGCTTTCAGCCGATTGCCCGTGGCGTAGAAGATCGGGATCGAGACGGCGATGCCCTCCGGTATGTTGTGGATCGCCACCGCGACGGCGATGGCTATGCCGAGCGTCTGG
This sequence comes from Alistipes sp. CHKCI003, assembly GCF_900021155.1. Classification (GTDB taxonomy): domain Bacteria; phylum Bacteroidota; class Bacteroidia; order Bacteroidales; family Rikenellaceae; genus Alistipes; species Alistipes excrementavium. The sequence continues at coordinate 12,966 of NZ_FCNT01000031.1, forward strand.
TTTTCGACGGCCGTGGTGAAGGTGGCGATGCCCTCCGGAAAGTTGTGGATGCCGATCGCCAGCGCGGTGAGCATCCCCATGCGCATGAGCTTCGGGTCGCGCGGATGTCGCTCCATGTCCTCCACGGCGCGCGCTTCGTGGGGGTTCTCGAACGAGGGAACCAGCCGGTCGATGATGCCGATGAGCAGGATGCCTCCGAAGAAGGCCGCGACCGCGAGAGCCTGCCCCATGCGGGGGCCCCATGCGTCGGCGAGCGTCGTTTCCGCCTCGCGCAGCAGCTCGGCGAACGAGACGTAGATCATCACGCCGCCCGACAGGCCGAGCGAGAACGAGAGCAGCCGTTTGTTGGTGTGGCGGGCGAAGAAGGCGATGGCGCTGCCGATGCCGGTCGCCAGACCGGCACCGAGCGTAAGCAGCAGCGGGATGAGCAGCGAATGTTCCATGGGCGGAGTGTTCTGCATGCAAAGATAGCATTCCGCCGCCGAATTCCGCCTTCCGGCCGAAAAATTGTGCGGGCCGATTGCGGATTGCGAATTTTTTGCCTACCTTTGTACCCGATTGGAGTAAATCCGGAAACCCACGACCATGAAAACCGAACCCAACACAGCGGCATCGCAGATGTTCTGGCAGGATAACCGTGCGGGTTATCACCGTTTGGGGTCTCCGGAGGTTTTGTTTTATTTAGGGTAGCTGTTCCGGCTGCCCTATTTTTTTATGCGATTGCGTGCGATGAAAACGATTTACCGGAATGCAAAGGTGTGGCGCTCGGGGCGCTTCGGCGAGGCCGACGTAACGGTCGCGGACGGACGGATCGTCGCCGTCGGCGAGGCGGCGGACGGCGGTGCCGAAAGCATTGATCTGCGCGGGCTGTGCATCGTCCCCGGACTGGTGGACGTGCATGTGCATCTGCGCGAACCCGGATTCGAGTACAAGGAGACCGTCGCCACGGGTACCGCCGCTGCCGCGCACGGCGGCTATACCACGATCTGTTCGATGCCCAATCTGATGCCGGCGCCCGATACGCCGGAGCATCTGGCCGTGCAGCTGGAGGCGATCCGCCGCGACGCTGCGGTGCGCGTGATCCCCTACGGCTGCATCACGATGGGGCAGAAGGGACGCGGCGAGCTGGTCGACTTCGCGGCGCTGGCGCCCGGGGTGGTCGGCTTCTCGGACGACGGACGCGGCGTGCAGTCGGCGGAGTTGATGGAAGAGGCGATGCGGCGTGCGGCGGCCGCGGGGCGGCCCGTCGTGGCCCACTGCGAGGCGGACGATCTGCTGCGCGGCGGCTACATCCACGACGGCGCCTACTGCCGTGCGCACGGACACAGGGGCATCTGCTCCGAGAGCGAGTGGACGCAGGTGGAGCGCGACATCGAGCTGGCCGGAAAGACCGGCTGCCGGTATCATGTCTGCCACGTCTCGACCCGGGAGAGCGTGGCGCTGGTGCGTGAGGCGAAGGCCCGCGGTCTGGCCGTGAGCTGCGAGACGGCGCCCCACTATCTGCTGCTCGACGAGACCGATCTCCGCGAGGACGGGCGTTTCAAGATGAACCCCCCGCTGCGCAGCGCCGAGGACCGTGCGGCGCTCATCGCGGGCATTCAGGACGGGACGATCGAGGTGCTGGCCACCGATCACGCGCCCCACACCGCTGCCGAGAAGTCGCGCGGACTGGCCGGCAGCGCCATGGGGATCGTGGGGCTGGAGTGCGCATTCGGACTGATGTATGAATATTTGGTGCTCGGAGGCGTGATCCCCTTCGCACGGCTCATGGAGCTCATGTCGGAGAATCCGCGCCGTCTGTTCGGCCTCGGCGGCGGACGGATCGAGGCGGGGCAGCCGGCCGATTTCACGGTGCTCGATCTCGGGGCGGAGTACGACGTGGACCCCGGAACATTCCTCTCGAAGGGCCGGGCTACCCCGTTCGCCGGGTGGCGGGTGCGGGGCCGGACGGTGCTGACGGTGGTCGGAGGCCGTTGGGCTTACGACGGATTGAACAGAAAACCAAACAGACAATAATGAAACCATTTACCAAGAAAATCGTTCTTGAAAACGGCGAGGAGTTCTACGGCTACGGATTCGGTGCCGACCGGGAAGCCGTCAACGAGATCGTCTTCAACACCTCGATGGTGGGCTATCAGGAAATTCTGTCGGACCCCTCCTACACGGATCAGATGGTGGTGATGACCTATCCGCTGATCGGCAACTACGGTACCGCCGAGGAGGACTACGAAACGAAGTTCCCGACCATCGGCGGCATGATCGTGCGCGAGTACAACGATACGCCGTCGAATTTCCGCTACACCAAGACGCTCGCCGAGGTGTTCGAGGAGCACGGCATTCCCGCCATCTGGGGGATCGACACGCGCCGTCTGGTGCGCATCATCCGCGACGAAGGGAGTCAGAAGGTGATGATTGCCTCGTCCGCGACCCCTGCGGCCGAGGCGCTCGCACGGCTTCGCGCCTACGAACTGCCGCACGACATGGTGCGGCGCGTGAGCTGCAAGAAACGTTGGTTTTCCCGCACGGCCAACCACCGTTACGACGTGGTGGCCATCGACTGCGGCATCAAATACAACATCATCCGCAAACTCAACGAAAAGGGGTGCAACGTAACGGTCGTGCCCTACGACATCTCGGTCGAGGAGCTGCTGGCGTTCCGCCCCGACGGCGTGTTCCTCTCGAACGGCCCGGGCGATCCGGCGGACGTGGCGCCCGTGGTGGAGAAGGTGCGCGCGCTCCGCGGGCGGGTGCCCATGTTCGGCATCTGCCTCGGACACCAGATGATCGCGCTCGCCTACGGGGCCCGGACCTTCAAGATGAAGTTCGGCCACCGCGGCGGCAACCACCCCGTGAAGTGTCTCGAAACGGGCCGGATCGAGATCACGAGCCAGAACCACAGCTATGCCGTCGATCGGCAGTCGCTCGGAGGTACCGGTCTGCGGCTGACGCACGTCAATCTGCTGGACGATACGGTCGAGGGCATGGAGTGCCCCGAGGACCGGCTCTTCTCGGTGCAGTACCACCCCGAGAGCGCCCCGGGTCCGCAGGACAGCGCCTATCTTTTCGACAAGTTCATACAAATGATGGAGGAGCACAGAAATGCCTAAGAGAACGGATATCAACAAAGTGATGGTCATCGGCTCGGGTCCGATCGTGATCGGTCAGGCCGCCGAATTCGACTATGCGGGCACGCAGGCGTGCCTCGCGCTCAAGGAGGAGGGGTACGAGGTCGTGCTCGTGAACTCGAATCCCGCGACGATCATGACCGACACGCACATCGCCGACAAGGTCTACATGGAGCCGCTGACGCTCGAATACGTCGCCAAGATCATCCGCTACGAGCGGCCCGACGCCATCGTGCCCGGGCTGGGCGGCCAGACGGGGCTGAACCTCGCCGTGCAGCTCGCCCGGAAGGGCATCCTCGAAGAGTGTCAGGTCGAGATTCTCGGCACGTCGTTCGACAGCATCGAACGGGCCGAGGACCGCGAACTCTTCAAGGAGCTGTGCCAGTCGCTCGGCGAGCCGGTGCTGCCGTCCGAGATCGCCGGCTCGATGGAAGAGGGGCTCGCGGCGGCGGAGCGGATCGGCTATCCCGTAGTGCTGCGTCCGGCCTTCACGCTGGGCGGCACGGGCGGCGGCTTCGCCGACGACGAGGCGGAGTTCCGCGAGATCATGCGCAACGCGCTCTTCCTCTCGCCCGTGCATCAGGTGCTCGTGGAGAAGAGCATCAAGGGATACAAGGAGATCGAGTACGAGGTGATCCGCGACCGCAACGACACGGCCATCGCCATCTGCAACATGGAGAACATCGACCCCGTGGGCGTGCACACGGGCGATTCGATCGTGGTGGCCCCGAGCCAGACGCTCACCAACCGCGAGTATCAGATGTTGCGCGACTCGGCGCTCAGGATCATCCGCGCGCTGAAGATCGAGGGAGGCTGCAACGTGCAGTTCGCGCTGGACCCTCTCTCGTTCAAATACTATCTGATCGAGGTCAACCCCCGCGTGTCGCGTTCGTCGGCCCTCGCCTCGAAGGCCAGCGGCTATCCGATCGCCCGCGTGAGCGCCAAGATCGCCGTGGGGCTGACGCTCGACGAGATCCGCATCGCCAATACGCCTGCGGCGTTCGAGCCGACGCTCGACTACGTGGTAACGAAGATCGCCCGCTTCCCCTTCGACAAGTTCAGCGACGCTTCGAACAAGCTCGGCACGCAGATGAAGGCCACGGGCGAGGTGATGGCCGTGGGCCGCACGATGGAAGAATCGCTGCTGAAGGCCGTGCGCTCGCTCGAAACGGGCGTCTGCCACATCTGGCACAAGAAGTTCGACGACTGGTCCGAAGACCGGCTGCTGACCTACATCAAGGACGGTACGGACGACCGCCTCTATGCCGTGGCGCAGCTCATCCGCATGGGGACGGACCTCTCGCTGATCTACAACAACACGAAGATCGACCTCTTCTTCCTCGAAAAGTTCAAGAACATCGTCGAATTCGAACGCACGGTGCGCGAGCATCCGATGGACGCGGAGACGCTCCGCGATGCCAAGCGCATGGGTTTCAGCGACAAGTATATCGGGTTGTTGTGGGGCCTCTCGCAGAGCGAAATGTACCGCCTGCGCGAACGCCACGGCATCTTCCCCGTCTACAAGATGATCGACACCTGCGCCAGCGAGTTCGCCTCCTACGTGCCTTATTTCTACTCGACCTACGAGCAGGAGAACGAGTCGGTGGTGAGCGGCAGAAAGAAGATCGTCGTGCTCGGCTCGGGTCCGATCCGCATCGGTCAGGGCGTCGAGTTCGACTATTCGACCGTCCACGCCATCTGGTCGATCCGCGAGGCGGGTTACGAGGCGATCATCGTCAACAACAACCCCGAGACCGTCTCCACGGACTACACCACCAGCGACAAACTCTACTTCGAACCGCTGACGGTGGAGGATGTGATGAACGTCATCCGCCTCGAAAAACCCGAGGCGATCGTCGTCTCGCTCGGCGGACAGACGGCCATCAATCTGGCCGAGCCGCTCGCGGCGCTGGGCGTCCCGATCGTCGGCACGGGCTGCGATGCGATCCGCAATGCCGAGGACCGCGGCTGTTTCGAACGGATCATGGAGGAGCTGGGCATCCCCCAGCCCGAGGCCGAAGCCGTTACGGACATCGAGTCGGGCGTGCGTGCGGCGGCCCGCATCGGCTATCCGGTGCTGGTTCGTCCGAGCTATGTGCTGGGCGGCCGCGCGATGCAGATCGTCTCGAACGAGGAGCGTCTGCGCCACTACCTGCAAACGGCCGTCGAGGTCAATGAAGATTCTCCCGTGCTGGTCGACCGCTACATCATGGGCAAGGAGCTGGAGGTGGATGCCATCTGCGACGGGCGGGACGTTTTCATCCCGGGCATCATGGAGCATGTCGAGCGCACGGGCATCCACTCGGGCGACTCGATCAGCGTCTACCCGACCTTCAGCGTGAGCGAGAAAGCGAAGGAGAAGATCGTCGACTACACGGTGCGGCTGGGGCTGCGGATCGGCATCGTCGGACTCTACAACATACAGTTCATCGTCGCGGGCGACGACGAGGTTTATGTGATCGAGGTCAATCCCCGTTCGTCGCGCACGGTGCCGTTCCTGTCGAAATCCACGGGCGTGCAGATGGCGCACATCGCCACGCAGGTGATTCTGGGCCGCAGCCTGCGCGAGCAGGGCATCACGGAGGTGTGCGGCCGGGAGAAGAAGCGCTGGTACGTCAAGGCGCCGGCTTTCTCGTTCGCCAAGATCCGCGGCATGGACTCCTACCTCTCGCCCGAGATGAAGTCCACGGGCGAGGCAATCGGTTACGACGACAAACTCACCCGCGCGCTCTACAAGGCATTGCAGGCCACGGGCATGAACGTTTGCAACTACGGGACGATCTTCGTAACGATCGCCGACTCCGACAAGCAGACCGCCCTGCCGCTCGTGCGCCGCTTCTACGACCTCGGGTTCAACATCGAAGCGACGACCGGCACGGCGGAGTTCCTGCGCGGGCACGGCATCCGCACCCGCACGCGGCGCAAGCTGAGCGAAGGCAGCTCGGAGATCATCGACGCGCTGCGGCAGGGGCATGTGAGCTACGTCGTGAATACGATCGACATCAACCAGCACAACACCCGCCTCGACGGATACGAAATCCGCCGCACGGCCGTCGAGAACAACGTAACGGTCTTCACGGCGCTCGAAACGGTCGAAGTGCTGCTCGACGTGCTCGAAGAGATCACTTTCGGCGTGTCGACCATCGACGCGGAGTAAGGAGCAAGTTCCGGCTCCGGAGCGGGCGTTCCGCTCTTCCGTCTTTCGTCCGAACGGGACCCGCTTCGTGCGGGAGCTTGTCCGGTCGGGATGTATGCAGGGCGCAGGCCGCATCGCCGGTGCCGAATCGGGTATAACAGAGATTGTATGTACAAACAGGATATTTACGAAATCCGTTCGAACGAGCCGCTGACGGCTTCGGTCTTCCGCATGGTGCTCGCGGGCGATACGCAGTGGATCGCCGCTCCGGGACAGTTCGTCAACGTGGCGCTCGCGGGGCGCTACCTGCGGCGTCCGATCTCGGTCTGCGACTGGGACGGGCGGACGCTGACGCTGATCTATAAGGTGGTCGGCGACGGTACGGAGCAGATGAGCCGGATGCGGCCGGGCGAGCGGCTCGACCTGCTCACGGGGCTCGGCAACGGGTTCCGCACGGACGTGCCTGCGGAGCGGCCGCTTCTCGTGGGCGGAGGCGTGGGCGTCCCGCCGCTCTACAACCTCGCCAAGCGTCTGATCGCCGCCGGCCGGCCGACGACGGTCGTGCTGGGATTCAACACGGCAGCGGAGGTCTTCTACGCCGAGGAGTTCCGCGCGCTGGGTGCCGGGGTCTTCGTCGCCACGGCCGACGGAACGATGGGGACCGCGGGATTCGTAACCGCGGCCATCGAGGCGAACGACCTCCGTTGCGACTACTTCTACGCCTGCGGCCCGCTGCCGATGCTGCGGGCGCTGTGCGATGCGGTCGCCGCAGACGGACAACTGAGTTTCGAGGAGCGCATGGGCTGCGGCTTCGGCGGCTGCATGGGCTGTACGTGCAAAACCAAATACGGGAACAAACGCATCTGCAAGGAGGGGCCCGTGCTGACGAAGGAGGAGATCGTATGGTAAACCGGATTTTTACGATGCAGAGCGGCACGCCCGCGGGGCGGCCTCTGCGCGATACGCGGGTGGTGCTGAGCGGCCTCGTGCTGGACAATCCGGTGATCCCGGCCAGCGGGACGTTCGGCTACGGCAGCGAGTACCGCGAGTTCTACGACATCAACATACTGGGTTCCTTCTCGTTCAAGGGCACCACGCGCGAACCGCGCTTCGGCAACCCCACGCCCCGCATCGCGGAGTGTACCGAGGGGATGATCAATGCCGTGGGATTGCAGAATCCGGGCATCGATGCGGTGATCGCCGAGGAGCTGCCGCGGCTGCGAACGTTCTTCCATAAACCCGTGATCGCCAATATTTCGGGATTCTCGGTCGAGGAGTACGCCTACTGCTGCGAACGGATCGACCGGGAGGAGCAGGTGGGACTGATCGAGGTGAACGTCTCGTGCCCCAACGTGCGGCACGGCGGCATGTCGTTCGGAACGTCGCCCGAGGCGGCGGCCGAGGTTACGCGCGCCGTGAAGGCCGTAACGACCAAACCCGTGTACATCAAGCTCTCGCCCAACGTTACGGACATCGTCTCGATCGCCCGTGCGTGCGAAGAGGCGGGGGCCGACGGCATCTGCCTGATCAATACGCTGCTCGGCATGCGCATCGACGTGCGGCGGCGGAGGCCCGCGGTCGCCAACACGATGGGGGGCTTCTCGGGCGCGGCTGTTTTCCCCGTGGCCGTGCGGATGGTCTACGAGGTCGCGCGGGCCTGCTCCGTGCCCGTGATGGGTTGCGGCGGCGTGCGGTCGGCGCGCGACGTGATCGAGATGATGATGGCCGGCGCCACGGCCGTGCAGGTCGGGGCCGAGAATCTGCGCAACCCCTATGCGTCGAAAGAGATCGTCGAGGCGCTGCCCGCGGAGATGGAGCGGCTCGGGATCGAACGGTTGAGCGACATCGTCGGGATTGTCGGATAAAATCCGTACCTTTCGGGAGCGGATTCGGCTGCCGGACCGGCAGGGCCGTTCTCGCCGCCGGACTTGCCGGGACGGTCCGCCCGCAGGGCGGGAGAGCGGGTTCGGCCGCAGAAGGGGAGGGGATCGGCCGCGAAAGGGGGGCACGGGGA